>NZ_JASDDJ010000150.1 GCF_030407455.1 Psychrobacter sp. 5A.1
AAAAAAGACCTTGGAGCATCCAAAAGCTTGCCCCCTAAAGAGAGCTAACTATCTAAGAAAACTTAACGAATACATGGTTCAAGGCCTTGCTATTGTATACATGGATGAAAGCGGCTTTGAGTCTGAAACCATTCGTTCATATGGCTATGCACCTATTGGAACACCTTGCATCGATCGCTATAACTGGCAAGGTAGAAAACGAACCAACGTCATTGGTGCTTTGTACGAAAAGACACTGTTTGCGCTAGATTACTTTAGTAAAAATATTAATGGCGATATATTCTACAACTGGTGCAAAGATACGCTAATACCGAGCCTTAAAACCAAATGTATTATCGTTATGGATAACGCAAGTTTTCACAAACGAGTGCAAAGACTGTTGAATAGACATGGTCATCGCTTGTTGTTTCTACCGCCTTATAGCCCTGATCTGAACCCTATTGAGAAAAAATGGGCACAGGCTAAGTTTCTACGACAAGGCTGGATGGAGAATAATTTACCTAAACTGTTCTATGATATGGGTTGTACTAGTTTTATTGTGGAT
>NZ_JASDDJ010000151.1 GCF_030407455.1 Psychrobacter sp. 5A.1
AAATAGGGTCGTATTTTTATATAAAAATCGCTAAATTCACTTTATATACTTAAGTTTGTAAATCATTATTTCTATTGGTTTTATACCAATAATATTTATCCTGATAGGAATGAAAATACCTTTCATACGCTATATTAACCGTCTATACTATAAAACTATCAATAGTGGTGACGATTTGCTAAAAATATTGATATAATGTTTTTAAATAAATTATTTACAAATCATCGAATATTAACGGTACTTAGAGATGATAATTATAATAAATAAGAACCAAGCTATGGCTTTGTAATGGCCTAAGAAATAACGTTGATTCACTCATTATTTTGTAGAATATAAAGGCTAGGAATGGGTAATCTTTGTTGAAAAATATTTTAATCGTGCAGAGTGAAACGTATAAATATCATTATATTGGCAAAATATTTAGGTGATTGATTTGCTTTAGAAGTTCGACACTGATATGGCTATGCCTGTCATGGCTGAAGTTTAACTTCGACCTACAC
>NZ_JASDDJ010000016.1 GCF_030407455.1 Psychrobacter sp. 5A.1
TTGACGATGTTTGGCAAAATTTAGCTGTTTTTAGCCCATTTAGAGGACACTCGTTTGAATTGAGGACATGCCCTAGTTTGGTTATTATTGATATGTCTTATATATGATAAAAAAGCAGCGTACGATCGTTGCTTTTTTGTTGGTAAAGACATATTCACCATTTTTATATTTTATTGACAGTACCGTAGAGATTAACCTTTGTGTTAATTGCTAAGTACTGTTATAATACGGCGCTTTATAAACTAAGCTTATTCCTCATTATTTTTTATAAAATTTGATAGGATTCGGGCTTACCTTATAAATCTCCTTGCTATTAACATAGGGTTAATAGCTACTAATCCGTAAGGAGTCATAATGCGACATTACGAACTGGTGTTACTTGTACACCCAGACCAAAGCGACCAAGTGGTCGGCATGGTTGAGCGCTATATCAAGTTAGTTCAAGACAACAACGGTGTTATCCATCGTTTAGAAGATTGGGGCCGCCGTCAATTGGCATATCCAATCAACAAGATTCACAAAGCTCATTACGTTCTTTTCAACATTGAAACTGACGGTGAAACTTTAGCTGAACTTGAAGAATTATTCCGTTATAACGACGCGATCATTCGTAGTCTAGTTATGCGCCGTGACGACGCTGTCACTGAAGAGTCGCAGTTAGCCAAGAATGCCGATGAAAAACGCGCACGCAAAGCAACTACTCGTCGTCCAGACAGTCGTGAAAACGATAACGACGACAACGACAACAGTGAAGACTAATTAAAGGAGAATACTCATGGCACGTTTCTATCGCCGTCGCAAATTCTGCCGTTTCACTGCTGAAGGCATCACTCACATCGATTATAAAGATGTTGAATTGCTAAAACAGTATATCAGTGATAATGGTAAAATCGTACCAAGCCGCATTACCGGTACATCTACTAAATATCAGCGTCAACTAGCTACTGCTATCAAGCAAGCTCGTTATTTATCGCTACTTCCATACACTGATAACCATCAGGGTTAACCGTTAATTAACTAGGAATGACTCATGCAAATTATTTTGTTACAGCGTATCGTCAACCTTGGTAAACTCGGTGAAACCGTCGATGTGAAACCAGGTTACGGACGTAACTTTCTTATCCCTTTGGGTAAAGCACTACCTGCTACTAAAGCTAACATTGAAAAGTTCGAAGCACGTCGTGCTGAACTTGAAGCTGAAGAAGCAAAAGAAGTAGCTGTTGCTCAAGAACGTGCTGATGCACTAACTGACGTTAATGTCATCATGCGTGCTAAATCAGGCGACGAAGGCAAGCTATTCGGCTCTATCGGTACTCGTGATATTGCTGAAGCATTGACTAACTCAGGTCTAGAAGTAGACCGTGCTGAAATCAAGCTTCCTGAAGGCACTTTACGTCAAGTTGGCGAATATAATGTTGATATTCAGCTACATCATGACGTTACTGCTAGCATCTTAGTTACTATTCTTTCTGAAGAAGGTAACAACGAAGAAGTAGACGAAGCAGCTGACGAAGACTATTCTGAAGAGTAATTTTCTAGGTAGTTAGACGCAGTCTATAAAAATCCAGTAACCTTGTGTTGCTGGATTTTTTTATGCGTGTCATTTTTGGACATAGGGTTTATATATAGTCAAAGACGTCTAAAACAGATACAAGGCCGCCGACTGCACATTGTACAAGTAGTACATTTAAGGAGGGTAACGCAGTAGTAGTTTAGTAGTTCTCTGACTATATCTATGCATGTACACTCAGCACAGCATTGTTTCAATATATCGGAATATTCTACCTACCTAATAAGCGTGGGATGACCAAAAAATCTATTGCTATGATAGCGATATTCATCATGAAATATTATAGCAACTAATTGCAACAACTACATTAAAAAGGCCATACCAAACAACAAGATACTGTCTATATAATCATATTCGTTATCACTAGCATGGGTGATAATCTACTGCTATCTCATGTACTGATAGGGCGCAAGAATATGAAAGACCATAACGATATCCATACTGACGACAAACTGATCTGTATCCAAGGTAATGATTACTACGCAGAAGGTGAAGTATATAAGGTAGGGAGAATTGTCAACGATAAATACTTTCAACTGCTAACCATTGGCAACGATGATCATTGGTATGCCACACTGGACGATCAAGGTATTTACGTCAGCTTTGATACTTCAACAGCGACAAATAATAAAGCTTTTTTTGATAAGATTGCTTAACTGTAAATCTTCGAAACACCTATCCTAAAAATAATTATTACTCAGATCGGTAAATACGGCTTATATAAGAACTGGTCATTACAGATGGCCAGTTCTTTTGGTTAAAAGCGTTAGAAAATGCTGGCTATCAAGATATTTCCACATGCGTTTTTTGCGTACTCCCACAATCAAAAATTTCTCAATTTTTTATCAATAGCGAAAAATATTTAGCAACGGTATTTCCTAATAGTGCCTATTTACTATAGAATACGCCCCTTTAAAAATTCGTATCGTTATTGATGCCTGTTCGCGTGAATAATTCATTAAGATATAAACCATATTGAGACAGTGATGATTGTATTTTGGCTTGTGCTGACCATTCTTTTTATTATTTTCGCGACCGCAAAATTAAAGTGGCATCCTTTTTTAGTGTTGATTTTGTCCGCTTTCTTGGTCGCGCTATTTTATCAAGTACCGCTTAACACGATCGCTAAGACAATCTCTGATGGCTTTGGTGGTATCTTAGGCTACATCGGTCTTGTGATTGTATTTGGTACTATTATTGGCTTGATCCTTGAAAAAACTGGTGCGGCTATCGTGATGGCAGAGTCGGTCATTAAGGTATTGGGACCACGCTTCCCTACTTTGACCATGTCTATCGTCGGTGCAGTCGTTTCGATACCTGTATTTTGTGACTCTGGTTATATTATTTTAAACTCCCTAAAAGAGTCTTTAGCTGAGCGCTTACATGTATCAAGTGTGGCGATGAGTATTGCCTTAGCCACGGGCTTGTACGCAACGCATACTTTCGTGCCACCGACACCAGGTCCGATTGCAGCGGCAGGCAACTTAGGATTAGAGTCTAATCTAGGTTTGGTCATCATGGTCGGTGTGGTCGTGACTGCGGTTGCTGTATTGGCTGGCTGGTGGTGGTCTAATCGCTTTCTCAACGTTGCGCCTGACAATATCAATGCGGCAGATGCACCAGTAGCAATGCCTGAAGGGATGAAAACCCGCGATGATTATAGCCATCTGCCTTCAGCCACAATGGCATTTTTACCTATTATCGTGCCTATCGTATTGATTTGCCTATCTTCTGTTGCCAACTTCCCAAGCGCACCGTTTGGTAATAGCACGTTGACAGATATCTTGGTATTCATTGGTAATCCCCTAACGGCATTGCTCATTGGTCTGTTTTTGTCATTTTTACTTATCAATACCGAGCAAAAAACACAGCAGATCAGTGACAGTATCTCTCAAGGTCTGGTCGTAGCCGCTCCTATCTTATTGATCACTGGTGCTGGTGGTGCATTTGGCGCCATGCTAAAAGTGACGCCAATCGGAGACTATTTAGGTACGACATTGTCTGCGTTGGGCCTTGGTATCTTTATGCCATTCATCGTCTCTGCTGCACTAAAGACTGCGCAAGGCTCGACCACCGTAGCTCTAGTCACTACCTCTGCGATGGTTGCACCGTTATTGGATCAAATTGGTCTAGACAGCGAGCTGGGTCGCGTATTTTGTGTGATGGCCATTGGTGCAGGTGCTATGACTATCTCACATGCCAATGACAGCTTCTTTTGGATTGTCAGTCAGTTTAGCCGTATGAGTGTGTCACAGGCATACAAAGCCCATTCAATGGCGACTGGTATTCAAGGCGTGACCAGCATTGTGTTTATCTGGCTATTAACCTTAGTATTCATTTAACAGTGTTCATTTAACACATTCGTTGAAATATCAAAAAAGACATTCAAAAATACCCAGAGAGACCTTCATGAAGATTTTAATCGCCCCCGACTCGTTCAAAGAAAGCTTAGAAGCACTGGATGTTTGCCACGCCATTCAGTCTGGTTTTAGTCAGGTGTTTCCAAATGCTGACTATACGTTATTGCCGATGGCAGATGGCGGTGAAGGCACCTCAGCGGTATTGTCTTATGTATTAGGCGGGCGCTGGAAAGAAGTCAGCGTCCATGACCCATTGATGAGACCTATTACTGCAAAGTATCTATTATTACCTGATGCGACAGCGGTTATCGAAATCGCTCAAGCTTGTGGGTTACATCTACTGACCGTCGCAGAGCGTAATCCTGTCATCGCTAGCAGTTACGGTGTCGGTGAGCTGATTGCCAATGCTTTAGATGAAGGCGCCAAGCGTATTATTATCGGTCTGGGTGGTAGTGCCACCAATGATGCAGGTCTTGGTATGTTAACGGCATTGGGTATGACATTTCATGATATTAATGACAGTCCATTAGCACAAGGCGGTGGTGAGCTTGCCAAGTTACACAAGCTCAATGACACAAGCTTCCATGCAAAAGTGGTAGATACCGTGTTTGAAGTGGCGTGTGATGTGACCAATCCACTATGTGGGCAATTAGGGGCCAGTGCTATATTTGGACCACAAAAAGGTGCCTGCCCGCAACAAGTTAACGATTTGGATAAAGCCTTAAGCCATTTTGCAGCTGTTCGCGGCAGCAGCCATCAGGACTGTCAAGAAGTCGCAGGTGCTGGAGCAGCCGGTGGTCTTGGCTATGCATTAATGAGCTTTTGTGGCGCGCAGCTGAAATCGGGTTTTGATACGGTCGCTGAAGTGACCAAGTTGTCACAGCATATTGCCGATGCGGATTTGGTTATCACTGGCGAAGGCAAGCTCGATGCGCAAACAGCCATGGGTAAAGTCGCTGGTGGTATCAGTCATATCGCTAAAGCCAATAATACGCCTGTCATCGCCATCTGCGGCAGTGTTGACGGATTAAAACCTGCTCAGAGCAGCCAATTCGAGGTCGTCATGCCCAGTATCCAAAAAGTAGATACCATCGAAAACGTACTCAGTCAGGCTTATGGCAATATTGAAACCACGGCAGTAAATATTGCTGCGGCTATGCACTTGGGCATTAGTATGAGATAAATGTTTTTATAATTTCAAAACAGAATAGAGCCAAGCCATTTAGTCTATTTTTTGGCTCCACTCTGTATACATATCACAATATTTCTGGACACCAGTGTCACAGATACGCTTTAACCCTGCTAGCCCGCCTTCTCTATCACCATAGACACCACCACTTAGAATATAAATTTTTGCTAATTCGTTTTGTGCGTCTTGATATCCTAACTGGCTATAGCTTTCAAACCAATACGCGGCTTTGCTATAGTCTAGTTTTACATCCTCACCTTTATAATACATATAACCAAGGTTAAACTGAGCCTCTGCCATGCCCTGCTTAGCCGATTCTTCAAACCATTCAACCGCTTTTATATTATTTTTAGGGACCCCTTGCCCCTGTTGATACAGCACACCTAAATTAAATTGAGCACCAACAACTCCTTGTTCAGCAGATTTTTGATACCATTTAAACGCTGTTGTATTATTTTTAGGGACACCTTTGGCATTGGCATAAGCAATGCCCAAATTAAACTGTGCTAACTTGTTATTTTGTTCAGCTGCCTGTTGCCAATACTTAAGGGCATTAATATCATTTTGAACGACACCTTCACCTGTAGAATAAAGATTACCAAGATTGTATTGGGCTCTGCTATAGCCTTGTTTAGCAGACTTGCTATAGTAGGCAAAGGCTTTTTCATGGCTTTGTGGTACGGCTATACCTTTATCGTACATAACACCGATATTATATTGTGCTTCAGCTAACCCTTGATTGGCAGATTTATTCAACCACTCAAAAGCCCTAATATTATCTTGCTCAACATCTACGCCTGCTGCATACATGAGACCTAAATTATACTGGGCAATGGCATTCCCTTGCTGTGCAAGTGACTCGATAGTAGTGAAATCTCTTATCAATACTGAATCTTCTGCAATAGCAGGTATTGTGAGTCCAGCTATCATATAAATTATTATCATATTAAAGCAGGTCTTTTTTAATAGCTGTATATTCATCATTAGTCCATAGATATAGAGTAAATTGAAAACATGTATAAATACTGCTTCTAACTTAGCTAAACTGTATTATAAATAGAATGTAAGGCTAATACGTATGTGTCAACTTTATAACCATTTTTGCACTTCATGAATAACGGTTTGCATTCTGTTAGGCAGTACAGACTGACTGCGGACAGCAAGGTATAAAGTTTCACTAACAGGTACTGGTAGGTAGTGACTTTTGATAGCTTGAGGATTTGGGTATGCCGCAACCGCATGCGCTGGTAAAACGGTAAACCCAAGTCCCCTGCTCACTGGCTCCAAAATCAAGCTAATCTGGTTTGAAAATCCTTTTTTATCAAAATCATTAATGTGCTGGAACTCAGTATAATTGGCGCTTAGCAGCATACTTGCATGATGTGATCCATCCGGATGATCTATAAACCCAAGCGCCTTAAGCTGCTCCCAGCTCGGCTCTACTGTAGCCGCAGGTGTTATTAGTATCAACGCTTCTTGAGCCACTGGCTTACAACTGACTGTCTCATCACCTGAGATATCCGTCATAAAACCAATATCAATCTCAAGCTTGGCAAGCGCCCGCTCTATATCAGCATTAGGTGCAAAGCGATAATCAATCACTAGATTCGGATGCTGCTGCTGTAGTGTCAACAGCTGCGGATACAGCTTAAGCCCCACACTACCCGGTGACATCAGTCGCACCAATCCTTCATAAGCAGGGTCTTCCCCAATGCGCTGCTCTAAGCGTGCCAATCGCTGTAAGATATCTTCTGCTTCCTGATAGAGCTGTTGACCAGCATCAGTCAATGAAAACTGCTTACCTTGACGAATAAGCAAATCAATATCTAACTGATTCTCTAGCTTACTGATGTGTTGACTGACACCTGACTGGGTCATGTGTAAGCGCTCGGCTGTGTGCGTAAAGTGACCGACGTCAACAAGCGTACAAAAGGTGCGTAACCATGTGATATTTATCATTACGTTTCATAATTATTTATATAATATTTGATAATTTTACATAATGACGGTGCATTTGTATACTGGCTCCACGTTAAAGAAAACGCACATCAAACAGGAGCACAAGCTATGAACAATGTTTATCCAAGAAGCTTTTCGCACATCGGTCTTTCAGTCCCTGACCTAGATGCAGCCGTGAAATTCTATACTGAAGTAATGGGTTGGTATACCATCATGGAGCCTACTGAGATTGTCGAAGATGACAGCCCTATTGGTGAAATGTGTACTGAAGTATTCGGTTCAGGTTGGGGCAGCTTCCGTATCGCTCACCTATCGACTGGTGACCGTATCGGTGTTGAGATTTTTGAATTTAAGAATCAAGAGAACCCTGAAAACAATTTTGAATACTGGAAAACAGGTATCTTCCACTTCTGCGTTCAAGATCCAAATGTTGAAGAACTGGCTGAGCGTATGGTAGCAGCAGGCGGTAAAAAACGTATGGCAAAACCACGCTACTACTACCCTGGCGAAAAGCCATATCGCATGATTTATATGGAAGACCCGTTCGGCAACATCGTTGAGATTTATAGCCACAGCTACGAGCTTATTTATAGCGAAGGCGCATACTAAACTCAGTGTAAATACAGCTTAATACAGCCTTGGCTTGTATCTGACTGATAAACAAATAGCGACCTCAGAATATGAGATCGCTATTTTTATTTGTCTGCTTTCTACATGAGCAACCTATTATATAAGATATGAGCCATGCTACTATTTAGGTAGCTATACATAGCATCTACCAAACGAAACAACCCATTATCAAGGATGATAAATGACAAACTCTGACGTTGCCTTAGACATGGACGACTTTCTCGTTATTAGAAAAGACGATAGAAAAAGTGGTGTGGTCACTCTCACCTTAAACCGACCAAAGCAATTCAATGCCTTATCCGTTGAGCTACTCTCTGCGCTACAAGCGGAACTGGACAGTATCGCTCAAGATGACAATATCCGTGTAGTCATCATTGCAGCAAATGGTAAAGCGTTTTGTGCCGGTCACAATCTAAAAGAGATGCGCGCAAATTCAGCTGAAGCCTTTCAGCGCGCCCTATTCCAACAATGCAGTCACATGATGCTCACTATTAATCGTATGCCGCAAGTCGTCATTGCAAAGGTGCAGGGCATTGCGACAGCAGCAGGATGTCAGCTAGTCGCAGCTTGTGATTTAGCCGTTGCCGCTGATGAAGCAAAATTTGCCACTTCAGGGATAAACGTTGGGCTTTTTTGCTCCACGCCTGCCGTTGCAGTCAGTCGTAATCTACCTCGTAAGCAAGCATTTGAGATGCTAATCACTGGTGAGTTTATCGATGCGCACACTGCCTTACAATATGGGTTAATCAATCGAGTTGCGCCAGCAGATCAATTAGATCAGACACTACAGTCTTTGATAACAGCGATCACTGCCAAGTCTCCGGTAGCGGTAAGAACTGGTAAAGACATGTTTTATAAGCAGCTAGATATGAGCGTCGAAGATGCTTATGACTATGCCAGTGAAGTTATGACGGGCAATATGATGGCAGACGATGTGGGTGAAGGGATTGATGCATTTATTGAGAAGCGCCAAGCAGTATGGAAAGGGTGCTAATCCCTATAATACTAATCATTGTATTACTTAGCTAACGTCATACAGAATATGCTTGGTTTATAAAGCGAGCATACTCCTTTTCGATAATTAAACTTGTTTATTGCCAAGCATAAAAAAGGCCATGATATCGCTATCATAGCCTTTTTGATTTCTATTTAATACCGGTACTACAGATACTACGAGCAGTCTTTATTCAGCAGCGATGGCAATCATCTCAACCAATAGCTCAGGACGTGCCAATGCTGATTCGCCACAAGCACGTGCTGGTGGCTGAATGCCTTCAAAAAATTTGTCATAGACTTCATTCATAGCAGCAAAGTCTGCCATGTCTTTGATCCAAACCGTTACTGATAGTAGCTTGGATTTATCACTACCAACTTCTTCTAGCAAGGTCTGGATTTTTTCCAAGCAAGTCAAGGTTTGTGCTTTGATATCGTCTTCTGCATTACCTACCTGACCACATAAATAGATAGTCTGGTTATGAATTACAGTTTTGCTCATACGTTGAGTGCTGTGTAGCTTCTTTATCATATTATATACCTTCAATTTATTAATTTAAGTCTGTGCTAAATCTAACAGATATGCGCTTATTTTGAAAAACGCTGAGCACTAAATGGTGCAAGATTTACTAATGATGGCTTTTCGTGAATCATTTCTTCAACCAGACGCCCTGTCATAGGCCCTAATGTAAAACCCTGATGGCTATGACCAAATGCGAACCATAATTTTTCATGCTTGTCTGCAGGACCAATAACTGGCTTCATATCAGGCATACAAGGACGTGATCCTGCCCAAGCTTCAGATTCTACTGCATCTTCTAATGGTAAGATTTTGCGAGCCAGCTTCAGAACCGTTTTTAATTGACCAAAGTTCTTTGGCGCATCCATGGTGGTCATTTCAGCACCAGTCGTAATACGGATGCCTTGCTGCATTGGACCCATCACAAAGCCTTTGTCCATATCAAACATGCTGTGATTAATGGTGTTTTTTTCCGTTACCTTGAAATGCTGATGATAGCCACGCATTGGGAATAACGGCAAGTTATAGCCCAGTGGTTTGATCAAGTCATTCGACCATGGACCCGCTGCAATGACCAACTTATCACTATAGTAAGTATCATTATCAGTGATGATTTTCCAGCCTTCGCCATCTTTTACGATTTCTTTTACATCGCTCTCTTTGATCGTACCACCCATCTCTTGGAAGTTTTTCGCATAGGCTTTGACTAGCGAGCTTGGGTTCGATACTTGCCAAGAGTTTTTCCAATGAATCGCACCAACGAAACCTTCAAAATTGGCACTAGGTTCCATGGCTTTTAGTTCTGCAACGTTCAACACATTATGCTCAACGCCTTGGTTGCGAGCATCAATGGCTGCTGCTTGCGCTTCTTTAAACGTCTCTTCAGAACGATGCAGCTGTAACCAGCCGTCACGCGTGATTAGCTCGTCAGCACCCGATGCTTCAATCATTGTTTGATGTTCACTGGTGCAATGCTCAATCAGTGTCTGCCACTCTGCTTCGATTTGCTTAACAGTCGCAGGTACAGAGTATTTCCAGTACTGTAACAGCGCTTGATGGTAACGCAGAATCGCTGGGATACGATAGCGAATATCCGTACCTTGGTTGGGCAATACTCTGATCATCTCCGTCAGCTGACGAGGAAAAGGATGGGTATGAATGGCTTCGCGCTGAATCAATCCTGCATTGCCATATGAGGTCTCTGACCCTGGCAGCTTCTTGTCTAGCATCAATACTTGTGAATTGTTTTTTTGTAAATGCCACGCAACTGACGTGCCAACCATACCTGCACCGATAACGATAACTTCGTAGCGCATAACCTATCCTTTTCTTAGGGTGTTAATACAGAGTATCAAATATAAGGGTCTAACAGAATTAGGTGGTAATAGTAACGCATTAGGACAAATTTTAAACCCTTATCTGATAAATATTTTTGCGTCACATACTTTTGGTTATAGGGTTTTTGAAAAGGTATTTTTGATAGGAATAATTTAATAAATTAACAAAGGCTTTGCCTTTAAATTATGCTTTCTAAACTGAATATAGGTAATTCTAGTTGTTTATTTAAAAATGCTATTGAAGTAATAAACATATCTTACAAGAAGGTGATATGTTGAGTAGCTTCCAAAATTTTATTTGTAGTCAACTTCTCTTTCAAATAATAACTGTAACCATTCATTGAGACCATCAATATCAAAGGCCTTTGCACCATAGCCAAGATTTAATAAATCCTCAGGCAAATATTCATCGAACTTCTCAATTATCTTGTTGGGTACATTTTCGGCAAGTTCAGTAGCACTAGGCATAGCATTTGATGCTAAAAAGCTCAAAAATCTAATAGTTTGAACTGAATCAACTTTGTTAATACATATCACGCCAGCATACCTCTCAATAGAGAAATTATGTTGTGTCAGCAGGGCTGCCAAGGTGTTGACAATTTTATCACCACGCCACATAAAGATATAAGTATTACCGTCTTGGTCTATAAGAGGTCGATGACGTAATTGACACCTGTCAAAAGTCTCAATGCTTTCTTTGAATAGTTCACGCGCTGTTTTATCAGCGAAATCTACTTTTTTATCGCCAACTGAAATACGATAATCGCCATGACTTAATATGTCATACATCTCTTGGCGCACTCGGTCATGTATCGACAAACCGCCGCTGTCAAAAGCTGGAGGCACACCGCCACCTTTAGCAGCAATGACATAGACGACTTTTTTATCCATATCTATGTCTGCTACTTGCCAGCGTCTACCCCCAAAAATAATATACTGTTTAGGTATTAGCATAGTTGTAACAGGTAGCGTGCCCAGTGTTTTACTACCTGCCACGAGACGATATTCCTCTGGCGTTTTAAACACCGCATAAAAGGTATAGTGATCAACGATACGCTCGCCTACTATTCCTAACACCAATTGTTGATTGCCAAGCTGGGTAATAAGTTGCATCGCGCCCATTTGTGATAATAATAATTTAAAATGAGCTGGTGTTATCTTTTGAAAAGGCCCTTGTCGACATAGCAAGGTATAAATCTGGTCAGCGCGAATACCGCCCCATTGACCGATGGTTGCTAGCACTTGATGCAATAGCGTTGAGAAATGATAGAGGGAAGTATCAGCAGGCTCAAACCATCTACTAGCGATAAGCAATCGTATCATGGCCATTGACTGCACCAGCTCTAAGCGTAGCCTATCCACCAAGCTGGTATCTACATCGATTTGTTGCTCGGTAATAAGCATGCGCAGTACCGACGAACCTCCACGCCTACCCGAGCGCCCAAGTCGTTGTCGCAAGCTTGAAACCGAATGCGGTGCGGTCACTTGTACGACAGAATCGACTTTACCAATATCAATACCTAGCTCCAAAGTCATAGTACAGACGGCGGTAGTTGGTAAATCGTCCTTTTGCAAACGTTGCTCTAAACCTTCTCTCCATTCTTTAGCTAATGAGCCGTGATGAGGAAAAAACTCATTAGGGACAACATTGTGCTCACACTTCTCACTTAGCATCGTGGCTATGAGTTCGGTACGTGCACGGCTATTGGCAAAGATGAGATGATTACCACCACGACAGAAGCGATATAAATCCGCGCATATTTGCATTAGGGCATCATAGGGAACATCTAGGCTAGTATCTTCAGTATCAACACTCTCAATATTAATACCTGCAAAACCTTTTTGTTCAGCATCATGACTATCAGAATCGGCCTCAATGTCATCGCTTTGGCGTGTCGACATCATCTGATTAGGCTGTATATACCCTTTTAGCTGTACTTTGACACTTGCGGTCGATTCAACGTCCTCAATAATGACGCAAGGTAAAGCGTTATTGGGACGTAGCGATAAAGGGACGGTTTCTAAATTGCCCAAAGTGGCGCTAAGCGCGACTCGCGGAATAGGCGCATCTAGCCGTCCAGCCACATGCTCAAGACGGGCAAGAGTGACAATAGATGCTGCCCACGCTCGCTGCCCAAGAAGGCATGAAATTCATCAATGACAATATATTTTAGCTCACCAAAAGCTTGTTTTACCCAGCCTGCATCTCGTACTAGTAAAGATTCAAGCGACTCAGGAGTGATTAGAATAATTCCTGATGGCGACTTTTTCTGTTGCTTCTTTTTACTCTGTAAACTATCACCATGCCAAGGAGTCACTTGCATATCGAGTAGCTCCGCTAGACTTTGCAAGCGTCGATACTGGTCATTAATTAATGCTTTTAGCGGGCTGATATAAAGAATACCAACGCCCTTGTCTTGATAAGCGATAGCGCTACAAGCAGGCAAAAAGAAAGCTTCTGTTTTACCCGCAGCAGTTGCCGCACTGATAAGCACATCTGTTTGTCCTGATAAAATAGGTGCGATAGCTTTGGCTTGTACTTCGCGTAATCCGTGCCAGCCTTGGTTAAAAATCCAGCGTTGCACACGTTTATCAAGCTCGGTATGGGCATCTCTCAAAGTAATTTTCCGTCCTAAAGTGATATATCAAACTTATAAGCTAAAGTCTGCAAGTCCATCATCTTCATCCATGTCACTAAGGTCGCTCATATCGATGTCCATATCGGACGGCGTCTCAGGGTCGATAGCTACCGAATGAATGAGATGATCCCATGAGATCGTAGGGTTTTGGTCGATGACAGCTAGCATATCTAAAAATGCCTTGATGGTATTACGTGGCGTTCTAAAATAAGCATCACCAATCGTTTGGCTACAGTGTTGCAAAAAAGCTTGTAGTGACTCATCAGGCACTAAATATGCAGACTCATCACCGCCCGCATAAACGTGACGTAGGTTTTTCAGCAAGATATAAAGCTCCTCTGGCGTTAGACTAGCTAAATGTAATGCGGGAGATGAGTAATCAATAACCCCTGCCTTCTTGGCAAAGCTGTTGTCCGCTAAACGAGTTTGCAAGGCATCATAGCTATATAAACCCTTGCGCGGGTCGAGTAAGAACTCAGGAGTACCCCCTAATAAGAACCCTAAGTTCTCAGCCGTACCTTGCAAACAGTCATTTAATATACGCAGAATTTGCTCATAGTTACCTTGACGCGCTTGCGTACTATTGAGCTTATATAGATTGACCATCTCGTCCAAATTAACGAGTAATCCTTGATAACCAGCTTGGCGAACGAATAAACTCATGATTTTTAGGGAATCATAAAAGGAAGCATCAGAGATAATCGTGCGCACGCCTAAGTCTCTTTTGGCATCAGTTTTAGTAGAGTATTCTGCACGTAGCCAGCGAATAGCGTTGACTTTTAACTCGTCATTACCTTCTTCGTGTCCTTGCCAATAAGCTTCAATGACTTTTGCAAAATCATAACCGCCTACCAAATCAGTCAATTCAGCTAAATTTTTCTGTATAACGTCACTGATAGCTTCTCCGCTACTGTCCGCTTGTTTGCGTGCTTCGGTAATAAAACGCTCAACTACACTGGCAAGCCCATTGCCATCAGGCTTATTGCGCGTTGATAAGTTACGCATCAGCTCAGAATATAAATTCCTCGCTTGGCCTGACGATGCTTGAATACGTCTGTCAGGCGATAAATCCGCATTCACCGTGACCAATTTACGCTCAAGTGCGATGGCGCGAACCACGCTCAAAAAGAAAGTCTTCCCCGACCCATATTCCCCAATAATCAGCCGAAATGCAGAACCGCCAGCAGCCACACGTTCAATATCATCTATCAAAGCTTTGAGCTCATTAATACGTCCCACTTGGATATGCTGAATACCAACTTTGGGGGTAACGCCAGCCTTGAGCGACTGGATAATCGCGTCGCGTTCTTTGGCTCTAATTTTTTTACCACTCATCTTTATTCCTTTTTAATCTATTATTTTTAGTGTGCTAGCTTTTATGTGCTATGAATTCAACGCTTTTAACTCGTCAACAATCTCAAAATCAACGACCATTTCATCATCATCTTCTAATACAGGTGCATCAACTTTATCGTATGCCCAGTCGTTAATAGTTTCAATAGCGCCATTTATCATTAGATTTAACGATTCGCATAATTCGTTGACGGCTTCACGTTGCCATACCTCGGCACTAATAAGCTCTTGATACAGCTGGCTGTGACTACTATCTAATCCGTTTATGATCACCTCATTACCTGAACTATGATTGTTAACAGGCACGTTACTCTGATGCTCAGTCACCGTCTTACTGCTTATCTTTAATAGTACACTCTCTTTTATATCATCTTCGCTTTCTTCATCTTCTACAGCAAAGATCTTACTTAGCATCGCTTTAGCCACTGCGGTCTCACGTTCATGTAGCGCCAATAGTTCGGCATCAAAACTAAATGAACGGCTATTTTTGTCGCTATTGTCTTTGGTTTCAGGCGCATTATTTATGCCCATGTTTACTTTTTTATTCGTCGTCAGCTGATGAATATCACTAGTCACCATCGTTCTATCCAGACCTAAAGCTTGATATAACTTTTCGATTTGTTTGATTTGACTGGGTTCAATATTGCCATTCGCTAAAGCAACGGTAATGATAAAGCGGCTGATAAAGCCAATATATTGGTCGTCAAGATCAGCCAATGTCGCTTTTAGACCTGCCATATTTGCTGGGGTATTTAACTGCCATAGCAAATAAGCGGTCAGAGAGCCTTTTTCAATAGTGGTCAGTTGACTGTCTTGATTGAGCAGCGTCAATAGTGTATCCACTTCCCTTTTATCAACATAGCCATTAATAGTCGCTACCATTGCCCCTAATCTCATAGCTAGGCTGACTTGATAGAACGATGAGCTCGGTTCAAAATCTTCACAATGCGCACCATGACCGCCAGCAAATAACACAGCATAACCGTCCGATTGTAAGCGCGTCTGATGATAACGTTGGTCTGGAGCAATACCAAAACCAGCAAGCTCTACCAAATGGATAATCAGCTCGTTTTGTTTTTTGCTCAGCGTTTTGCTAGATGTTTGTGGCAAGGGCTCATCCAAATATGCCCATAACTCTTTAGTCGTTGTTAGCCCTTCATTGTGTTTTATAATGGACTGGGCCCATGTTTTAAATTTTCTAATAGTAGGGTTGTCATTTAAATAATCTTGCTGATAAATAAGCGTCTTAGGTAATAACATGATAGCGGCAATGTCATCAGCCGAGCTATCCTCCTTGCCCAAATAACGACTGTAAGCATCTAAAGCATCATTGCATTGTTCAGCGATAGTTATAATTTTTTTGACAGGCGCTCGCAGGATGCTTGGGTCTGGCAAGTCATCAAGCGTAAGCTCTACGCTAACGATAGAACGACTGGCAGCGTTATAGCTGAGCTTAAGCCTAGTTTTATTGGCAGAAACTACGAAACCGTTTTGGTAAATATCTTGGTAAAGGATTGCGAATAACGATTTAAACACCGCTTCACAGCGCTTGGCGGGAGTTTTAAAATTGTATTCATTAGAATATACCAACCACTCCCATGCTAATGATGCAGGAATAGGCAATTGCAACGCTACCGTCTTTGCCAAATGCATCTTAAATTTTAGGTTTTGGCTAGTGAAAGGCGGTGGCAGTAAATCCCCTGTTTGCGCTTTATCTTCAAATAACAAGGACCGAATAAGGGTCATAAACGCTAAAAAATGTGCTGAATAACTGTCGAACGAAGCAGACTGGCTGCCATAGATGCGATTGAGTCGTGTCACTTCTTCATAGATAGCCATAAACTCAGCATCGGAGACAACATCATCGTTAATATGTTCAATAATACGGCGCTCAAAACCGCCAAAATAAATGAACACATAGCCAATAGGCGTACTTGGATGCGCGCGATTTGAAGCTAGCCAATCAAGATAAGTACCTCGGCATTTAACGGACAAACGCTCGTAACTTGGCCAATAACCAAGCGATTCATCATGATAAATTGGCGATATACTGTGGATGACGTTTGGAGAGCTGGCAGGTAAACTATCATCGACTAGCGAAGGTTCAATACCAAACCCCGTTAGCATTGTAAGCTGACCGCCAACATAATGAAAACCGCGCTCAATAGAACGTCCTTTAATATTAAAGGCTTCGTTTTCTTTGAACCAGCGTCCTAACTGCTTATTGGCTGAAACACCAGAAGCATTGTTAGATTTACCAGATGAGATGATAAATGACGCGAAATCATCTGTATCGTCATTTTGACTAGACTGACTTACTCTATGTCGGTTATCGGGCTTTATATCAGGTGGTAAGTCTATAAAGGCGGGCTTTGTTGTTTTATTACCTTGAGCATCGGCATCATATTTTTGTCTAAAGAGTGCCTTTACATCGGCGATGAAATTCTTCATTAATTATAAAGTCCATGCTAAGTAGTACGAAGGTTGGTATAAAGAATCAGTCGCCAATACTATTCTAACAACAAACGTGCATTAATTATGCCTGTATTTTTATATTATTTATCGAATTACAATACCCTTCACCACCACACTGGGTCATCATTTTCTGCTCTAGGCTTTTTAGCTGTCTCTACCGTCACTTCATTTACAGACAGCTCGGCGATAAACCGCGACGGCTTGTCAAAATACCCTGAATAGCTAGCAAAATAATCAGGTGCCGTTAGATACAGTCTGGTCTTGGCTCGACTACAAGCAACATAGAATAATTTACGCTCTTCTTCCAACTCCTCAAAGTCATCCAACGAGCGATGGTGCGGCGTGATACCATCGACCAATGAATTGACAAACACCACTGGCCACTCTAGTCCTTTCGCACTGTGGATAGTCGAGATGGTGACTTTATCACTGTCATTATCATCTGGTTTACTGGTCGTTGCGACCGAATCATTGGGTGGATCGAGTGCCAAATTTTCTAAGAAATTATCAAGGCTGCTGTGTTCTGTTGCCAAGTTTTTGAGCACACGAAAGTCCTCGTTACGCTCCCGCCAATTCTCTTCAATCGTTTTTAAGACAGGAATATAGAACTCTAAAATATGCTCAATAATCATCTCTACTGATTCAGCCTGATTTGCCTTGGTCAGCGTATTGTATAAAGGCGCAAGCTGTTCGCTTTTTTTAGCAAACTTCGCTGTGAGTAGTGGTTCAAAGGAGTTGTTGTCGGCATTAATCGCTTGGGTCAAACGCGTCGCGGTGACTGTCCCAACGCCTTGGAACAAGGTCAAAATACGATGCCAAGCAATCGTATCATTGGGGTTGTAAAGAATTTTAATAAAGGCTAAAACGTCTTTGATATGTCGCCTTTCAACGAATTTAATACCACCCACCACGATAAATGGAATATGACGCTCCATAAACTCTAGCTGGACATAGTTGGACTGAAACGACGTACGGCACAGTACCGCAAAATCATTGTAATCATGATCTGACTTTAGCTCTATGATTTTATCAGCGATATATTTGGCTTCTTTTGTCTCATTGGTTAGGCGGCTAAATACTGGCTTGTACCCACTTATCGATGCGCCAGAGTACAGTTGCTTTTGATAGCCTAGCGTGATTTGCGCTGACAAGGCGTTGATATAATCCAAAACAGCAGGCGTACTACGATAGTTTTGCTCAAGCTTAATCAGCTTGGCATCAGGATAGGTCTCACCGAATAATAAAATATTTTCGTAATTGGCACCGCGAAAAGCATAAATACTTTGATTGTCATCACCGACCACCATCAGTGATACCGACTCAGGCTCACAAATCAAATCTATCAGCTGCTTTTGCGGAATATTGGTGTCTTGATATTCATCAACCATGATATAGCGATATTGGTTTTGTAGCATTTGGCGAAAGGCATCATTGGTCTTTAAGTGGCGCACGACTTGGCTAATAATATCGTCAAAGTCGTAGAGATGGTTGGCACGCTTATACTCATGAAAATCGACTGCCAATTGCTCGATAATCGGAATATGTACGGCGATATCAGGATAACTGCTTTCGATTAAGTCGCGGATATGAATGCGTCTATTCCGAGAGCTAGAAATGATATTTTGTAGCGTCTTTTTACGTGGAAAGGCTTGGCTTTTGGTTTGCGCAGGATACTTTTTTTCTTTATGAATTAAATCGATGGCATCTTCACTATCGCCTGTATCTAAAATGGTAAACCTTGGATTGATACCGAGCAGCCCTGAATATTGACGTAGTAACATATTACAAAACGAGTGAAAAGTACCACTAGTGATGCTATTTAATGCTTTATCAGTTGGTAGCCTATCCTCAGCCAGCTCTTCGTCTGACAAGCTGCTTGCTAGCAAAGACTTAGCTCGATCTTTTATTTCATTTGCGGCTTTACGCGTAAAGGTCAGTAGCAAGATACTTTTGGGCGTGACCCCGTTCTCTAACAAATAACTGGTGCGATACGTGAGCGTTTTAGTCTTGCCTGAGCCTGCACCAGCAATCACTAGCACCTTGCCTTCGATAGTTGTGGCTGCTAATAACTGGTCAGGATTTAACTCACGGGCATAATCTATTTTTAATCCTAATTCATCATTCAGCCTTTCTTTTAACAGCTCAATATTGGCATCGTCATTAGCATCGATTAAATTTGCCTCTAGCTTTTTAATCGCTTTTTCTAGACGTGCTAGCTTGGGCTTAATCTCCATGAAATTCTGCGGATAGTTATAGTGGCGCGTGTCAAAAATCGTGGTAGTCATTATAGGATTTTGCCTTACATTTTATTTTGGCGATATTATCAGCTTATGCCTGACTGTTTATAGCTTTAGAATAAGTATGATTTGCTAAACCTAGCAGAATATATGTGCTGAATTTTCGTGAAATTTAAGCCGTTATCTATACGTGACAGTTTACCATATTAAAAAATAGGGTTTATCAGCTCACATAAACTATGTGTCACTCGTATTAATTAACCTTGTTCATTTTCAAGCCTCAAATATAGCCTGCTTTTATCATCAACCTGCTTACCATAATCGTTAAAATAGCAAAATTGCCAGTAATGAGAAGAAGCAAAATCTCAGTATACAATACAACAACCTCACCCCTATTCCGGTAAATTTGCTACAATGTGCCCAATTTTGATTTATCATTTAACCAAACTTTATACCAACTGATTTTATTAATACATTGAGAGAATGTTATGGGTTTTAATTGCGGCATCGTCGGCCTACCAAATGTGGGTAAATCCACCTTGTTTAATGCATTGACCAAAGCGGGTATCGCCGCTGAAAACTTTCCATTTTGTACCAAAGATCCCAATACGGGTATCGTACCAGTACCAGACCCACGCCTAAAGAAACTGGCTGATATCGTCAATCCTGAACGCGTGCTACCAACGACGATGGAGTTTGTTGATATCGCAGGTCTAGTCGCAGGCGCGTCAAAAGGCGAAGGCATGGGCAACCAGTTCCTAGCCAACATCCGAGAGACTGATGCAATTGCTCATGTTGTACGCTGTTTTGATGATGACAATGTCGTCCACGTTGATGGCCGCGTTAGCCCAATTGATGACATCGAAACTATCAATACCGAGCTTGCATTGGCAGATTTAGAAGCCGTTGAGCGCGCTATATTCAACTTAACTAAAAAAGCCAAAGGCGGTGACAAAGACGCTGGTGCTATGCTTGATATCTTCAAAAAAATTGAACCATTATTAGCAGATGGTCAGGCAGCACGCGCCGCCAATCTTGATGCAGATGAGAAAAAACTCATCAGAAGCTATGGTTTAATCACGCTAAAGCCAACCATGTATATTGCTAACGTCTCTGAGGATGGTTTTGAAAACAATCCTTACCTTGATGCCGTTCGCAACTATGCCACTGGTGAAGACTCTATCGTCATCGCGCTATGCAATCAAATCGAATCTGAAATCGCTCAGCTTGATGAAGACGACAAAAAAGACTTC
This sequence comes from Psychrobacter sp. 5A.1, assembly GCF_030407455.1. Lineage (GTDB taxonomy): Bacteria > Pseudomonadota > Gammaproteobacteria > Pseudomonadales > Moraxellaceae > Psychrobacter. The sequence goes on from NZ_JASDDJ010000016.1 coordinate 20,516, forward strand.
CTAGCTGAGATGGATATGGAAGAAGCCGGTCTTGATCAAGTAATCCGTGGTGGTTATGACTTACTTGATATGCAAACTTACTTTACCGCTGGTGTAAAAGAAGTACGTGCTTGGACTGTCGCTATTGGCGCAACTGCCCCACAAGCTGCTGGCGTTATTCATACTGATTTTGAGCGCGGTTTCATTCGTGCCGAAGTCATTGCTTATGATGATTTCATCGAATACAACGGTGAAAAAGGCGCAGGCGCTGCTGGTAAATCGCGTCTGGAAGGCAAAACATACATCGTGCAAGATGGCGACGTGATGCATTTCCGTTTTAACGTATAACTTCAAGCGGTAAATAGCATTTAAAGTTAATAAGCCGATGTTGGAGATTCTCCATCATCGGCTTTATTTTACATACTAATTGTTATATTATAACATATCTTTATTTTTACTTATTTGAGGGTTTATATTATGGCTGCTTATTTCTCTTTTTCTAAACTCGCAGGTGCTGCGCTCATAGGCAGTGTGGTGACAGGTTCACTATTGGGCTGTCAACCTAGTACAGAAACGACAAAATCTGAAGACGTGGTACAAATGGATGAACATGCCGACCATGATCATGAAACACATGAGCACGAAGAACATGAGGGAGGTGAGCACGAAGGTCATGATCATGAAGAACATGAAGGGCACAATCACGAAGATCATGAAGGACATGAAGGACACGATCATGAAGGACATGAGGGTCATGACCATGCCAGTGCAGGCACGCCATTCTCTTGTGAGCCTACTGCTACTATTGGGGTTTCTTACGGTAACGACAGTACGCCACAGACAGCGACTCTACTCATCGATGGTCTCGAGTACGATTTAGCAGCTGCTGCTAATAGTGACACTGATAAGGCCATCTATACGAGTGATATTGGCTTAGATGATACTCATGGCATCATATGGCAAGTAAGTGGTGACAAGGCAACTTTGCTCAATAAAACATTGGACAGCAATGTGGCTATCGACGAGGAAGACATCCTTTTTAACTGCCAGAAATCTTAATGTAGTTCTCTGACTATATATCTGTATCAAGGGCGCTATTTTGCTATGCTATAGGCTCCCTTGGTTTCGGATGTTTAATATGCTAAGTACACCAACCTCTTTGCCGTCTCCTACCACACAATGGTCTCACCTTCTCAACTCACAGCGTCTTGGCGCTGCCAAAAAATTCAATGCCAATACAAGTACTCGCTCTCAGTTTCATAAAGACTATGACAGATTGGTGTTTTCGCATTCCTTTCGTCAGCTCAATCAAAAAACCCAAGTCCATCCGTTGACCAATCAGCTCGGCATTCATACTCGCTTAACCCATTCACTTGAGGTCTCCTGTATTGGACGCTCTTTAGCAATGATGGCAGCAGAGAAGCTCCATGATAAATTAGGCAATGGCCTACCAGCAGGTATCTCGCCAGCGGATGTTGGTGTCATTGTACAAGCCGCCTGCCTCGCTCATGATATTGGCAACCCGCCTTTTGGTCATGCAGGAGAATACGCCATTCGGGACTGGTTCAGGTTGCCTGAGCCGCAGACAATTTTGCAAACCTTGAGCCACCACGAGCAGCTAGACCTACTGGCATACGAAGGTAATGCGCAAGGGTTTAGATTACTCGTCAATAATGAGCACCATCCGGATAAAGGCGGCATGCGCCTTACTTGTGCGACCTTAGGTGCCTTTATGAAGTACCCTTGGTTGGCAACTCACAGTAACGATGTCAATGACAACCATTATAACGTGCAAAAATTTGGCTGCTTTTATAGCGAGGCGTCTCAACTAGAAGAGTTAGCTGCGTGTTTGCATTTACCGCGCTCAGAGCAACATGATGGCTTTGCGCGCCATCCATTGGCTTACCTGCTAGAAGCGGCAGATGATATCTGTTATGCGCTAATCGATTTAGAAGATGGCATCAATCTGAATATGCTAACCTATGGCGAAGTTGCCACGATATTTTATGAGCTGATTGGTGAGCGTCCAAGCAGCGTAAACTTGCCAGCGCATATGTCTGTCAGACAAAGTCTCGCCTCCCTGCGGGCACGAGCCATGATGCGTTTGGTCAATACCGTCACCGATGCTTTTGTAGCCAACAGTGATGCATTACTAGCTGGCACGTTGCAAGGCAGCCTATTTACCCATTGCGATACCAGTGTACAGAATGGTATCAATCAAGCTAAGCAGCTGGCACGCGAAAAAATATTTAATCATCCGAGCAAAGTAAGAATGGAGCTGATGGCCAATCAATGCTTGCATAGCCTATTGAATGCCTTTATGCCGCTCGCTTGGACTGGCTCTGAATCTGCTACTACGCAACTGCCGATGTCTTTTGAGCAGCAACGTCTGTTAAGATTGCTACAGCCACATCTTGACGAACATCGCCGCGTATTGTCAGACAATGTCTATCTCAATATTTTAAATATTTTAGATTTTATTACTGGCATGAATGACCATGAAGCATATCGATTGGCGCAAGAATTGCAGGGTCATTGGGGCACAATGGTTTAAAAAACCCGTGCAGGTTTGGTAAATTCACACGAATGACGTATTTCAGTCGTATTTATGCGTTGAAATGAGTATGATAAACACCTACTGGACAATTTTGAAATATTATGAGCAGTCGCGAACAAAAGAAACTTCAAACTCGGCACGCCTTTTTTAACGCCGTGCTCGATTTATGTATGACAGGGCAATCTTTTAGCTCTATCAGTCTCCGACAAGTAACGCGCGAGGTTGGCGTTGTGCCAACGGCATTTTATCGCCATTTTGATGACATGGAGTCGCTCGGGCGCGCTTTGGTCATTGAGGAATTGGGCGGTACACTAGCCACGTTAAGTGATAGCCTCCAGATTGGTCGCAAGCGTAGCTTTGATCGTCAGATAGCCAAAAGTATTCAGCTGTTTTTGTATATGGTCAGCGATCAGCCTTATTACTGGCAGTTTTTGGTCAGTGAGCGTTATGGTGGATCAGAAGCCGTACGAAAAGCCATTAATGAGTTGATTAAAAAACACGCTCAAAGCTTGGCAGACGACCTCGCATTACAGCCCGCTTTTACGCATATCAATGCTTATGACCGCCGTCTATTGGCTGAAGCTGGCGTAAATATGTTCTTTTCTTGGATTATTGATTGGTTGGAGCTGACCTATACGGAAGATCATGATGACGAAATTGATCTAGACGAAATCGAAGAAAATAAACAGCTGATGCTACATAACTGCACCCGCCAAGCACAGATGTTGTTTTATGGGGCTTATAACTGGAAATCTACGGAAGAAACGTGCTTAAAAGATTAGGCTGTGTCGAACAGTTATCTAGGGCGTGTCCTCATTTTAAAAATGGTGATAAAAATGAGATAAATTGCCGTCAAACGAGGAAAATAGTGCAGATAATATCGAGATATTGACCAACTATTTGACGATGTTTGGCAAAATTTAGCTGTTTTTAGCCCATTTAGAGGACACTCGTTTGAATTGAGGACACGCCCTAGGGTACTGACAAAGATTACTTTAGGTGATTCAACGTTAAAAACTGGGTCTAAATGCCCATAAACGCTGGGTCACCACTTTAATTTCTTTGGTCTTTTTACCGTCAGTACCATCTTTAGCAATGCTGTTATTGGGATTACTGCCTTGCCCCTCGCTAGCATCAGTCGCTATTTTGCTAATGAGCACGGTGGAAAATCGTTGTCTTTGTTGACCAATACTGCCATTATCAGTCGCTGTAATAAGCGCCATAAATGCTTGGCTATCAAATGCGAGCAGTGGTGTTAGCGCTTTTTTTTGCTCATCATTTAAGCTACCAAATATCGGCAATTGCCACACATCATCAATAGAGGCCAACGCCTGCTTTTCCCGCACATCAACCAGTGCTTGCATCTGTTGACTGGTTGCGTCATCTATCAATGCCGCCAATAAGACTGGACTGGCAGTATTGATATTGATAGGCACATCATAAGGAACCGCAGTAATATAAGGGCGCAATGTCGCTAGCACTTCCTCACTTATCCCCCGAACATCTTGCAACTGATCGACACTGACTAGTGCTTGATTGGGTAAGGTTTTATCCGCTGAGCCACTCGATTTCTGAGAATAAACCACACTCTCATCACCACCATCTTGATAAACTTCGCTGTCCGCATCTTGATAGTCAAGGATAGCAGTGGCAATATCAGGCTCTAGATTTAACTGTGTCAAAAGCCTTTGGAATGTGGCAACAGAGGCACTATTAACCGCACCATTTTGATATAAGTTATTAATATTAAAACGACTGGCTTCATCACGTAATTCGATGCTGATACTATGATTGGCTAAAAGATAAGGCGGTATTGGCTGGGCCCAAATATCCTGCTGGCTATCTGTGTCATTCAGCTTGTTGTCAGCACGAATCATTGTGATGGCTAACTGCTGACCAGCATTCATATCTTGCATCAGCTGATTTTGATCAAATAGCAGGCCACTACGTCGAATTGCTATCTTTTGACTAGCAAGCATCGCGCCCGCCACCACCGTAATGCTGACCACCAATAGTAGAATAGTGAGCAGCGCAACACCGCGCTGAGAGTTTGCGGTCATAGACATAAGCCGCCTTTATTATTGACCAAATGGTGCATGTTATATCCTACCTTCTCAATTACTATTATCCACACTGCCATTACCTGTATTACTGCTGTTACCGTCTTTATCGCTGTCGCTACTATCACTGGCTTTGTTATCAGCGACAGAGGAGTGACTGTTATGTGGTATCGGTTGCGGGGCCAGCGCCCACTGCCACGTAATAGGCATGTCTTGATAAGTAAAATCGACAGCCATACCTTTGGGCAGTAATAGCACTTCGGGCTTTGTGCTTGCGGTATTGGCCGTTTGTTCAGAGGCTGTATTCGTACTATGGTTATTACCGCTATTTGCACCAGGGAATTTGGTGCTCTGTTCAGGTAGATACGCTTGCCACCGCCCTGCTGTGACGCCTTCGAGCAACACACTGTCCAAGCTGATGCTATCACGCCCACCCTCCACACTGGTATATTGTCGGCGAATCAAACGCTCATCTGCAAAAATATATTCGATACGTTGGATACTATTGCTACTTTGATAACGTGGGTCAGGATCAGCAAAACGGATAAAGCTGACATGTTCAGCGTCTAAGCTCATAAAAGGCTCAGGTGGCACTATCTCACGTACTGGTGCTTGCTCGTTTGATTGAGGGGTCTTATTTGTGCTGTTGTTACTATTGTCGCTGTCGCTTGCACTGTTATTCGCCGTGCTGACATTCTGAGTATTTGGGATTTGATAAGGGATAATTTGACCCATATCTTGCTGCAGTTGCAGATAGGCATATTGCAAGACGGCCAAATTGTCAGCATGAAATTGGGCGCGTTCACGGGCGCGATTGACACCATCAAACACCTGCCAGCCTGCAACCGCAAGCATCGCAAATATTGCCATGGCGACCATTAGCTCAAGCAAAGTAAATCCACGTTGAAGTCTCATGGATTGTCTCCCGCTTGTTTGACATTGCGTGTACCTAAACCACTTAAATCTAAACTGCCCGTATCTTGCTCAGCATTACTCAACATCACACTGATATCCGTCACCGATGTGCGTGTCTGCCCATCTATGATGGGCGCAACGGCGATGTTTACTTCTTTTAATGCAGGCGTCACAGCATCACTGACCGTCATTACTATTTGCCAATTACGCCCTTGAGCATTGACAGTTTGAATGCGATTGGCCGTCAGCCATGTCTCTTGAATGCGTAACTCAGCAGCAGCATTTTGGGCGACAAAATGAGCGAGCGTACGAGTACGTAATATATCAACCGAGCTCAGATACGCGCTACTGGCACGGCTTGCCGCGACTGCCACCACTGCCAAAATAGCCAAGGCAACCATCACTTCAATGAGCGTGAAGCCACTCTCAGGCTTAGACTTGAGGGTGGTATGCTTAGTCTTCGTAGGGTATTGATACCATTTATTCACTATCATCGCTGTCCCATCGTCATACTACCATCTGGCATTATCGTAATCACTTCACCCACCAAACGCGCATCATGAAGCACCTCAATGGTAACAGGCGTCGCTTGTCCTGTGCCAAACCACAATACCTGCGGTACGGTTTGACTGCTAAACCAAGGCTGTAATGCTTGCCCCTGTCCTGTGCCGGATAAATGACTGGCATCCAAGCTTTGAACTCTAATACTGACGCCAGTGGGCAAATCAGGTAGGCTAACTTCTGGCTCAACCTCCCAGCTCGGTGTTGGCTGTTGAGCACCAGTAGCACCTGACATACTGGTCAAATCCGCAGACAGCTCCATTGAGTTTTTGGGGCGACTGTCCATGCTATCTGACGGGGCATCATTCGTTTGATAGGTAATATAAGGATTCGATAAGGTGACGATAACAGGGGCGACTTGACCTTGCTTATCTGCTTGCAAACGCAACCCCATTGGCTGCATACGCTCAGCTGATAGCAGTCGAACGTAACTCAACGAATCGGTAAGATGCTCATAAAAAGCGCGGTTTTTGCGGGATTCACTGCTCCCAACGGACAAGCTCATCATGCCAGCAAAGATGGACAAGATCACCACCACTACCACGATTTCTACCAATGTAAAACCCGTCTGTGCGGCGCTGTTTATTGATGAAGCAGATGATGAGTGACAGGCATTGGTTGAGAGCAAAGGGCTGCTACCACAGTGGCGTGCAGGTAGGCTATTTAAGCTACTTGGCCGCGAGGTTTGACCGATTAAAGCAAAAGGGCAAGTGGCCGCAGCGCTGGACTGAGTCTGGACAGTGACCGGCATATTGCACCTATAAGGCTACGCTTGAGTTTGATTATCATAGGATAAAAGCGGTGTTTGGAGAATATCAGAAGATGTGTGAAGCCATACTACACAACGTGCTGCAATATCAATTATTGCAACACGACGTATTAGAAACCCTAACCATCAATAGATACTTTAGTAGTTGGTGTTACGGTGCTCTTCTGACTCAGTCTCGATTTGCTCTACCAACTCTTGCATATCCTCATCCATGACCCCGTTATCGTCAGCAGGATAATGACTGGGCAACTCCAGCACTTGCTGAACAAAGGCATAACGCAAGGTATCGCGGCGGCCTAAATAGCGTTGATAAAAGCTTGAGTTCAATAGCCCTGCACCGCCTTGACCAATCGCCCAAATCGAAGAGAGATAATCACGAGTACTCAAATTACTGTGCTCGTCTTTTAAATACGTGCTGATGATATTAATCAAACGCTTCATACGCTGACGACGAATATCATACAGCTCGCCAAACAAACGATTAAGACCCGTCACTGATGCTGCCAACCGTTCTTCGATTTGGTTCAATAGCATGGCTTTTTGTGGATTGAATAACTGCTGAAAAATCATGCGGGCCACGCCTGCTGATGGGCAGTCATCAATACGGTTAATCTCAAACAGTTGCTCTTCATAACGAATAATAATACGCAAATAAAGCTCATCTTTACTGGAGAAATGTTTATATAGGGTGCCTTTAGCCAAATCAAGCTGATCTGCCAAACTGTCTAAAGTGATATCACCATCGCCTGACTCAAGCAGTAATTGTTCTGCCATCGCCAAGATGTTCTCTTCTCGTACCTTGAACTGATGCTGACGACTCATAATCTCTCCTAAAACTTGACAAGATTAAGCATATAACCATCATTTATGTTAGTGCATTTGGCAATGAGCGTATAAAACTATACAAGAACTGCTGGAATACCATAAAAGGGACATGCTTATATTTCTAAATAGCCACTAACAATCATACAGTTACATTCAATATTTTAGATATTAAATGGCATAAAACCATAAGACTGTTTCATAAATGACTGACTGGTCATAGCATAACCATTTTAACGATACTGTGCCAGTAAATTTTCAAAGTTTTTTGCAGTTAATGCGCCGATCTCATTGCTATCACACTCATACATGTCTGCGATAAAGCTGGCCACGTAAGGCACATACGCAGGCTCATTGGGGCGGCCACGCTTCGGGACAGGGGCTAGATATGGGCTATCTGTCTCGATTAATATCCTGTCTCTAGGCATTTTTCGCGCAGCATCTTGGATATTTTGGGCGCTTTTAAAGCTGACAATACCAGAGAATGAGATATAAAAACCTAAATCCAGCGCACGCTTTGCGGTCTCCCAGTCTTCGGTAAAACAATGAATAATGCCATGCTCAGCACCTTCGCTTTTTAGGATACCGATTGTATCCTCTTTTGCATCACGCATATGTATGACAAGCGGTTTTTTTAGTTGCTGGCTAGCATGGATATGACGTGCAAGACTGGCTTGCTGCTCTTTTTTATTTTCCGTAGACCAATAATAATCTAGCCCCGTCTCTCCTATTGCCCAGACATGCTCTGCATCAGCAGTCTCTATCAGACGATCTACAGTCGCTGATTTCAGTATATCGATATTTTCACAAGGATGAATACCCACACTCATGCCTAAATTTAGTGTTTCGTCACCATAGGTACTGACAATAGTGGCAATCTCGTCATACTCCGCAAAATCACACATGATTGCCATCGCACGAGACACATTAGCAGCTTTCATGGCATCAATTGCACCGGACAATTTACCATCGTACTTTGTTAAATCTAAACGGTTGAGGTGACAGTGGCTGTCTGTAAACATAAATAATCTCGTTATTAAAACTTTATCAGTAAAAAGTATGGGAATTAAAAAGTTAAATGCTCATTTTGTTGATTGCTTTGAAGAGCGCTGTTTTCAAGTAGCCTAATGTTTTCTACGCTTAAAATACATGATGCTAGGGCATGTCCTCAATTCAAACAATAAGTTATCTAACTGGGCTAAAAATGGCTAAATTTTGCCAAACATCGTCAAATAGCTGGTCAATATCTCGATATTATCGACACTATTTTTCTCGTTTGACGGCAATTTATCTCATTTTTATCACCACTTGTGAAATGAGGACACACCCTAATTAAGCGGCACTACTCGCATCACCTCTTCTATGGTCGTCACGCCTTCGCTAATGCGCTTGGCACCCGATAAGCGCAACGGCTGCACACCTTCGCGGTACGCTTGCTGTTTCAACACATCTAGATTTGCATCGGCGGCGACCAGCTTTTTTAAGTCATTGGACAACGGCATGATTTCATAAAGGCCGACTCGCCCCTGATAACCCGTGTGTCGACAGTGCTCACAACCCTGCGCGGTATAAATTTGGGCAGGCGCTGGTGCACGCCAAGGCTGAACCAATTCCTGCCACTGAACAGCCATTTCGCTATCTGGCGTCACCTCTACCGCTTTTTTACAGTGTGGACATAAGGTACGTAGCAAACGCTGTGCCATCACTCCTAATATAGTCGCTGACGTCAAAAATGGCTGAATACCCAAATCATGCAAACGAGTGATAGAGCTTGGCGCATCGTTCGTATGCAATGTTGAGAGCACCAAATGCCCTGTCAATGAAGCTTGTACCGCCATATTGGCAGTTTCTGCATCACGAATCTCTCCGACCATGATGATGTCAGGGTCTTGCCGCATTAAAGAGCGTATCCCATCAGCAAAATGTAGATCAACCCCAGCATTGACCTGCATTTGATTAAAAGCAGGCTCTATCATCTCAATCGGATCTTCGATGGTACAAACGTTAACTTGCTCCGTAGCAAGCTGTTTAAGCGTACTGTATAAGGTCGTGGTCTTACCCGAACCTGTCGGCCCAGTGACCAAAATAATGCCGTTTGGATGAGCCGTCAATTCATGCCACGTTTCAAGCTGCTTACCCGATAGCCCAAGCTGCGCAAATGAGCGTACCAGCACTTCAGGGTCAAATACACGCATGACCAATTTTTCACCAAAGGCAGTAGGCATGGTAGATAGTCGAAGCTCAGTTTCCAGTCCCTTTGGCGTCCGCGTCTTTAAACGACCATCTTGCGGTTTACGCTTTTCTGCAACATTGAGCCGCCCTAAGATTTTGATACGCGCAGTCACCGCGACGATGATTGCCAATGGCATTTCATACACCGTATGGAGCACACCATCGATACGGAAGCGTACCTTGCCTGTCTCACGACGTGGCTCTAAATGAATATCACTGGCACGTTGCTCAAAGGCATACTGCAATAGCCAATCAACGACTCTGACGATATGCTGATCGTTGGCATCGGGGTTGTTATTGTCACCCAACTGCAATAACGCCTCAACATTGGTCACATCAGCGGCGGCTCGCTTATGGACACTGTTTGCCCCTGCTATCGCTTGCGTCACTTGATAGAACTCTTGGCGATAGCGCTTAATCTGCTCAGGATTGATATAGACCGTACGATAGCTTTTCGACTTGATTAACTTTTCAATATTCAAATGCCAATCGGTATAAAAAGGCTGATCTGTTCCGACAACGACTTCATCTATCGTAATCTCAATCGGCAAAATATGCTGTGAACGGGCATATTCAAATGACATTAATTGTGTCACCGCTGGGACATCCACTTTTAATGGATCAATACGAACAAGAGGCATATCTGCTTTGGCCGCGAGCCACTGATTGAGCCACGCCAATGTTAATTTTTTTTCAGCGCTGCTGTCCGTCGCATGACCATTCGGCAACCCAAACTCACTAATCGTCAGCAGCGGATGCTGTGCTTTGTCACGACGGCTGGTCATCACTAAATTGTAACCACGCTGATCAATCACTTTGTCTGCCAACAGCTCATCTAGACACCAACGCAAATCAATCACTATCGAATATTTTTGAGCAGACATATTTTTCTTCTTTTATTGTTTTGAGGTATTTTACCAAAGAGAACATCCATCAAGGCCAACTATACTGTGACCACAGCGGTTATCTGTAGCTGTTCTGATGCCATCAGTTGAAAGCTCACATCAACAGACTTATAACGCATGACAAATGGCGTGGCTATCTCTTTACGGCGATAAGCGGGGCGCGGATCTTGCGCAATTAACTCTTTGATGATGCTGATATCAGAGGCGATCAATTGACTTTGTATATTATGGACCATAGCAGCAACTGTAGCACTTTTTGCGACTTTTTTTGCATCACCACTACTTGCATCACCAGTATTAAGGTCAACAGGCGCACCTGCGCTCACTAGCATCGCAAATTGCTCGACAGCGGCCTCTGTCATAGTCACCTCTAGCAACGCTGGCGCAGTTGGTGCAAACCCACTCTCTGCCTGTGTGAGCGCATCGCTATAGGCCACATACGGCTTTATGTCGATAATCGGAGTGCCATCTATCATATCAGCCCCTTTAACAATAAGTAATACGCGACCTTGCACTATTTTTATCTGTTCGAGCTTGACGACAGACAGCCCCAATCCTGATGGGCGATACATGCTGCGACTGGCAAACACCCCTATTTTTTGATTGCCGCCCAACCTTGGCGGTCGCACTTGAGCGCGAAAGCGACTACTCGTTTCATTGTTATTTTTATATCGGTAATTATGATGAAACTGCCAACTGACCCATATATAACTAAACTTGTCCAAACCATCAAAGGCAGCTGGCGTATCGTATGGCGCTAGCATCTCAATCACACTGGTCAATGCGACCAAATTTGGCTGGCGCGGCGCACCAAATTTCTGCGACAGGGGTGCTCGATGATAGCCAATAATAGGGGCTCGATGGTCGTTATCTAATAGTGGATTGTCATCAAGCATAGGCCAACTCCGGTAATCAAAACTGCCTTTATCAAACAGCTCTGTCAAATGATACAAAATTACTCACTAACGATATTCCATTTTATCATGCTAGAGAATCACTGCTAGACGGATTTTTATTTTAAAGTTTGGTATTATGAGCAAGAAATTTGATGAGAGTCATTTACATTTGAGCTATCTGATACATAACGCTGTCATCATTGATATAAATTTAGTGCGTGTCATCACTTACTATTTTATGAAAAAACAACCGTTTCGACACCTACTGAAAGACTGCTACGTTTTTATAATGTTTAACCTATCATTGAAAATTCTGATTTAATACTCATTCAAACTTAACGACACAGATTGCAACTTATTAACGAGGACTTTATGTCAAAACTTCGCACCGAAACGGTCACAGAGGTTCATCACTGGAATGACGCTCTATTTAGTATCAAAACCACTCGTGACGATGGCTTACGCTTTCGTAATGGCGAATTTGCGATGATTGGACTTGTTGTCGATGGCAAGCCTCTCTTGCGCGCTTACTCAATTGCTAGCCCTAACTACGAAGACCACTTAGAATTCTTTTCTATCAAAGTTCAAGATGGTCCCCTAACCTCACGTTTGCAGCATATCAAAGTGGGTGACGAGCTATTGGTCAGCAAAAAACCAACGGGCACACTAGTATTGGACGATCTACTACCAGGCAAAAACCTGTATATGCTCTCTACTGGTACTGGCCTTGCGCCTTTCTTGTCACTGGCGCGCGACCCTGAAGTGTATGAGCGCTTTGACAAAATCATTTTGGTACATGGCGTACGTCATGTCGATGATTTGGCCTATCGTGAGATGTTCGAAAACGAGCTGCCTAATGATGAAATATTTGGTGAATGGTATCGTGAAAAATTCATCTATTATCCGACCGTCACTCGTGAAGCGTTCAAAAACCAAGGACGTGTCACAGATTTGATGACATCGGGCAAACTGTTCGAAGATATCGGTCTACCACCGATGAACAAAGACGATGATCGTGTGATGATTTGTGGCAGTATGCCATTCAATGCTGAAATTTCAGCCATTCTAGATGACTTTGGTTTAACCGTTTCACCACGTATGGGTGTGCAAGCAGATTATGCGGTCGAACGTGCCTTTGTCGGATAGGCAATGATAGAAAATATAGGGTTTTTTGATTTAATTGCAAATTATATAAAATAATTCTTGACGATAAAAAATAGCCTGCTATAATACGCAACCTATACAGAGCTAACCCTGTAGCCCAATTCGATAATATCTATATGATAGACATTATTACCTAACATGCCAGTGTGATGGAATTGGTAGACATGACGGATTCAAAATCCGTTGCCTAATAAGCGTGTCGGTTCGAGTCCGACCACTGGTACCAATATATAGTTCTATACTACCTTATAGAATAGCTAAAGCCCCTGATATCAGGGGCTTTGTTGTATCTGGCGTTCTATACTGTCCTGCTATATCTATCCCAATCCATGCATCTGATGTACACTACTATATACACTGGTTTTTAAATGTACATTGGGGTATCAGTCATGGAAGCACGTAAACCTATCAGCTCCGATCGCAGCATCAGTAGTCATAAAGCCGATGACAAAGAATAATACCTAGTCTCTGTCAGAAACCATCCTAAGCTATTCTTAATGGTACGTCCTACTGAAACTAAATCATGGATGTATCGCTACTACCCGCCTTCAGATCCTAAGCAAAGCATTATTTCCATCGGTATATATCCAAGTATCTCGTATGCTCGTGCCTGTGAAGTTTGGCGTGAATATGAAGACCTACTAAGCAAAGGTATTGATCCAAAAGTCCACCGTGAATAATTAAAGAATAGTATTATTAGTAAAACTAAAAACTCTTTTAGTCATTTTGCTTGGGAGTATTTTGGTAGCTTAGAGCAGACTCAAAAAGGTAATACGTTAATTCGTAAGAGAGGCCGTTTAGAGCTTATCTGCTCTTATATTGGTAATGAACCTATTAGTGACATTGGTTCACCTAGAATGCTCGAAGTTTTACTAGACATCCAAGCTAACTCATTAAATAGAGCTGGCAAGCCCACAGATAAGGCTGAACGCTGTGCAGGTATCGCTAGTGACGTATTTGTCTATGCAGGAGCTCGTGGATTCTGTAGTAGCAATCCTGCGGCGCTGATTAAGAGTCAATTAGCTAAGTCTAGCTATGGCCATCGTCCGGCCATTACTAAGCCTAAAGATTTGGCTAAACTATTGCGAGCTGTTGAAACCATAGAAGGTGATCCAAACACAATCAACTCCCTTAGGCTATTGGCGTTACTATTCGTGCGTAATGGGGATTTAAGACATATGCGTTGGGCTGATGTAGATTTGGAGACTGGTAGGTGGCAATTAAAGCCGTTAAAAGGCCAAGGTAAGGTGAATATGGTCAAAGATATGGTAGTCCCCCTACCTCATCAAGCCATATCTATATTGCGTGAACAACAAAAGATCAATGGCCACACTGAGTATGTCTTCTTTAGTCAGACGGCAAAAAAGCACCAGATCATATCTGAAAATACGGCAAACAAACGTCTCAAGGATTTAGGCTATCAAAACGTACATTGTGCTCACGGCTTTAGAGCTACTGCGAAGACTATCCTGCAAGAGCAACTAAAGTACTCTCTTGTTCTTGTTGAAATGGCATTAGGTCATACCACTAAAGATCCTAATGGAAGCGCTTACGGTCGATTTGAGTATATTGATGATCGTAGCGATATGATGCAGAAGTGGGCAGACTATTTAGATGCTTTGCGGGAAGGAAGAGATACAGCAGAGTTTAAAGCAGATGCACAAACTAAAGGCGACTCTACAGCTCAGCTGCAAGCACTCATAGATCAGCTGGGTGAAGACAAGGTACGAGAGCTATTGGGAAACAAAGGTTAAAATACTGCTTTCTAAGTAAATTGAACCATATACTATCTATTAAAAGACGTTTTATATAAAGACGAAATCATATACGCAGTCATGCATAAAAAAGCTGTGATAATGAATTTTAGATAGTAAACCTATGGCGTGTTATCAAGTAGATAATAAGTCCCAAAAATTGTCTAATACTCAAAGCTCTATCTTTAATTTAACGTTCGATAACCATCACATCCATCTTGATCGCCATTATCACAAGATTTACCAAACCATTCTTTGGCAGTTGCATAATCCTGACGCACGCCTTCGCCTTTGGCATACATCGCTCCAAGGTTATGTTGAGCTTGAGCAAGCCCTTGGTTAGCGGCTTTTGTATACCATTCAATGGCTTTGGCATAATTCTGATGAACACCTTCGCCTGCACCATACATCGACCCAAGCTGGTATTGAGCTTGAGCAAACCCTTGGTCAGCAGATCTTTCAAACCACTCAACCGCCTTAGCATAATCCTGACGCACACCTAAGCCCTTTTCGTACATGACTCCAAAAGTATATTGAGATTCAACAAACCCTTGACTCGCCGATTTTTGATACCACTCAAACGCCTTGGCATAATCCTGACGCACGCCTTCGCCTTTGGCATACACCGCTCCAAGGTTATGTTGAGCCTTGGCATATCCTTGACTCGCCGATTTTTCAAACCACTCAACTGTCTTAGCATAATCCTGACACACACCATTACCCTCGTAATACATCAACCCAAGGTTAGATTGCGCAGTTTCATTGCCTTGGTTAGCCGATTTTTCATACCACTCAAACGCCTTAGCATAATCCTGAGGTACGCCTAAGCCTTTTTCATACATTACTCCAAGGTTAGATTGAGCCCTAGCATATCCTTGACTCGCCGATTCTTGATACCACTCAAACGCCTTAGCATAATCCTGAGACACGCCTAAGCCCTTTTCATACATTACTCCAAGGTTAGATTGCGCAGTTTTATTACCTTGGTTAGCTGCTTTTTGATACCACTCAAACGCCTTAGCATAATCCTGACGCACGCCTTCGCCAAAGTAATACATTATTCCAATAAGCACTTGAGCATCAGCATCCCCTTGATCAGCAGATTTTTGGCGCCACTCAAACGCCTTAGCATAGTCCTGACGTACTCCTAAGCCTTTGCTATACATCAACCCAAGACTGTATTGAACATCCGAATTACCTTGATTAGCAGGTTTCTCAAACCACTCGGCCGCCTTAGCATAATCCTGACGTACTCCTTTGCCATTGTAATACATCACGCCAAGGTTATATTGGGCATCAGCATCGCCTTGATTAGCAGATTTTTGGTACCATTCAACCGCCTTAGTATAATCCTGACGTACTCCTAAGCCGTCATAGTACATCGCTCCAAGGTTATATTGAGCATCGGCATCGCCTTGATTAGCAGATTTTTCATACCACTCAGCCGCCTTAGCATAATCCTGACGTACTCCTAAGCCGTCATAGTACATCGCTCCAAGTTTATATTGGGCATCGGCATCGCCTTGATTAGCAGATTTTTCATACCACTCAGCCGCCTTAGCATAATCCTGACGTACTCCTTTGCCTTCGAAATACATCAACCCAAGACTGTATTGAACATCCGAATTACCTTGATTAGCAGATTTTTCAAACCACTCAAATGCCTTGGCATAATCCTGACGCACGCCTTCGCCAAAGTAATACATTATTCCAATAAGCACTTGAGCATCAGCATCCCCTTGATCAGCAGATTTTTGGCGCCACTCAAACGCCTTAGCATAATCCTGACGTACTCCTAAGCCTTTGCTATACATCACTCCAAGGTTATATTGGGCATCAGCATCGCCTTGATTGGCAGATTTTTCATACCATTCAGCTGCCTTGACATAATCCTGACGCACGCCTAAGCCTTTGCTATACATCACTCCAAGGTTGTATTGAGCCTTAGCCTTCCCTTGATTGGCAGACTTTTCAATCCACTGCGCAGCCTTAGCGTAGTCCTGACGCACCCCTTCGCCGTTGTCGTACATCACTCCAAGATTATATTGAGCCTCAGCATCGCCTTGATTAGCAAGCTTTAGAGTTTGGCTAAAATCAGCGGCCATCGCTGAAACAGAAAGCATTGCTGCTGCCAAAAAGAGGGTAGTTTTACGTACTAACGAGGTATTCGTGAGGATCATAGCAAGGCTCTGTTGATTGATTTTCTGGGATATATATTTGTGCGTTATTGCTATGATAGCAGAACAGTTTTCGAGTAACCGACCCGATGACTTTTTCGCGTCAAAATCATTTACCATAAACTCTGTTATGGGAAGAAGGGCTGCGATCTAGTGAGGAATTGAATATCGAGCTCTATGCTAATGATGTCAATAACCGGAGCATGTAGCTGAAGCAAGCGTTTTTGTTATAATCTATCGAGTAAGTAGTTTGTCGATAGATTGCATACACTCCTTTTGCGGTAATACAAACTCCCCTCCCATATCCATTGCTATTAGGCTATGCAAATCACTATGAAGCTCGCAAGGTATTTCACTAGAATGATTTAGCAAAAACTTCATGGCTTGTGTTGATACTTTAAGAAGTTGATAATCAATCAGTATCTGTCTTTTTAGTTCTAATAACTCAATTTCCATTATTTCATTCATATTTTTACTACTACAAATCTAGTTAACTTAATGACATAACTCTTTAACTATGGGTGGGTAACGTTGCCCAGTAGCTTACTGTTCATTAAAAGATGAGCTCTCTAGTGAGGAATTGAATATTCGGCTGTAAGATAATGATATCAATGGTTAGAGTTATCTAAATAATTGTAGTGTACTTCACAGTGTAATTTTTTGGCAGTTACACAGAATCTGGGATGGGCTCTAAGACGTTCAATATGGTGTTCTTTTATATCAATTATGGCTTCATCTAATGGCAGCATACTTTTTGAAACACCACCCAACAACTTAATTACTATATACCGTTCCGACCACTGGTACCAATATTTAGTACAATCGAACCTCCTTTATCGGAGGTTTTTTTGTGCGTATAATATCTGTTTCAAAGATATTGGTTTGTTTTATATAGATACTTCGAGTTGCATGACAGCGCTAACCTTAATCGGTACCGCATAACCCCATGGCATACCAGCACTACAATAAAAACACCCTTCATGAAATGACACAATATAAGCCGTAAAATCATTGCCACCATGATCCATCATCGCTTGTTCATCACTGTCATCACAAACCGCACACCATATTTTCTTATCACCGCGCGCTAGCAGTGCTCGTGTCAAATCACTCCCTTTCAATTGGTTATTCATCATTAGCTCCTTGATTATTCTAAACGCTCTAATAACAGTGCTTTTAGAAAGTTGGTTTACCAGTACTCAGTCTGCAAGTTTGGTATGAGCCATAAATAACGTCTTTTCAAATTAATAAAAGCTTACGAGGCGTTATTTACTACTTTCACAACTACTTTTTATTGTGAATAATATATTGTAAAACGCTAGAGCTAAAACTGTAAGATATATGTGTCATATTCATGACAAACGGTGAAGTTGTCACGATAAATGGCGAAGCAAGACAGATGGATTAAATGTGCTTTATCGTTAAACGATTTAATAACAAAAACTTGTTTACTAAATGGCACGCCACATGGTTCAAAAAATTGCTTGTCATTCTTTAACCTTATGATATATAAGCGTTCTTACATATAAAGTTATTCATATATTGTCACTGACTTTATGACAATTTGCTCAAAGAACCTATCTTAAAGCCCAACCTTTGACATTGAAAAAAAACCGTCAAATCAGGTAAAATAATGGTTATGACAACGTCTATAAATCCTCACTATCGAAAGATTATTCATATAGATATGGATGCTTTTTATGCCAGTGTAGAACAACGTGACTTTCCTGAATTGCAGGGCAAGCCATTAGTGGTTGGTGGCGATCCAAACGGGCGCGGTGTAGTCGCAGCGGCTAGCTATGAAGTACGTCAGTTTGGCGTGCGTTCCGCAATGTCCTGTTATGAGGCACGCAAACGGTGCCCAGAGGTGATATTTGTCAGACCTCGGTTTGAGGTGTATCGAGCGGTTAGCAGCGATATTCGAAATATCATGTACAGCTTAACGCCCCATGTTGAGCCATTGTCATTAGATGAGGCTTATCTTGATGTCACTGGACTCACCGCCCATAAAGGTTCGGCGACATTAATGGCCAACTGGTTAAGGGCACAAATCCTAGCACACACAGGGTTGACGGCTTCTGCTGGTGTGTCCTTTAACAAAATGCTGGCCAAGATTGCGTCTGATATTAATAAACCCAATGGTACGGCGATTATCACGCCAAAAGACGCTGATGCTTTTATCAGTACGTTACCTATTGAACGTTTTCATGGTATCGGCAAAGCAACGGCAAGCCGATTGCATGCGATGGGCGTGAACAATGGTGCTGACCTACGGCACACGCCAGCCGATGTGTTGGTACACGAGTTTGGTAAACGTGGACAGTTTTACCATGATATCGCTCATGGTCGAGATGAACGCGCGGTCAAATCTGAGCGTATACACAAATCCGTTGGCTCAGAAACCACCTTTAGAGAGAATTTAAATGATGATACGGCTTTACGTATGCAAATTTATGAACAAAACGCAGATGCCTTTGAGCAGCTACACAAAAAAAACCTTAGCGCTCATACCATTACTCTCAAGATTAAGTACGCTGATTTTACTCAAATCACCCGCACCCACACGCTAACGACTGCTTTTCATGATGCCGAATCTGCACATTATTGGCTGGACAAGCTATTTTTGGACATTCCGCGTCAGCTTCCTATTCGGCTGGTTGGTGTCACTTTTTCTTCATTGATGCCTGCGACCCAGCTGTTGCCTCAGTTGAGTTTATTTGACTGAGGCAAAAGAGCTTTGACGTCAATATTTGCTTAAATGGGCCTGATTCATATTTTTTACTTAGGCTATTTTTATCTTTCCAGTAATTAATATGCACAAGGGTTATCCAGTAAAGCACCCTTTTATACCAGCATTTCTGCTACAATTATGCCAAAACCCCTATCCATGTAAAGACTGATTATGACCGACTCTCACATTGCATCTTCTGCTTCTGGCGCCCCAATTGATACCGATAAAAATAATGACGTCTTGGATTACCTGAGTGTTGAAGATTATGACTACAACTTACCAGACAGCCTAATTGCTCGTTATCCGTTAGCACAGCGCTCCGCCTCAAAGCTTCTGTACTTGCCTGCGCATACTCAAGCAAATGACACCCTCATAAAAGACTGTTTGTTTTCTGAATTACCTGATTTGTTGGATGCTGGAGATTTGATTGTATTCAATGACACCAAGGTAATGAAAGCACGCCTTTTTGGTCAAAAGGATACTGGCGGTAAGCTTGAGGTGCTCATAGAGCGCTTGGTTAGTCTTTCGGACTTGGATATCGCAACATTGCATGTAAAAGACATGACTAATATGCCAGTCAATCAAGAGCACATCGCTCTTTGCCATGTGAAAGCCAGTAAAGCCCTCAAACTTGGGCAACGTTTGCAACTTGCCGATGGTCATATGAGTGCGGCGATGATTGGTCGTCAAGATAACTTATTTATTTTGGCGTTTGATGCACCTATCTTGCCGCATCTAGAGCTGTATGGTGAGCTGCCTATTCCGCCCTACTTTGAACGCCATGCTGATGAGACTGACAATACTCGTTATCAGACTGTCTTTCATGATCCAGCTAAGCTTGCCAGTGTGGCTGCACCAACAGCCAGTTTACACTTCGATGAGTCGGTACTCAGCCAACTTGCCAAAAAAGGCATTAATACCGCTTTTGTTACATTGCACGTTGGCGCGGGTACTTTTGCACCAGTCAAAACCGATAACTTGCTCAATCACACCATGCACAGCGAATATGCCCATTTGCCGCAATCTACTGCCGAGTTGATTAACCAAACGCATGCCAATGGCAATAAAGTCATCGCTATTGGCACAACCGTGACGCGTGTCCTTGAAACGGCTTATCAAAAAACAGCCATTAATGGGCAGCCACTCTCTAGCTGGTCAGGAGACACGGACATCTTTATTTATCCAGGATTCACATTCGGTGTCATCGATCGACTACTAACAAATTTCCATTTGCCAAAATCGACACTGTTGATGCTCGTGTCAGCTTTTTCGGGCAAGGCATCAATTGAAAACGCCTATCAACATGCTATTGAGAAAGAATATCGGTTCTTTAGCTACGGCGATGCCATGTTGCTGGATAAAAAAATTAGTTAAACATTAAATAAACATTTATACATTGAATGCAACAGTTATGAAATAAACTGGTAAACTAAACAGTATTTTGTTATAACAACACAGATAACTTATTATCCTAAAGGGCTGCTCATGTCTTGTCATTTATCTCGTCGCTTGACTCCTGTACATCGCGCGGTATCGATGGCCTTACTTTGTTCTGTAGGTTGGGCCGCCCTAGTGCCCAGTGTACAAGCTGCTACTGTCGGCAAAACAGTCGTTACGTCCGCCCAGCACGAGCCTTTATCGGCAAGTATCGTCTTTACTGACATACGAGCGGCGGACTTTTCTGCAAGTCTGGCAAATCCAGTGGTTTATCAACAGATGGGATTGACCCCCACTGACTCTATGAGAGTAAGCTTTCAAGCGACCTCAGCGACCAGTGGTCAAGTCTTTATTAGCACATCACAGCCCGTCTCTAAGCCTTTTGCTGATTTAGTCTTGGCGATCAACGATAATGGACAGCAGAATGTTGTGCCAAAAACATTGTTGATGCCGCTCAATGCAAGCCTGCCGATTGATAACACCTCAAAAAACGCCGTAACGGGTACCAAAAAACCTAATCTACCCAGCGTTTCTACCAGTACTGCTAAACCATTGACGGTCAGAAGAGGTGCGCCGCCACCTTTACTATCCGCCTCTGGTATGGCTGAAAATAAGCCATCCACTGCTCAGGCATCTACAACCGAATTGCCAGCGCCTAGCATACAGACGCCAGCAGTGACGGCTACCGCGCAGACCAGCAACCTCACTTACGCGCCAAGCCGTCTTGACAACGGACGCTTAAACAGTAGCGCCGATATAAAAAACAATAGCAATAATTCAGACACTATTAATACTAATCGTGGCTCAGTGAGTAGCTTGGATAGTTCTTCTATCCTTGATAAAGCACTTAATGATAAACAGCTCGACACGCTGAGCATTCAGGTCACAAGGCAAATACAACCGAGCAGTAAAACAGACGCTAAATCTGCACTTGTACCAACACCTAATGACAGCGCAAGTCATGTTAATGACAGTGACGCTGTTACTGCGGCAGCGCCTGTAAGCAATAAACCCGTCGACAATGCAACATCAAAGGCTACTAGTAAGACGTCTGCAAACGATAGTACCGCGAGTCGCTCGACCGCTCAATATCAAGTGCAACGTAACGATAGTCTATGGGTTATTGCCCAACAAATCGCGCAAGAAAATAATCTAGACACGCCAACTGTGATGAAACAGATTCAGTCACAAAACCCTGATGCATTTATCAATAAAAATGCCGATCAACTGAAAGCAGATGCTAAGCTAAGCTTGCCGAGCTATGATGTCATTCCTTCACAGAAAAACCTAGAAGCGGCTATCAGTGCACAACGACAACACCGCCGTAGCGCAAACACACCGGTGGTAAAAAAGGCCACTAAAGCCCCTTCTAAAAAACGTGCTAAGACCACACAAGCGACGAAACAACGCAAAAAACCAATGATTACTAAAACCCAAACACTGCCAAAAGCACAGTTCTCAGTACTTGCTCCAGGGCATAATGGCAATGCAGATGGGACTCAGGCAAAATCGGCTTCAAATACTGGAAACGGTTTGAGCACAGATATATTGGCGACTCTCAAAGCGTCACGGCAACAAGCAGCAGCGCAAGCTAAGCGTTTGTCAAAAACAAGCAATGCTCTTAATAGTTATACTAGAAAGATTCAGTTACAAAATCAAAAACTGGCTGAGCTACAAGCTCGTCTCAAAAAATTACGCAATCAATAATTGCCTAGCTGATTCATACACTAAATTGTGATCACAGGCGTGGGAGTAACTATGGACAATATGCTATATATCATCGCTGGATTGGTGCTTATTTTATCAGTGGCTGGGTTTTTATGGCGCAAAAACAAAGCGCAAAAACCCACAACACAATTGCCTGTACATCCAGAAAAAGATGCGACTGCCCCAACGTCAAAAGTAGATTACGGTACTCCTGCCCAAAATAAAACAGCTGATGACAGTAAATTTGATCACGTGACTATTGCTCAGCGTTTTATGGAGCAGCAACGCTATGACAAAGCGCTTGAAACACTCAAACGCGGTCTGGCGGACAATCCTAATGACGGGCAACTTTCTCTTAAGCTACTAAGCCTATATGCTACGATAAATCAGCCAGAAGACTTTGACAAAGTTTATGACAAAATTCAAACGCTCAATGATCCAAAAGTCAATACGCGTGCTGATGAGCTAAAGCAATTGTATTTTGAAGAGCAAAATCCCGTAATTCCAGAAGCACCAGAA
Organism: Psychrobacter sp. 5A.1; assembly: GCF_030407455.1. Taxonomy (GTDB): domain Bacteria; phylum Pseudomonadota; class Gammaproteobacteria; order Pseudomonadales; family Moraxellaceae; genus Psychrobacter. The sequence continues at coordinate 43,701 of NZ_JASDDJ010000016.1, forward strand.
AAAGATACAACCGATTTTGAAAGTATAGACTTCGACTTGCCCACTAATCAAGGTGTCGATGCCACCGTATCTTCTGAGCAGCCAACCATCGAAGACAATAATGATGCTGTCGTAGACGAACCTATCGATAGCCTACAGTTTTCAGATGAAACCAATGATTTCGACCTCTCTACTGAAAGCGCAGAAGATGATTTTGATCTGACACTGAGCGATTTAGAGAGTGATATCAACGAGCCAGATGTCACGAGTGAAACGCCTGTCACCCCATTGGACCATGCAGACGAAGACATCCTTGAAACCGCTACTGCTGATAGTACTAATGCCGTTGAAGAGAACGATCTTAGTGACTTTGAATTCGATTTTGATGCACTTGCAGAAGACACTCCAACAGAAGATTCTGTAACGACCGATCATTCAAGCAATGAAAATGAAGCTGTCATATTAGAAGATGAAGCCGTCATATTAGAAGACGAAGATTTCACTTTAGATTTTGATGATTTAGCAGCTGATGCAGATAAAGATACTGTCGCAACTAGCGATGTAACTAATGATATAGAAGAAAACGCTAACGACACTATCCAAAATAGTGAAGACGATTTTGCTTTATCTGTAGACAGTCTTGATGACTCAAATGACATAGAAACTGCGTCAGACAGCGAAAGTCCTGTTCTTGAAGACAGTAATGATATTGAAGACAGTGGCGATATTGAAGACAGTGGCGATATTGAAGACAGTAATGATATTGATAGTTTGGTGATTGAAGACAGCGGTTTCGAGATTGAAGAAAGTCTTGAAAGCATTGATCTCGAAGAACAGCCGCTTGATCATAATGACTCAGAATACGTTCTTACGGAAGGGTCTAGTATCACGCCGACGGCCCTTTTCCCAATCGATGAATTCAGTGATAATACTTTAACAGATGGTGATGTTGATACTCACGTACCAACAGCACTGACGCCAGTTACTCCGATCGAAGATGAGTCTCTCCTTGCCGCCGAAAGTACGGCTGAAACGGCAGAAGACTTCTCATCACGTTTCGCAGCAGATTTTGATTTTGTAAAGTCATTGGACAGCAACCAAGTCACGCTAGATTTGGCAAGTCAATATTTACAACTGGGCGAATACGACAGTGCAAAACGCTTGTTAAGTGAAGTAATCACTCAAGGAACCAGCGAGCAAAAGAGCCAAGCACAGACCTTACTAGATCGTACTGCCTAAAACCCGATCGACTGCTCTTATCAGCAAGTATTCTATAATCATCAGAATACTTGCTGATTTTTTTTGCATTTAACCTTCATACTATTTATTATTACCGAGCGCTATTACTATTACCGCACGCTATTACTATCCACCCTTAGCGTTTCTTTTATCACATATTTCTTTATTGCGGCTCATACTATGCCTTCTTCTGTTATGACAAAGACTGTTTCCGACCCCGTTCAACTGATTTATGCTGGTGGTACGTTTGGTAGCTATGGTCGACCCTTAGCACCGTTATCCGCAGAAGTATTTTTGCCGACTCTACAGCAATTACTGGCTGAGCAAGACCCTATCCATTATTTGCCTCAAATATCATGGCTTGACAACGCATTAATTAAAGACAGTAGCCAACTCACGCCCAGCGATTTTACGCATTTCTATCAGCTATTACTCAGTGCTTATAGGCAGGGTGATAGACGTTTTGTGTTAATTACTGGCACAGATACTCTAAGCTATTTAGGGGCATTTTTAGCAGAGGCTTTTGCTGGTAGTGATATTTGCGTGATCGTCACTGGCAGTATGCGCCCGTTATTAGACAGCGAACAAGTACACTCCTATACTATAGATACTCATAGCGATGCTTGGGACAACCTTACCGATTCATTAAAATTGGCAGCGGCTGGTGAATCAGGTGTGAAGATTGGTTTTGGCGGCGAATCATGGCCTGCACAAACGGTGCAAAAAATTCATAGTCATGATTTGATGGCCTTTACGGGTCATTCTCGAGCGGCATATCCTGCCAATAGTTATAGTAAAAACTTACCAGATAGCCGACGCCAACATTGGTTGGATGATCAACAGGAAGCACTTGGTTGTATTGATGCTCAGGCCAAGCAAGTGCGTATTCATGCTTTATATTGCTTACCTAATGACGTTCAGGTATTGACTGATCAGCTACAGGCTTTATTATCGCAGCCACCATGCGGCATTATACTACTGGGATTTGGGGCAGGTAACGTTCCTTATTCAGCAGCGCTAGCAGAGTCACTAGAGCAGGCCTATCACAAGGGTCATATGGTAGTCTGCGCTAGCCAATCGCCATTTGGTGGTGTTAGCGACAGCTATGCAGCAGGCAGTTGGCAATATGACCATCATGTCATAGCTGGTGGCCGTTTGACCATTCCTGCTATTTATGCACGGTTATTATGGTTATTACTCCGCTACGATAGCCCAGCAAGGCGTAGACAGCGCTGGTTGAACAATGTCAGTCAAACTGGCACCAGTATCAAAAAACGATAAACCACTCTTAATCCCCTTAATTTTATAAGTTTAAAAACCACAATGTCTGAAACTGAAATCATCGAGTCTGAACGTTCGCCAACTTATACCTTAGCGATTGCTATTGAATTTTTGGGCACGCATTATCATGGCTGGCAGCGGCAACGAGAAGTGCTAGGCGTACAGCAAGCGCTTGAAACTGCTATCAGCAAAGTCGCCAATGAGACAGTAGAAGTCATTGCAGCTGGGCGTACCGATGCCAGCGTGCACGCCAGCAATATGATTGCTCACTTCTCGACTCACGCCTACCGCCCCACTAATAACTGGCTGCGCGGTGTCAACAGTCTATTACCTGACGACATTGCGCTACGCTGGATCCAGCCGATGCCCGCTGATTTTCATGCGCGCTTTGGCGCCATTGCTCGTCGCTATCGCTACATCACGCTCAACCAAGCACAGCGGCCTGCGATACTCAATCATCAAGTCACGCATATCTATGAGCCGCTCGACTTAGCAGCGATGCAGCAGGCAGCAGCCGATATCGTTGGCACTCATGATTTTAGCAGCTACCGTGCGGCGGCCTGCCAATCCAATCAGCCCGTACGTACCATCAGCCATGCCAACCTTTTTGCTCATGGGCAATTTATTGTGTTTGATATTCAAGCAGATGGATTCTTACACCACATGGTGCGTAACTTGATGGGCACTCTATACGCCATCGGTCGACATGAACTAGAACCAGCCGATTTTTTGAATATTTTGCATAAAAAGGATCGGACGATTGCCCCACCCACTGCCTCAGGAGATGGCTTATATTTCATCAATGCCTACTATCCTGAACGCTTTCAACGCTTATTGCCAAATGCACCATTAACGCCAGTTTGGTTAAATTTGCCCGACTAAATCAATATAATTTGACATACATATCACTTACATGCTGTCAAGTCAAAAGCAGGTTCGTATTGCTTTAATCTGCTAACTTACGTATAATATGGGCTTATTTTTTAATTGATTGATACAAATTATGGCAAAAGACGATATTATTGAATTTGAAGGCGAAGTCATTGATACCCTTCCTAATACTTTGTTCAAAGTTCGTTTAGAAAACGGACACGAAATCATTGCGCACATCTCTGGTAAGATGCGTAAGCATTACATTCGTATCTTGACAGGTGACAAAGTTAAAGTTGAAATGACCCCTTATGACCTATCTAAAGGTCGTATCACATACCGTGGTAAAAACTAAATACCTGCTAACTAAAGTGGTTATGAAAGTATTGATAAAAATACAGTTAATAGCCGAATAGCTGCGTTATCGCTGATAGCTGATATAGTCGCTTGGGTAGTGTAACTGATAATAATAATGAAAATGCTAACCTGCTCATTATTGCCTATCAATGTTTTAGTTGTTTAGTATTGGCTGTCTGTTTTTACCATAAAAAATACCGCTAAATGTCAGCGGTATTTTTTTGTCTGCTTTTTATGATTCAATTAATCTCAACCGTTGCACCGTTTTTGATGACACCTAAAAGACTTAGTGCATCCCAGTTGGTTAGACGTATGCAGCCCGCCGAGGCCTGACGACTAATATGGGCAGGGTCTGGTGAGCCATGGATACCATAAGAAGGCTTGCTGAGCCCAATCCATACCGAGCCAACTGGATTATTGGGACCTGGCGGCAAAATAGACTTGCGACCGTCAGGAGCAGTATAAGTATAGTTAGGCTCATGCACCTTCACCTCTACCGTATGTGTACCTGTTGGTGACGGTGTCGCTGTACTGCCCACTGTGGTTGGATAACTGGCGACTAAATTGCCTTTGTCATCATAAGCATATAGCGTTTTAGTGGTTTTGTCAGTGACGACACGATGGACAGGCTTGGTATTCGGGTTGCCAGGATTATAGACAGTGATGATCTCACCCGCAGTGAAATTAGCATTAGGGTTCAGTGCCTTGAGGTATTTCTCACTGATGTGGAATTTTTCTGCCAGCGCTTCTGTGATGCTTTCGTAATATAAACCCTCAATGCTGGCTTTGGCTTCTGCACCAGCAGGTATGTCTGTGGTCTTGATATTGACGTCAGCCTCACTTAGCTGATAACTGACCAGCACTGGCTGTGCCATGAGCGCTTCGTCTTTTGTTAATGCTTGCCACGTCTCAACGTTTAGCGCCTCAGTGACGGCCATACCATTGGCTTGTTGAAATGTTTGCATGGCTTTGCGAGTGTTTTTACCCCAATAACCATCTACAGAGCCCACACTATTATGATGCCAGTTTAGTAATGCCTGCAATTTGGTAGCGATATTGTGATCTATATCATCGCCTTCTTTCCAACTGGCATTATTTACTTTTTCTGCCGTTTTCGATAGGTTTTCGGTCGTATACTTAATAGTAGGTAAAAGCTTATTTAATGATATTTCTGCTTTACTATCACCGGTTAACTTTTGGCTCACCCCATTGGTTACTGGACTGACATCCATAACAGCACTGGTTTTATCAGCGCTGACTTGATCAGCTGTGTTTTGTGCAATACTGGTCATCACTTGATTATTTACATTCGTACTGTCTGATGGCGCTGCCACGCTTTGTCCCACAAAACCTGCGGTCGACAGCCCAATCATGGCGACTGCGATGCTTATTTTTTTTAGCTGATACACATCATGCTCCTTATTTTTATCAATATAGGGTGTTATCAAGGCTTTTTTTTGATTTTTTGACACCTTGACTAGGGCGTGTACTCATTTTAAAAAAAGATATAAAAATGAGATGAATTAAGATATGCCCTAAAACATTTTTTATCGTTTATTGCCTAAACAGTATTATAGTCAGTTCAATATAATTTCGATACAAGGAAACCGAGTGCAAGTTATACATTAGTATGCTTAGCGAGGATGACGATGTAGCGGATTTATATAGACTTGACTATACGGGTTTAGCCACTTATACGCAGTTAATGGTGTCATATTCTCCTGTGAGCATATAACAGCTTTATGTTAATAAAACCCTGCTCTTTTGGTGTCTGTGTTAAAAGAGGTGCTTTTTTACAACTATCTGGTCTCATGTGTTACCGCTAAAGAGCCATTCAAACAAAAACCCATAAGCTGCTGAATAGCTTATGGGCATATAGTTGATAAAATAAGACGGTCAAAAAATGTTATACCAAAATAATCTGTAGGGTCTGTTGAACATTCAAATGTGGTGCTGGCAGTCACTATTTTTTAGACAATATGCAGTGAAATTTTTGACGCCTAGTTATTCTAGGTTAGACAATTTCGCCATATATTGGCAAAAAAGAGTACTGCCCTGAAAGGCTGATGCTAAAATCACCCCAAACGTTGTTGCAATCCTAGTTAAGGTCTCGACATTATCGTCGGCTTGCGCCTAATTTGGTGCAATTTTAGCAATCAGCAGCCCTAATATTTGAATGTTCAACAGACCCTAATGAATTGGCTGGCTTATATCAATTTGGCCAAAACTGCTTGACCCATTTCTTTACAACCGACTTGCTTGAGTCCAGCTTCACTGCTGTCTAAGATATCCAGTGTACGTAGACCATCGTCAAGCACATCGCTCACCGCTTGCTCAATCGCTTGGGCGGCGGCTTCTTGTTTAAAAGTATAGCGCAGCATCATGGCAACAGATAAGATAGTCGCTAATGGGTTGGCTTTATCTTGCCCCGCAATATCAGGCGCTGAACCATGACAAGGCTCATACATGCCTTTGCCGTCTTCATCTAGACTTGCTGATGGCAACATGCCGATAGACCCTGTCAACATCGCCGCTTCATCAGATAAGATATCACCGAACATATTGCCCGTTACCATGACATCGAACTGCTTAGGGTTTTTGATCAATTGCATACAGGCATTGTCCGCATACATGTGCGATAACGCCACATCAGTATAATCTGCCTGCTGCATCTCTATCATCGTCTGCTTCCACAGTTCGGTGACTTCTAAGACATTGGCTTTATCTACTGAACAAACCTTGGCGGCTGTGCCTGCTGCCTGAGCACGCGTTTTTGCCAACTCAAATGCAACCTTGCCTATACGTTGAATCTCGCTGGTGCTATACACCATCGTGTTATAGCCTTGCTGCTCACCATTTTCTAGTGTGCGAATACCACGCGGCTCACCAAAATAGATACCGCCTGTCAGCTCACGAACGATGAGCAAATCTAAACCCGATATAATCTCAGGCTTGATACTTGACGCATTGACTAGCTGAGGATAGAGCTTTGCCACACGTAGATTGGCAAACAGACCAAGCTCGCCGCGAATCTTGAGTAGACCGCGCTCAGGACGCTTACTACGCTCGATGGCATCCCATTTAGGACCACCGACAGCGCCTAGCAAGACCGCATCTGCTGCTCGGGCGCGTGCTAACGTCTCGTCAGGCAAAGGCTCACCCGTTGCATCAATAGCTACGCCGCCAATCAAGCCAGACTCAAGTGTCAAATCCAATGCAAATTTGTTATTGACCGCATTTAGTACATCAATGGCTTGAGTCATGATCTCAGGGCCAATACCATCGCCCGCTAATGTTAAAATCGTTGCCATATTAATCCTTTTGGATATGTTTTTATTGGTTGGTTAGGGCGTGTTTGAGCGCTTAACACTCATATTTTATGCTGCAATTTTTTTAGCTTTGGGTGCTGATGATACCGCTTGCACCATACTGATCTCTACAAACTCACCTTGATGATCTGTGTCTAACTGCTTACAGAACCGACGCTGTACTTTACTGCCTTGCAATAACTCAACACATAAAGGCTCAGGTGACGCCGTCTCTAACAAACTACCCGATTTGTCGTGCGATTTTTTTTGATAGGCGCGCAGCTGATAAGTATCAGCGTCAACAAAGTCATGAATCATCGCAAAACGCTCAACGTAACCCATGTTATTTTGTGGATAAAAATTAACTTGTATTTCACGTTTTGCAGGCTTTACTCGCGCATAATAATTGGTAAGCCCTGGCATGCCTGACGCAGATAAAGGAACAATTTTTATCTCATTTCTATGAGCAAGTGGGGACATAGTCATGTTTGTGTGCATTGAGGTTTGCACATGCTTATTACCGAGACGATCTTTCCCATTTGCACCTTTCAGTGCGACCAGCATGGCAGGATTGATCGGTTCATGAGTATCAGCCCCTATAATGAGTGTCTTATCTATCCGTGCAATTTCGCAGTGATAAGTCCCTATGCAGGCAATATTGACTTCATCAGCAATTGGTTGAATCTTGCCTGCCCACGCTTTGGCATTCTCTGCCTCATCTATTTTCTGATACCCAGTCAGTAGCTGACAGCCTGACAACAATAAGCTTGCGGCGACAACCGTACTTGTCCATAAAGCATAACGTTTTTTATTCATAATGGCGGCTACTATCTATGAGAGAAATAATAAAATATTTTAAGAAAACTACCCTTCATTTTAGCCAGTTCACCACTATAACTCAACGCTGCATTACTACTGTTCAGCAGTTTTATGAGCCACAGCCGACCGATTCATTGTTCATGCTCGTACATCATTAAATATCCAAGGCGTTTTTTGCATCATGTTTTGCTCGTAGTTCTTGATAGCATCGCTTTGTTGCAAAGTTAAGCCAATATCATCAAGACCGTTCAATAGGCAATGTTTGCGGAAGTCATCCACTTCAAAAGCATACTCTTCACCTGTTGGCGTAATAACGACCTGACGCTCAAGATCTGCGGTCAGCTCATAGCCTTCATTGGCAACGGTAGCTTTCATCAACGTATCGACGATGTCTTCCGCCAATACAATTGGGAGCATGCCATTTTTAAAACAGTTGTTATAAAAGATATCGGCAAAACTCGGGGCGATAACGGTACGAAAGCCGTATTCTGATAAGGCCCAAGGTGCATGCTCACGACTAGAGCCACAGCCAAAGTTTCGGCGTGCCAGCAATATAGTCGCGCCTTGATAACGTGGTTTGTTCAATACAAAATCTGGATTTAGCGGACGATTACTATTGTTTTGACCGTCATCTAGAGAAGGCACGCCTTCGTCAAGATAACGCCAATCATCAAATAAATTGACGCCAAAACCTGTGCGTTTAATAGATTTCAAAAACTGTTTTGCAATAATTTGGTCGGTATCAACGTTTGCGCGATCAAGCGGGCAAACGATACCAGTTTGGGTGTTATAAGCTTGCATAAGGTTACCTTTTCTATTCAGTTTATATTTTTAAAAATTTAAAGGTGAGGTGAATAATAGATAGAGTAAGGTCAGTAATATCTATTTTTAGTATGACGCATCTTCCTAAATCCTATATAGTTCAATTGAAATTAACCAAGAGTACTTGAAACGAACGCTGTTAAATGAATATAAAGGAACCGTACAGCCTTCTTCAAATTTAATACTTTCAAACGAGTCTTCAGTGACTGTAATAGTAGCAACATGAATACCATTCATTTCGCATATCCAGTAGACCTTAGGAATTGCGACACTAGCTAATTGATAATTCTTTAAAATTGTATTTACTAACTCTTTTAAAGGTAGATTAGACTCAAGACTTAATTTAGCATAATGAGGCGCGTCAACATCATCACCCATACAGACAGAATCTCTAGTTACTTCAAAATCAATCATTAATAATAGAAGCCTTAAAACGTGCGTACATCTACAAAGTGACCCGCCAGTGCGGCTGCCGCTGCCATCGCAGGACTAACCAAATGCGTACGACCACCATTACCCTGACGACCTTCAAAATTACGGTTGGAGGTTGAGGCACAGTGCTCTTGCGGCTCAAGTTTATCGGCATTCATGGCAAGACACATCGAACAACCCGGCTCACGCCATTCAAAACCAGCTTCGGTAAATAACGTATCTAAGCCTTCTGCCTCTGCTTGCAGCTTCACTTGTCCAGAACCTGCAACGACGATCGCTTCTTTGACGTTATCAGCCACTTTTCGGCCTTTGATTACCGCTGCCGCATCACGCAAATCTTCGATACGCGAGTTGGTACACGACCCAATAAAGATACGATCAAGCTGAATATCAGTGATTTTCTGACCTGCTTCTAACCCCATGTAGGTATAAGCGCGTAACCAACCCTCTTCTTGAGCGTCATCAATGGCTTGATCTGGTGTCGGTACAGATTGCGTGATATCCACAACCATCTCAGGTGACGTGCCCCAAGAGACTTGCGGTGCTATTTGGCTACCATCAATCTCAACCACAGTATCAAATACTGCATCATCATCTGAATACAATGTGCGCCAGTATTCTTCAGCCTGTGCCCATTGTGACTCTGTTGGGGCATAAGGACGACCTTTCACATAATCAATGGTAATGTCATCGACCGCAACCATGCCTACTCGCGCACCCGCTTCAATCGCCATGTTACAGACAGTCATACGACCTTCCATGCTCATGTCTTCAAATACTTGCCCAGCAAATTCAATCGCGTGTCCTGTTCCACCAGCGGTGCCAATTTTTGCAATGATGGCCAATACCACGTCTTTGGATGTCACGCCAGCACCAAGCTGACCAGTGACACGAATTTGCATATTTTTTGATTTCTTTTGAATCAAGCACTGAGTGGCCAATACATGCTCGACCTCAGACGTTCCGATACCATGTGCCAAACAACCAAGCGCCCCATGTGTCGCGGTATGTGAGTCACCACAAACGACGGTCATGCCTGGCAATACCAAGCCCTGCTCAGGGCCGACGACATGCAAAATGCCTTGACGCGCATCGTTGATGGTAAACTCAGCGATATCAAATTTGGCACAGTTATCGTCCAAAGTGACAACCTGCAAGCGTGACACTTTGTCTTTAATCCCAGCAACCCCTTCTAAGCGCTCTTTGGTGACAGTTGGCACGTTATGATCTGGACTGGCAATATTGGCGGATAGACGCCATGGCGCTCTATTGGCCAGCTCCAACCCTTCAAATGCTTGCGGACTCGTCACTTCATGCAACAGATGGCGGTCGATATAAATCAGGCTCGAACCATCATCTCGCTTAGTGACTTCGTGAGCGTTCCAAAGTTTGTCATATAACGTTTGACCGGCCATGTTGCTATCCTTTATTGGTTGCTAATTACTCGATTTTCGCTTACTTGTAAGTATCGTTTTCTTACAAGAGGCTAAGCTAGGGTTGTACTAAAGATTGACTAACGTCTATATCGTCGATGCTTATTATCAGTATTTATCACTGTCATTGGCTAAAAACCAAGCTTTATACCGCCAATTAACAAGTTAATGGAATAAATATGTCATAATACGTCTCGATGTCTTGTGATTATAGCAGGCAAATCCTATAATAATAATTGATGATTTTTAACCAGACGCAAACTTTTATTTCTAATACGTTGTGATTGGGTTAGCCAACTTTTATTTATAGCTCACAAAGTAGCTAAGGACATTCGTTTGAACACCACAAACTTGACGACATTCGTTACCGTTATGCACACTGGCAGTATTTCAGGTGCTGCAGAGAAACTCTTTATCACTCAGCCTGCCGTCAGTAAACGCATCAAAAACTTAGAAGACGAGTTTAATATTACTTTGTTTGATACAGTAGGACGCGGGATTGTACCCACCCAAGCGGCCAGCGAAATGCTACCTCATGCCAAGCGTTGGCTAGAAGATTATGAGAATTTTAAGATTAACTTGCAACATTCTCAGCATATCGTGTCTGGCAAATTAGTCATTGGTACGAGCCATCACATTGGCCTGCACCATCTAGCGCCAGTGCTGAAACACTTTATTCAAGCTTATCCTGCAGTACAGCTAGAAGTTCACTTCGTTGATTCCGAAAAAGCACATAAAGCGGTCTTGGATGGTGATCTGTCATTGGCTTTTGTCACCCTACCGCCTGTATACGACAAACGCTTGACCTATCACACGCTATGGTCAGATCCTCTCTACTTTATGACGGGCACTCTATCACCGTTAGCGACCAAGTCTAATGTCACCTTAGAGCAATTGGCACGATACCCTGCTATTTTGCCATCTGCGAACACTTTTACCAGTCAGATTACGTTGGCTGAATTTGCTAAGCACAATCTAAAACCTTATGCCACGATGAGCACCAATCCACTAGAGTCTATTCGTATGCTGGTGTCTGTTGGGCTGGGATGGTCCGTATTACCGCAAACCATGATCAGTCAGGATTTAGAACGTATCGATATGGCCGATAATATTGAATTACAGCGCTACTTAGGTGTCGTCATCAATCCAAAATTGACCCAATCTAGTAGTGTGACCGCTTTGTTAGACTTACTTGCGCCTATTGAATAAAAATAGCGCGCGATACTATGACCAGCGCGTATTGGTAGACCCAAAAGATACGTTATTCGCATTTGTGTCTATCATGCGTTATAATACGCCTGACGTTGTTTTTTATAACAAAAATTTACCACAAGGACACTGATAGTCATATATTGAACACTTCTAGTAAGATATGATGGTAGTCAGTAGGTTTAATGGTTTCAAATGATTGGTTATATAAGTTGCTAATACTCATATATAAATAGCAGATGCGAGCAATCACAACAGATAAACGGAATGCGAAATTCCCATTGTTCTCTATCTCTATATGAGTGCTAGCCATCGAACGACATCAATCATATAAAACTAACAGTAATACTGAAAAAAGCCATTATGTCCTAATTAATGGCTTTTTTTGTCTTTAAATATTGTTTTAAACATCGCCTTATAAGATAGAACTTTTATAGTTAAAAATAATTACAGCCAACTATGTTGGTTAAGGACAATTTATATGAACGGAGTTTCTAGTGGCGTGCTGATATCACTTGGCGCCTATTTTTTAGTGATGCTTGGGATTGGAGTTTACGCTTATTTTAAGCAATCCAATGATACCGAAGGCTATATGTTAGGCGGTCGTAACTTGGGCCCAGCAGTCACCGCACTTTCTGCAGGTGCATCAGATATGTCAGGTTGGTTATTACTTGGCTTGCCTGGTTATATGTTTGCCGATGGTGTGGTCAGTATTTGGATTGCGCTTGGTTTGACGCTAGGTGCGTTATTGAACTATCTCATTGTGGCACCGCGTCTTCGTGTTTATACCGAAGTGGCTGACAATGCCATCACCCTACCTGATTATTTTGCCAACCGCTTCGAAGACAAGTCGCACATGCTACGCGTCATCTCAGCCGTGGTCATCATTCTATTCTTTACCGTTTACACCGCTGCAAGTCTGGTTGGTGGTGGTAAGCTCTTTGAAAGCTCGCTAAACCTATCGTATAGCACTGGCCTTTGGGTGACTGCTGGTGTGGTTGTCGCATACACCTTGTTTGGTGGTTTCTTAGCTGTATCAATGACCGATTTTGTGCAGGGCGTTATCATGCTTTTTGCCATGGTAATCGTACCTGTTGTTGCCTTTACTGATCTTGGTGGTATTTCAGCCACTACAGAAGCGGTTAGAAATATCGACCCTACCCTTTTAGACGTTACTAGCGGTATGAGTGTCATCGGTATTATTTCGTTAATGGCATGGGGTTTAGGTTACTTTGGCCAACCGCATATTATCGTACGTTTTATGGCGATTCGTTCAGTCAAAGATGTTCCGACAGCACGTAATATCGGTATGAGCTGGATGGTTGTTAGTCTTATTGGTTCATTAATGACTGGTTTTGCTGGTCGTGCCTATGTACAAAAAACCTCTATGACTCTAGACGATCCTGAGACGATCTTTTTAGTGTTCACTCAGTTCTTATTCCATCCATTGGTTTCAGGTTTCTTATTAGCAGCTATTTTAGCAGCCATTATGAGTACCATTTCATCACAGCTATTGGTGGTATCAAGCTCTCTAACCAAAGATGTTTATAAACTATTCTTTGATCAAGACGCACCAGAAGCTCGCCAAGTATTAGTTGGTCGTATTTCTGTTGTAGCGGTTGCTCTGGTATCTATCATGCTTGCCTCTAATCCAGACAGTTCAGTATTGAAATTGGTTTCTAACGCATGGGCAGGATTTGGGGCTGCATTTGGTCCATTGGTTATCTTCAGTCTGACATGGCGTGGTATGAACCGTAATGGTGCAGTTGCCGGTATGGTTATTGGTGCATTGACTGTTATCTTATGGATTTATGGGCCTTTTGAGATGAATGGTATGGCATTAAATAGCTGGTTATATGCTATCGTTCCAGGCTTTATCTTAAGTACTATTGCTATCTTTGCAGTTAGTATCATGACTGGTGGTCCACGACCTTCAGTTTCTGCTAAGTACAAAGAAATGGAGCTAAACTTAAATAAATAAGTTTATGCTGCAACTTTACCTTATCGCTATAAAAAAACCTCGTCACTATTTGGCGAGGTTTTTTTATGAGTGGTTATTTGGTGTTAATCGATTGTAATTTTGACACCAAATAATCGAGGGCAAGCGATACATGAGTATAGAGCGTGTTATCAGATGTTTGATGATAAATGAACGAGCACTAGTCTAATGTCTAAAATATCCTAGGCCGTGTTGAATATTCACAAATAAGCACTGCTGATCACTGCGTTTTATCTAAGCTATAGTCAAAGAACTCTAAAGTGGGCACAAGGCAGCCGACTGCAGATTGTACACGTAGTACATCTAAGGAGGGTAACGCCGTAGCAGTTTAGTATTGCACCGACTATATGTTCCAGACAAGGCGTAAAATGATGGTAATGCTCATGCCTTAACGAGGTTCACAACGCACTGTTTATATAGAACTGGGGGCAGTTTTAGCCTTAGATCTAATATCAAACATCCCCTAGAGTATGTCCTCAATATCTTACTAAAAATCTCATTAAAAAAGCGACCCATTACAGGTCGCTTTTCGATTATCTAGCCATTATAAAATCAGATTATTTCGCTTGGTAAGAAATCTTCACACCAGCGATATAGCCATCGTTATCTTGGAAGTCACCAACGAGTTTATCACTAGGTAACTGTCCTTTTGCATCACCGAACCACAAATATTTGCCACCAGCTGATACAGCCCAATTTTCAGTAACATTATATTTCGCACCAAGGCCGACACTATAGTAACCTTCAATAGGGCCTAACGAAGTAACTGGATTGCCTGCACCACTATCCCAACCAACCGTACCGCTAATCGCAAGGGCAGGTGCGACGCGTTTCGCCAGACCAAGCTCTACTTGCCATTGATCATCTTCATACTCAACCAAGTTTAGTCCATCAGGGCCATAACTTATTTTACTAACATCGTTATACAGTGGTGGTGTGATGACAAAATCACTCCATGGTACCCAGCGTACTTTTGCTGTTGCTAATGTTGTAGGATTGATACCTGTCTGAAAATCAAAGTTGACTGATTTAGGAGTAGTAATCTCATATTTGCTGTTTCTATTTGCGGCTGCAGCGGCTTGTTCTGGAGTGGCGCCAGCAGCAGCAGCTCTAAGACCCACTAGAGGATAGGTCTCAGATACTTCTATATTGTGATCAATTTCAGAACGATAAGTCAAAGCCGCCTTTAAGGCAATCTCAGGCTTACTATAAGCAATGCCTGCGATATAGCCGTAATCCATATCAGGATTACTGTTTGACGTGTAGCCACTCGCAGGTCCATAAGCTAAACCGCGTAATTTTGTCTCAGACTGAATACGCTGGGCAACTGGACCACCATAAACTTGGAAGTTTTTATCAGCACCAAATTTCATACCAAGAATACCCGTTAGACTTTGGCTACGAACTTCTACATTAGTATTTTCGCCCGCAGTACCTGCTTCAGCTTGTGCTACTGCTACTGCTCCACGCAATCTATCTAATGTAGCTTGCTGCTCTTCAGGTAAAGAACCATCGAATGGGGCAAGACTATCAATTGCACCCTCTGCAGCTGCAAGACTTGGCACTAATCCATTGGTAATAGAAGCAATAGAGGCGTCAACATCTCCTTGCGATACGAAGTTACTTTGAGTGTATTCAGCAGCCGCACCGAAAGGTTCATCGTATAAGACACCAACACTAAAAGTATCATTAATATCAGCTTTCACACCATAGCGGAAGAAATCATAAGCTTCAGCAATATCACCCGTCTCATCACCACGTTCATAAGCATTTTGAGAAGGGTTGGCATTAGCGCTATCGTAACCACTCACATCTGCATCGATATAAGTATAAACAGCTTCAGCATAAGTACCATCTTGAAAGAAAGCAGTGACATCTTGACCTGAACGATCAAGACCAGCAGCGTTGGTGACGCTAGCAACAGAAAGCGTAGCGATTGCTACTGCAAGGGTTTTCAAATGAAAGGTGGTGCGCATTGTGTATCTCCAACGGTCCTTGTTGTATTACTACCTTGACAACCAATATATAACATTGTTGCGCTTAACATTGAAGTTATCAAAGTCGTGTCCTAAGTTGAATACTAATGCCTTTTTGACACTAAAACAACAATTAAAGTGCTTTATTTCCCAATTATGACTGAACAGTACAAATTGGATACTGTCGTTTACTTCTGCTCATTGGTGTGCGTTTTTTCATATAGTCAGTTCAAAATAAAACTGTTATGGCTAGGACAAATATCATAAAACAATTTAGATAAGTCATTTTCCATCC
>NZ_JASDDJ010000017.1 GCF_030407455.1 Psychrobacter sp. 5A.1
AATATATTATAATCCTATTATCACTGGTTTTTTAAATGCGAGCAAGATGCTATATGCCATTGTCCGATAGGTGGCTACATCGCCCGACTAGTGGTTGAATAGAGAAATCCTATTATCACTCAATTAAATTTATTTGTTTCAGATAACACGATGTTTTATTTAAAAATTTATTTTTTATAAAAACCATTGTTAATTTAATCTTAATTAATTATTAAATAACTTATATTTTATTATTTTATATAAAATATAAGATAAAAATTAAATTAAACCCACTTATATATTAAGGTTTTAATTTTAGACGGCAGTATTTTTGAATAACCAAAAAAATGATAATCGTATAAAAATTCAATTCAAGGAAGTGTGATGTCAAAGCAAAATGTATTAATATTAGGCGCAAATACAGTGATCGCGAC
The DNA here is from genome assembly GCF_030407455.1 of Psychrobacter sp. 5A.1. Classification (GTDB taxonomy): domain Bacteria; phylum Pseudomonadota; class Gammaproteobacteria; order Pseudomonadales; family Moraxellaceae; genus Psychrobacter. Next base: position 414 of record NZ_JASDDJ010000017.1, read on the forward strand.
TGCGAATTGTTCGGTCGCCTTTTCTACGACACATCAGCCAAAATTTGGACAGCAGCTTGGGATATTGTGGTTGCCATTAGATGCCAATCGAAAAGCAGTTTGTAGCCCTGCTTATCTGCATGAGCCTAAAGAGTGGGCACAGCTCGACAGCAAAGACAATCCAAGCGCATGGCAGCTAGATTTGGCCCAGTTATTTGAACGACAAGGCGTTAGTTTTTTGCAACTGATTGCTTATGTTTATCATGAGCCAATCCTGAACTTGCCAGCGGTAGAATTAAACGACGTAAGCCTCACGCTCAACAACGGGGATATTTACTATCACTTCACGACAAACGAGCGGCATGTCAAAGCGGCGATTGTATTAGAAATATATCAGCGTAATGGACAGTTCAAATGTCGGGCCCTTGGTGAGGCCTCAACGCAAGGTTTGGCAAGTCTTGAGCATCATGTACAGGTTAGTCTGGATATTCGTCCGCCTAACACCCATACACTTATCCAAGAAGCTCAACAGCAGCAGCGCATTCAGCCCAATAACGAGTCTCGACCACCGCGTCAAGTACAAGCAGGTGAGACTTGGACGGGAACGGCTTTTGCTATTGATCCCTATCATCTACTAACCTGCTATCATGTGATTGAGTCGGCAGCGATGGTTGGTGTGCGACAGCAAGGTCAACCTGACCGCGAAGCGCAAGTCGTGCTCAGTGATATCGGGAGCGACTCAGCCATTATTAGAGTTAGCGAACCTCTGCCTAGCTATTTACCATTAGCACAGCGGTGCGCTGATAACTTGGGCGAGACCATTACCACATTGGGATTTCCGTTGTCAGGATTGAGTAGCCAACTACAAGTCACTCAAGGCTGTATCTCAGGTTTGACAGGCTTAAACGATGATATTCGCTACATGCAATTCACCGCACCCATTCAGCCTGGCTCTAGTGGCAGCCCTTTATTATTGCCGACTGGAGAAGTCATCGGCATGGTCACATCGAGTCTGGTGCATGAGCATGCACAAAACATGAACTATGCGGTGAAATTTCAGTTATTATCTGCCCTACTGGCGAGTGCTGGCATCAGTTTGGAGGGCACGACTGATTTGACCAGCACAACGCCTCTGACAACACCTCAGCTAAGCAAGCAAAGTCGCAGTGCACTATGGCTGGTTGGCTGTCAGGGTTAAAGAATCATAAGACAAACCGAAGAAATATAAAATAGTGACTTAAGAAACGTATTAGGAAATATAAATGTTAGCTAAGCTCCATAATATTGCCGTACTGATTGATGCTGATAATGCTTCTGCAAAAAATATTGGCTATATTTTACAAAAAGTAGAAGCGTTTGGTCGTATCACTTGCAAGAACATTTACGGCGACTGGGGCAATGCTCATATTAAAAGCTGGCAAGAGGCAATGCTAAAACATGCTATCACTCCTATGCAGCAATTCGCTTACGCTAAAGGTAAAAACGCTACTGATATTGGCATGGTCATCGAAGCAATGGATTTGCTATATAGCAATAATTACGATGGTTTTTGTCTAATATCAAGTGATAGCGACTTTACTGCACTGGCGCTGCGTATTCGTAAAAACGGTATCAAAGTGTTTGGCTTTGGCACACACTCTACAGTCAATGCCTTTACTCAATCTTGTGACGAATTTTATTACGTTGAAGATTTATTGGCAGCTCAAAAAATATCAAGTGCTACTGAAATCAAATCTCAAAATATTGTAAAAGATATTAATGTAATTACTCCAATTACAGTGAAAGCATGGGACACAAATAAACTGAAACGCGATACCAAACTACTCAATAGCTTGCGTGCTTCTATCATTAACCATCCTAATGCAGATGCTCAATGTTGGCTAAATTTAGGGTTGGTTGGAAAAAGCCTGAAAGAGCACTATCCAGATTTCGATCCAAAGAATTATGGCTATGATAGACTGGCTGGCGTGCTAAAAAATATCGATATATTTGAGATCAAACTGATAGAAACTTCGTTATATATTCGTGAGAAAAATTATAAGAAAATAGCTAACGTACCTCTATCTATTATTGAAAAACCTCCTGTTCGTTTCACCACCCAACAGTTGCAATCACAAACTCACTTAATTAACATATTAAAAAAAGTTATTGAAGAAGATCCAAAATCTGATAAAGGTTGGTCCAATATTTCCTATATTGCCAGTCAAATCAAACAGCATCATGCGAATATAAATCTTGATAAATATGGGTATAAGAAATTCTCCGATCTCATTGATGCCCTAAATTTATACGAAACACGTAGAAAAAACAGTAGCGTCTCTATTAAGTTAAAATATCAGGATAAACCTTTAGAGTCTCCCGTTAAAAACAGAGAATCCAAGATAAACTTACAATCGAATAAATCAACTAAAGTTAGCCAAATTAACTTGAAAAATAGTACTCTCTCAAAATTTATCCCTAATGAGCATACAACCCTTACTATCTACTCTAGCAGTCAAACTGATGTTAGATTATTTTGTATGAACTCCAAACAAAATAATATTGGTGCTAACGATATTATTCATATCGACAAACGACATAGTAAAGACAATTTTATTTTACTAATGCGAAAAGAAAGAAATGGAGTTGCAAAGTCTACTTTTATGTGTCATTTAGATAAACAAGAAGAAAATACTGATCTACTTGTTTTTGTAGTTGTAAGCAAGCTTAATAATACTTTTAGTAAAAACTGCCCAAATATTGAAGTAACCATAAACAATCGCCTTAAAAAAGTGTTGTTTTTCGAAGAATTTAATGTTCAAAATAAGACTGGCAAAAACCTATTGCTATTGACTCTAAAGCGAATTGATAGTAAGTGGAATTTTTTGCCACAAAATACCATAATCAGCAACGATCTAAGAGAGATTTGCAACATAACGGACACCCTTGAATAATGAGAACTATCAATCATAACTTAACATCTAATAGAACTTATAAACGCAGCATTACCCTACCCCGTGGTACGCTAGATCTGACCTATCAGACCAATTTAGCCACTAATAAGAATGACTTAGAACAAAGTGACAGTTATCAATTAGAAGACTTGCTCGGATTTGCGCAGCGTATTAACCCAAAACGTGCATTTTTATTCGTATCAAAAGTCTTAGGCCGCCATGTCCCAGTGACGCCTAGTACAATGCGTAGTGCCTTTACGGATTTGGCTAACTTAGTGCCGAGCGATTTACCTGAGCCGATTTTGGTTATTGGTATGGCGGAGACCGCTGTCGGTCTATCTGCTGGTGTCCATCAAGCACTCCAAACACGCTATCCTCAAGCTCTACTATTGAACTCCACGCGTCATGCACAGCACGATGAAGATAATGATGCGAATGGTGCCGATTCCTTGCTGACGACGTTTTGTGAAGATCACAGTCATGCCAGCCAGCATTTGATTTATCAGAGCAAAGAGAGCCTCACTCAAGCGCAGCTACTGGCCAGCAAAACGCTGATTATGGTCGATGATGAAGCCTCAACGGGCAATACCTGTGTTAATGTCGTCACTGCCTTACGTGAAGCAGGATTGACACAATTAGAGCAAGTGCATCTGACAACACTGGTTGATTGGTCATTGGATCAAGAAAAACCTAATCAACAGGCAGATACTAAGCCTGCACGAATGGCGGATCGTCTCGTTGGTATTGAGTTTCATCGTCATCATTTACTGTCTGGCGCTTGGCAGTGGACAGATGCGCCCAATCCTGAACCCATTACGATGCCATCGGTTGATACCACCGCTGCTGGGAGTCAAGCGCTTGGTCATACTAGTAATTGGGGGCGTTTTCCAACGCTAGACAGTACTGATGGTTTTGATGACTATCTTTCAAGTTTTCAGGCGGCCTTTACCCGCTTCAATGATCAAGAAAGCTTTGATCTCACTCAGTTGCCAAAAAGAATCCTAGTATTGGGTAGCAATGAGTTTGTTTGGTTGCCATTTTTATTGGCTGAATGGCTTGAAACAGCATCTAAAAAGCTGAGCGGCGATACCACTGCCCTCGTTAATTTTAGTGCGTTGACCCGTTCACCGATTGCGCTTGGTGGGGCGATTACCACGATGCTGAGCTTTAGCGATAATTACGGGCTTGGTATGACCAATTTTGCTTATAACGTTGAGCCTAGCGATTGGGATTTGATTGTATTGTGCATAGAGACATCAGCTGATAGTGTGGACGCTATGTGGCGAGGTTTGGATAATGTGCTGGTGGTGAGTCCTAGTCTTTAAATTGCTCTCTCATTTTTAACCCGATTGTATATGGACGATATCATGACTATCCCACTTTTCAAGACCAATCCTAACATTATGAAGCCTTACGCCTTAATGGATTTGGATGACACGCTATTCCAAACTCAACGCAAAATTGACGCATGGGACTTACCCACTACGGAGCCTGAATCCTTGGTGTGTGCAACGGTCAATAAGCAAGACGAGCCGTTAAGCTTTATGAGCCAGCGCCAAGCGGCGCTATTTAATTGGCTACTTGCCAGCACTGATTTAATCGTAGTGACGGCACGTGACCGTAGTGAAATCAAACGCGTTAAGCTGCCTTTTGATAGCTGGCAAGTATTGACTCATGGGGCGATTATTCTCAGTAAAGATGGCAAGCTACAAGCTCAGTGGCAGCAGCATATGCATAGTAAGCTTACGCCATTGCAGGATAAATTAAATCAACTCAGTCAGCTATTTGCCAATCATAGTAAAAGTGATCAAAACCATCTGGTATTTACACCGCATATCGATAGCTTTCATAATGGCTCTATTGATGAAGAGCTAACCATTTATCTGGCTATCAAGCATGCGCAGAAGGACCATCAAGCGCTCGTAGATTTGGCGGCAAAACTGCCCACTCTAATACGCGATTTTGAGCAAGATTTCTATGTGCATGTGAATGCCAATAACCTAGCAATATTGCCTCATGCGGTTCATAAGCGTCATGCAGTGCAATTTTTATTAGAGCATCATTTAGATCATCAGCGTCCGAGTTTTGGCTTTGGTGACAGCTTGGCTGACCTGCCTTTCTTACAGTTATTGGACTGGTACGGTATGCCCAACCACGGCCAGCTGCATGAGCAATATCAGTCTAAACCATCCGTTTAAACCGCAGCCACACCATCCCACTGTTATCATTACGAGTGCTATTATTCATACTATGACTTTACCTAATATACAAACAAAAAGAGCCGCTCTGCAAAACTATGGCTCAGGCAGTTATCTTGCGAGCGATGTGACTGTCCTACTCGATATGGTTGATAAGGACGCGGTGGCTGATGTGCCTGTCAATCAAAAAGAAGCGCTTATCCAAAGTGGACAACGCCATTACTCTGACATGTTGACCTTGGAGCAAGCACCAACTGCCATGCATGAGCAGCTATACATACAGGCCTTAGAGCAAGGAACAACAAGAGCTGCCACTGATATCGCTCACTTATCTCACACACTGCATCATGTTTTTCAACACAGCATTAGTGATGAGCATCCACTGATTTTGGTCAGCTTGGTGCGAGCTGGTCTGCCAATTGGAGTGTTGTTACAGCGGGCGCTGTCGGACACGGATAGCAGCTATCGTTTACCAAGTGTACATTACGGTATCAGTATCATTCGTGATCGTGGCCTTGATCCAGTGGCGTTGCAAATGCTACTGGAAGCTTATCCAAACAGTCCGATGGTATTCGTCGATGGTTGGACAGGTAAAGGCGCCATTTATCAAGAGCTATCCCGTAGCCTAGAGGCGTTTAGTAATCCTAGCCATCCAAAATTTGCCAATATCTTTCATCAAGGTGCGGATGTCATTCCACTACTCACTCTTGCCGATCCTGCTGGCGTTGCTTGGTTGGCCGCTAGTGAGGAAGACTGGTTAATTCCATCGGGTTTGTTAAATAGCACCGTATCAGGGCTTATTTCACGCAGCTTATACACGGAGCCGCAATCAGGCCTCCATCGCAGTGTTTTTTATGATGATTTGATAGCAGTAGATCATAGCTTGGCATTCATCGAGCATATCGATGCAGCGAGGCAGTCATTGACGACGCTTCCAAAGTGTTTGCCGACTTACCAGCAGCCACGCTACCAGACTGCTGACTTAATCGATACGCTGGCAGCAGATTATGATATCGTCAATCGTAACCGTATTAAGCCAACCATCGCCGAAGCAACGCGCGCCATATTGCGCCGTGATCCAGAGCGTATCTTACTCGCCACTGCTGAGCATCCCGATACCATACTGCTGCGTCATTTATGTGCGCAACGAAATATCACTATCAGCGTATTAGGTGATAAAATACTCCCTTATCAAGCCATCACCCTTATTAAACAACGCGCCAAAGATCATTAACGCATTTAGCACAACCGAACACTTTTATTTTTACTCTCTCACTTCTCTCTATTTATGATGCCAATTATGTCAGATATTCAAAACAACGAGTCAGACCTTTACAACGATACCCAATCTTATGCGCATCTGATTACTGAGCGTCATGCGATGGTCAAACCACACACGCACCATCCGTATCAGCTCGGTGCCAGCTTGTATATGCCTGCGACGCGCCAAGATATTTGGCAAGTAATCAAACGCGATAAGCTACCGACGATCAATAGTATTATTATCTGCCTAGAAGATGCAGTCAGTCAGCAGGATGTTGAATTGGCACTTGAACGCTTGCAAACCTTGCTCGATACGTGGGCGGAGCATGTGAATAGCATCAATGCGCCATCTAAATCAGCGACGATTCATGCCCAACATCCAACGCGTCCATTGGTTTTTATACGTCCACGTAGCCCGATGATGCTACAGCAATTGGCTGACTATACTCATATCGATCTCATCGATGGTTTTGTCATGCCAAAGGTCGATATGTACAGCTTATCCAATTGGCGCATGGCTTGTCAGAACCTGAGAGTTGATCAATTGCTGATGCCAACGCTCGAAACCGCCGCGCTGTTTAACCCACATCACAATCAAGAGCTGGCCATTGCTTTTAAAGAAGCCTTTAGTCAACCAGTTTTTGCGCTACGTATCGGTGGCAATGACTTATTTGCAGCACTGCGCTTACGTCGCCCAAAAAACAGCATCGTCTATGATTCACCTATCGGCACTTTGGCCTATCAAATGCTTGGCTGCTTTGTGCCGCATGGTTTTTATCTCACCGCCCCAGTATTTGAATACTTGGATCAGCCAACACTGTTCATGCAAGAGCTAAACCGAGATGTCAGCTTAGGCATGGTGGGCAAAACCGTCATTCATCCCAGCCAAATCGCCCTAGTACAGCAAGCTTACTGCGTGCCACTAAGTACACTGGACGAGGCGCAAGCGATTCTTCATAGTGAAGCCAAAGCGGTGTTTAAATACAACAATACGATGCTAGAGCCTGCGACGCACCGTGCTTGGGCCACTGAGATTGTCAATCGTGCAGAGGCCTTTGGGACTATAAATGACGGGCATAGCCAGTACAGCTCACGATTGTAGCCATCTGCTATTTAACCTGCTCTGCCATACAAAAAGCCGCTATCACATAAGAGATAGCGGCTTTTTTGTATAGACAACTGTTTTAGCAATCAGCAGTGTCTATTTGTGAATATCAAACACGCCCCATATTAAGCAAAATTTTCCAAAAACTGACGAAGCACTTGATTCACTTGCTCAGGCTCTTCTACCGTCGACGTATGACCAGCACCTTTGATAATAGCAAGCTTAGACCCAGCGATAGCAAAATGCATGCGTTCAGATTTGGCATAAGGCGTTGCCGCATCTTCATCACCCACCACTATCAGTGTTGGCGTCGTAATATCACCCAACTGCTCATAAGTACCCGTACGCTCAATGACGCCCATTGTCGCTTTGACCACGCCGCCCTTGCGATTGCTTTGCAACATGGTAAGCCACTGTTTACGGTCAGATTTGCGCAATTTATCGGCCAAAAATGTACTGCCAAACATGATTGGCATGACTTTATTGCTCACACGCTTTATACCAAGCCAGCGAATGGCTTTGATAAGCTTACGATACTGCGGTATATTTTTTGGGTCTTCAGGATCAGCAGAGGTCTCCAAAAGTGTCAATGACAACAGCAAGTCAGGGCGTTTTAGCGCGATGCGTTGGGCGACAAACCCACCCATGGACAGCCCAACAAAGTGACATTTATCAATACCAAGTGCTGCGAGCAAACCAATAGCATCTTCCGTCAACGTTTCCATATCATAGCCAGACTTGGTCACCTGCGACTGACCTTGCCCGCGAAAATCAAAAGCAATACAACGATAGTCTGTTTGAAAATGCTCCACTTGCTTGTCATACATCTGTGAGCTCCACAGCAGACCATGAGCAAATACGATAACGGGATTTTTTGTGTCGTTCGGTGCACTGTCTTCGTAATAGATATCAGCATCATTTATAGTGATAGTTGGCATAACCACATCCTTGTTTAATCAATGAATAGTGTGAGCGTCACATGATATAGTCTTTTACACTCAGCTTGGCATATTAGGGCGTGTCCTCAATTCAATTGATCATATCTAAACGGGCTAAAAATGGCTAAATTTTGCCAAACATCGTTAAATAGCTGGTTAATATCCCGATATTATCTGCGCTATTTTCCTTGTTTGACTGCAATTTATCTCATTTTTATCACCATTTTTAAAATGAGGACACGCCCTAGCATAATCCATTAGTAACTCAGGTCATAGCCTTTTTACGAGCCAGTCGTTTTGCCTAATTAGCTAGCATTAACTTTTACGATAGAATGGCTAAATTTACCAGCGTTTAGATGTGTCTTGAGCGCCCACAAAACACGCTTTTATAATCGTAGCAAGCTGCTATAGTAATCAGCATTGAACCATTTTTGCCTTTATTTCGTACCATTATCATTCACACAAAATCTTAAAACAGTCATTTAAAATAAGGAAATCTAAAATGTCACAGCCTATCGTCGGGTATCAAAGCGACAATCATATTGCCACCATCACCATGAACGATCCTAAGACGCTCAACGCCTTTAGTACTGCGTTAAAAGAAGCGATGATGGATGCGCTTGATAAGGCCGATAAAGACGCTGACGTCCGCGTGATTGTACTACAAGGATCGAATAACAATTTTTCTAGTGGTGGTCATATCGGTGAGATGCTTGAAAATGGTATGGAATCTGAAGCATTGTTGGCAAAGCTTGATTTTATGCTAAGAGAAGTGGCTGAAGTAAGCCTAAAGCTGCGCAGTATTCACAAGCCAATCATTGCAAAACTAGAGGGTGCGGTGGCTGGAGCAGGAATGAACTTAGCGCTTACCTGTGATTTTCGCATCGCAGCTGATAACGCAAAATTCGTGCAAGCCTTTGTCAATATTGGCCTGATTCCAGATGCTGGTGGTATTTATCTACTGAATCAATTGATTGGTGCGGCCAAGACAACTGAGCTTGTGATGCTAGGTAATAAGCTAAAAGCAGAAGATGTGGCACGTCTAAACTTAGTCAATGAGGTCGTCAGCGCAGACGAGCTAGATGCCAGCGTACAGGCATTGGCAACGCGCTTAAGTCAACTACCTGGTAAAGCCTTATCATCGATGAAGCATATGATTAACGTACATGCATTCGGCGGACTAAACGAAGCGTTAGATATGGAAGTTGAACAACAAAACATGATGGCAGTGACTGACGATTTTAAAGAAGGCATCACCGCCTTTATGGAAAAGCGCAAACCGGTTTATCAAGGTAAATAACAACTTAAATAACGAGACAATAAGCTGTTCAATTGGACAGCTGAACTTGTTTCGACTAGATAGTCTGTAGTGATACTATCAAAAAAAGGCTGCCAATAGGCAGCCTTTTGCGATACTCAACACGCTCTAAGAAGAAGCAGACTCATACTGGTACGGTAACGCAAATATCTTGTCGAAGGCCATTGTAAAAAGAAAGGTATAAACCAAGAAAAATAGCAGTAATGCTACCTCCATCTTAAAGGCTTGGATCAGACCAACATCGTACCAAACCATATACAGTGGCAAGCAAATCAACACCAACCCACCTTCAAAACCAAAGGCATGGGCACTGCGTATCCACAACGTCCGACGTACCACACGTTTGCGACGTTCCCACGCTTCAAAAGCGGTATTGTAAATAAAGTTCCAGATGACAGCTGCTAATGACACCATCACAGCGACGGGTAGAGATTCAGATGCATCACTATTGCTTAGCCACATCAGTACATAGGTGGAAGAAATAATAGCGATAATTTCAAAGACAGTCACGTATAGTAGACGACGTTTGAGTGGGGATAAAGTAATCAACCAAGACTCCAAAGCACATCAGTGCCTATCAAAGTATCGGTCCGTCCCGAGATAGAAAAGATAAATATCGTGCAGAGCCACGGTTTCCGCCTGCCCTTATATTATACAGAAACCAAACTCAAAAATCAGTGAGGACATTTGTAAACAGGCGTAAGCCGTTTTATTAATCATTAGCGCCTGTTTTAGCCGGACTATTTCGCTGGTAGACCCCATTTATTGGTTTCAGGCTTGGTATCACTTGCTAGAAATACCAGCAATATAATAGAGCCTATCAGTGGCACTATCCCTATCAAAAACCACCATCCTGAGCGGCTAGTATCATGTAAGCGGCGGATAGTCACGGCAAGACCAGGCAGAAATAAACCAAGTACTGCTACTATGTAAAATAAACCTGTCTCTGAGCTGAATATTATTGCGTCTAGCAGCATTGCAACGATCATCACCCCCATTTGCACTAGAAAGAAATACCAATACTCCTTACGGCGCGCACGGCCAGAAAAGTTCGTATAATTTCTCATGCCCTTTTTAAACCAGTCAATGATGCCGTAATTTGCTTCAGCATTATGATTGTTAGCCATCGTAGATCCGGGCAATGGTGGCGGTGTCGCTTTATTGAGCTTGATATTATTTTCCATAGGGCTTTTTATCTCAGTCATGAAAAGTAGAAATCGTCAGTGAAAATTATCAACCATTGGTTTTGATTATAGATACTCAATAAAAGTTTGTAAATGAATACTAGTTTTCTTAGAGTCATAAATAAAAAACCCCGCATCATGACGATACGGGGTTTTCTTGTTTTAAATGTAAGACTTCTAGCTTTAGAAAGAAGCCTTACAACATCAAAAACTAGGTCAACTGAGCGACGTTAATTTTATCAGCTTCTTCAGTGTACTCTTCCATACGGTCGAAGTTCATGTACTGATACACTTCCTCGCCCATGCTGTCTAGCATACCAGCATACTGCTGATATTCGTCATTGGTTGGCAATTTACCAAGTACCGCTGCTACTGCTGCAAGCTCTGCAGAAGCAAGGTATACGTTAGCGCCTTGACCTAGACGGTTCGGGAAGTTACGAGTTGAAGTCGATACCGCAGTAGACTTCGGAGCGATACGTGCTTGATTACCCATACATAATGAACAACCTGGCATTTCAGTACGAGCACCGGCTTGAGCGTAGATATTGTAATAACCTTCTTCCATTAACTGACGCGCATCCATTTTAGTTGGTGGCGCAATCCATAGACGAGTCTTTAGGCTTCCTGCTGGTACATCTTTTAGCAGTTTACCAGCGGCACGGAAATGACCAATGTTGGTCATACATGAACCAATGAATACTTCATCAATGGTATCACCAGCGACGTCAGCTAGTGTTTTAGCATCATCTGGATCGTTCGGGCAGCATAGGATAGGCTCTTTGATGTCAGACATATCGATAGTCATATCGATCGTGTATTCTGCATCTTCATCAGCACGCAATAGGCTTGGGTTCGCTAGCCAATCTTGCATCTGCTCAATACGACGACTGATGGTACGTGCATCGCCATAGCCTTCTGAGATCATCCACTTAAGTAGCGTGATGTTTGAGTTTAAGTACTCAGTCACTGACGCTTCAGATAGAGTTATAGTGCAACCAGCAGCACTACGCTCAGCTGAGGCATCAGATAGCTCAAATGCTTGCTCAGCAGTCAAGTCTTCTAGACCTTCGATTTCAAGAATACGGCCGTTGAATTCGTTGATTTTACCTTTCTTATCGACAGTCAATAGACCTTCTTTGATTGCTTGATAAGGAATCGCATGTACTAAGTCACGTAGTGTGATACCAGGCTGACGTTCGCCAACGAAGCGTACACGGACAGACTCAGGCATATCAAGTGGCATAACACCAGTTGCTGCTGCGAATGCCACTAGACCAGAACCCGCTGGGAACGAGATACCCATTGGGAAACGAGTATGCGAGTCACCACCAGTACCAACGGTATCTGGAAGTAGCATACGGTTCAACCAGCTATGAATGATACCATCACCTGGACGTAAGCTTACGCCGCCACGGTTCATGATAAAGTCAGGTAGTGTGTGCTGAGTTTCAACGTCAACTGGCTTTGGATAAGCCGCAGTGTGACAGAATGACTGCATCACTAGGTCTGCTTGGAAGCCCAAACATGCCAAGTCTTTTAGCTCATCACGCGTCATTGGACCAGTCGTATCCTGAGAGCCGACAGTTGTCATTTTAGGCTCACAGTACATACCAGGACGTACTCCCTCTAGACCACAAGCTTTACCAACCATTTTTTGCGCTAAAGTAAAGCCTTTACCAGTGTCTACTGGCTCTTCTGGCTTAGCAAAGATGTCTGAATGACCAAGACCCATGTATTCACGAGCACGATTGGTCAAACCACGACCAACGATCAATGGAATACGGCCACCGGCACGAACTTCGTCAAGCAATGTTGGTGAGTTTAGCTCAAACGTTGACAATACTTCGTCAGAGTCATGCTTAGTGATTTTGCCTTCGTACGGATAGATGTCAAATACATCACCCATGTTTAGGTTATCGACATTCACTTTTTCGATTGGCAATGCGCCAGAATCTTCCATCGTGTTGAAGAAGATAGGCGCGATATTGTTACCCAATACCAGACCGCCGCCACGTTTGTTTGGCACGTTAGGGATATCATCACCCATTAACCAAAGTACTGAGTTGGTCGCAGACTTACGGCTAGAACCAGTACCGACGACATCACCAACATAAGCCAATTGATGGCCTATTTTTTTCAGCTCTTCGATTTGCTTCATTGGGCCGACAACGCCTTCGTCATCAGCATTGATGCCGTCACGAGAGTTTTTGTGCATGGCTAATGAATGCAATGGGATGTCTGGACGACTCCATGCGTCTTGCGCAGGTGACAAGTCATCTGTGTTGGTTTCGCCAGTGACTTTAAATGTCGTATAAGTTGTTTTTTCTGGTACTGCAGCGCGGTTCAAGAACCACTCTGCATCTGCCCAAGATTGAACCACTTCTTTTGCAATAGTGTTACCCGCTTCTGCTTTTTCAGTCACGTCATTGAACGCGTCAAATACTAGCAACGTCTTTTTCAGTGCTTCAGCAGCGTCTTGTGCAACATCGCTATCATCTAGTGCAGCAACCAATGGCTGAACGTTGTAGCCACCTTGCATAGTGCCTAAGATTTGAACCGCTTTTTGCTTGCTGATAAGTGGTGATGATGTTTCACCCTTAAGGATCGCAGCTAAAAATGCCGCTTTAACGTAAGCAGCTTGGTCAACACCAGCAGGAATACGGTTTTCTAGCAAGTTCATCAAGAATGCATCTTCGCCTGCAGGTGGCGTTTTTAATAGCTCAACCAACTCTGCTACTTGTTTTTCATTCAGTGGTAGCGGAACCGTTCCTAGCTCAGCACGTTCTTCGACATGTTTACGATAAGCTTCTAACACAATAGTCGTCCTCGTCAGTTGGTGTTTAGCACATGACGTTGGGTAGTCAGTATGACAGCCTGCGTCCATGTACTAGATGGAATAATTATTTGTGCAATCATAGCTCAAAACGCTCTAAATGTTAATGGCTCAGCTTGGAAAAGGCTTAGAATAAGGCCATATTGGACATTTATTATAAAAATAGTACCGTCAACAATACGCTTGAACGGTCTTTTATATCTTATACGTCGCTCGCTACGCTCATTGACTGCTTTATGATTTTCGGTTAAATAGATACTGTGTGACTGCTATACTCTTTTGTAAGATGTTATTTTTCAAACATGCCTTTTTTCAAATGCGCTTTCGTCATTTGATGCACTCTAGCACAGCAGTTTAATAAAGTAGCACATATCATTAGCATACATATATCATTAGCATACATAGCTAGCACATATAAACCGCCAGTGAGGATAATAAAATGGATGATAAAGAAAACAATGCCAACTATGACAACGGTCTAAAAGTTCGCACCGAGGTAATGGGTGAGCAACATGTCAAACGCTCACTTGATAGCGCGACTGGGTTCACTCAGCCATTACAGGATTGGATCATTGAGCATGCGTGGGGTAGCACGTGGCAAGATGACTCAGTATTACCGCGCAAATATCGCTCATTAATCACTATTGCTTTTTTAATTGCCCAAAAAAGCCCCAATGAGCTAAAAGGACATATTCGAGGCGCTATCAATAATGGTGCCAGTGTCGCGGAGATTCGAGAAGTGCTCATGCACAGTTTGCCCTACTGCGGCGCACCCGCTACCCAAGAAGCATTTCGCGCCGCCATAGATATACTGAATGAGTTAGAAATCGACATAGATATTTAAAACTATGGTTGTAAACAAAATCATAGTAGTCTTAACAAGATTGATTAAAAACAAACACCTAGAAAAACTAGCGCCCAAATTTCTGCTATAATATCGCCACTTATAAAACATTCTGATAATTCCATAAACCCTTATAGCATAAAGGGTTAAGAGGTAACGCCGTTATGACAACTGCCGTACAAACACATATACCTGCTGCCAAGGCCAAACCAAAAAAAGCCATTCAAGGCGAAAAACTACGTGGCTATGACAAAGTTGCACGCATCCCAATTAAAGTGATCCCGACCGTCGAGGCAAAGAAAAAGCCAGATTGGATTCGGGTAAAAATGTCATCGCCTGCCGAAGTCGCTCGTATCAAAGCCACCCTGCGTGACCAAAAGCTTTATACCGTCTGTGAAGAAGCGGCCTGCCCTAACTTGCCACAGTGTTTCGCTGACGGCACGGCGACCTTTATGATTATGGGTGATATCTGTACGCGTCGCTGCCCGTTCTGTGATGTCGGCCATGGTCGTCCAAATGAGCTAGATGCTGATGAGCCACGCCATACTGCTGAGACAATTGAAGGTCTAAAACTCAAATATGCAGTTATTACCTCTGTTGACCGTGATGATCTAAAAGATGGCGGTGCTGCGCATTTCGTTGAGGTACTCAATGAATCTAGAGCGCTTAGCCCGAGTTGCTTGATTGAGATTCTAGTACCAGATTTCCGTGGTCGCATGGACATTGCGTTGGATTTGCTGACAGAAACAGCACCAGACGTGTTTAACCACAACATCGAAACCGTGCCTCGTTTATACAAAGCATTCCGTCCAGGTTCTGATTATCAGCATTCACTTGATTTGCTCAAACTATATAAAGAGCGTCGTCCTGATATCGCGACCAAATGTGGCTTTATGGTTGGCCTTGGTGAGACTGAAGAAGAGATTTATGCGCTGCTCGATGACTTAAAGGCTCATAATGTGGATATGATTACGGTTGGCCAGTATCTACAACCTAGTAAAAACCATGCGCCTGTTGATCGTTATGTTCATCCAGATGAGTTCCAACGTTATATGGACTACGGCAAAAAAATCGGCTTCTTTAATATCTGGGCAGGCCCAATGGTACGCTCAAGTTACTTTGCCGATCGTCAATATTACGGCGAAGACTGCCCTGCACCAATCCGTAGCAAAAAAGCATTGGCAGCAGAAGGCAAACTTGGATGTTAGACTTTTAGCATGGGTGAATTAGCAGAAGGTACTATTCAGCTACTGAATTATTTAATTTCAGGTTTTGTAACTGCTTGGATTTTCTATAGCTTTACTCCTTTCAGAATAAATAACCAGTTTGAAAGGATTATTCAAGCTCTGATTTTCACAGTAATTATTAAATCAAGCTTTTTCTTTATTGAATGGTTACTACTACTTGTTGGAAAAGCTTATTCTTTCGGACAAATTTATGCCAATACGGAAGAGATAATCTCTCTTGTATTGGCAGTATTTTATGGACTATTATTTAGTTACCTATCTAATGGTGATTACATACATAGAATATCTAGGTATCTTGGAATTTCACAGGAGCACTCATACGTTTCTGAGTTATTCTATGCATTTAAAAGTAACCCAGACAAATACATCATACTTAATACTAAAACTGACTCTACTTTCGAAGGCAGAAGGATTTACGGATATCCTGATGAGTTTCCTTCTAAGCATTCAGAAGGTCATTTCAATATCTCTGACCCTTCATGGATTGGTGAAAAGACTGAAACTATAGAAGGAGAGGAGCAAGTAGTAAGTGTGTTAATTGCAATGTCTGGCGTCGAGAATATACTCATACCTAGTGAATATGTTGCATGGATTGAATTTATAAAGCCTGCTGAAAACTCAGACTCTTCCGATTAACCTGAAATTTAATGTGAGATAAAACTATGAATCATTCAGGAAACTCTGATAAAAATAATAGTGAACCTTCTTTTGACAGTTTAAATAAAAGCTTAAATGAGTCATTAAATAAACCAACGCCCCTAGCAGGAGTTACACGTACTAGGCCCACGAACTTTAAACCTGCAGCAATACCGCCGCCACCACCACCGCCGCCATCAAAAAATAAATAGTACTTTATCAAACTTCCAATCAATAATATTATGAATTAAAAAGGGTGAATAACAGATTTGTTATTCACCCTTTTTTTTAGCTTTATTAGATTTACGAATGATTAAACCCAACGTTTTAAACGGTTAAAGTTGGCGTCGGCTTTCCAGCTGTTTTTATATTGAATGCAGCAATACCAATGACAATGACGCCGCCTGCGATACCCGTGGTAATCTCAGGATAAATCAACAACAATGCGCCAACAACCAAAATGACACGGGTGAGTGTATTCATTCCGCCTCTAAAATAGCCTTCAAGCGCAGCGCTTAAGGCGATTACACCAGTGATTGACGTGACTACCACGGTGATGATATCTAAAATAGGAGGCAGTGGGAAATCTTTCGCCGTGACGGCCAGACCTGTTGGATCTATCATTAGCATCGTTGGATTATAGATAAACATAAATGGCACGATAAATCCAGCCAGTGCCAGCTTCAAGGATAAGAAACCTGTCTTCATCGGATCACCGCCCGAAATACCTGCACCAGCAAAGGCTGCCAGACACACAGGCGGTGTAATATTGGCAAAGATACCAAAATAGAAAACAAACATATGCGCTGATAAAATTGGAATATCAAAGCCAGCCAACGCAGGAGCCGCCATCGTTGCTGTAATGATATAGGCAGGAATAGACGGTAGACCCATGCCTAAAACCATCGACGCTAGCATGGTTAAGATGAGCGTAAAGAATAATGAGCCTGCACCTAACGTGACAATAGAGGACGTCATCACCGTACCAAAGCTGGTCAAACTCACGACCCCAATGATAATACCGACAACCGCACAAGCAGCCATGACCGCTAGCGACTGGCGCGCACCATCTTCTAGTGCGCCTAAGATATCAGACAACCCCATGCGAGTCTCAGCACGAAGCATACTGATCACAACGGTAAAGCCAATGGTATAAGCCGCTGCATAGCCGACAGGGACATTTTTGATTAATAAGAAAACCAAAAAGACAATCGGTAATAGCATATGACCACGGGCTTTTAATACTTCTTTTACCGCTGGCAAGTTCTCTTTAGCAATACCTTTTAGATCACGGCGTCCAGCACGGAAATGCACCTGTGCAATCACACCAAGATAGTACAAAATCGCGGGCAATAATGCGGCCAACGCAATCGTGCTATATGGCAGCCCTGTCGTCTCCGCCATAATGAACGCACTGGCGCCCATAATTGGCGGTAATATCTGCCCGCCAACAGAAGCACTCGCCTCAACGGCACCCGCAAAATCTTTATGATAGCCGACCTTTTTCATCAACGGAATGGTGAAGGCACCCGTACTGACCACGTTTGATAACGCAGAGCCATTGATACTGCCCATAAAGCCACTAGAGATGACCGCTACTTTTGCAGGGCCACCTTTTTTGTGACCTGCGATGGCCAATGCCAAATCATTGAATAGCTGCCCCATTCCTGAGCGTGCTAAAAATGCACCAAAGAGAATGAACAAGAAAATAAACGTGACTGATGCACCAATCGCAACAGAATATAAGCCTTCCGTTTTTAGAAATAATTGACCAAAAATATCGCCCATATCGTAAGGGCGAGTCAATAATCTATCGGGCATAAAGTCCAAATGACTGACAAACGGATAGGCCAAAAATATCCCTGCCAATATCGGTAAAATCCAACCAGTGATACGGCGGCTGCCTTCTAATACGCAGACCACGGTAATAAGCGAAAATATCACATCAACCTGATTTGCCATGCCACCGCGTGAAGTCACAATATCTTGGTACTCATAAATCAGATAGCCCATGCCAGATAACGACAGCGCAAACCAAATCCAGTCATACCATGCCACATTTTTTCGGCTACTTTTTTTGCTAGCAGGGAAAATCAAGAATATTAATGCAAAACCAACGCCTACATGCACAGAGCGCTGTAGCAATGCTGGCATCGGGTTAAAGGTAATATAAAGGTGAAATAGCGAATAGAGTATACAAATACCAGCGATAAGATATTTTACTGGTCCTTGGGTAGTATGACGCGTGATTGACTCTCGGTCATATTTTTCCAATACTGCTTTGTTGATTGCCGCAGCTTCAGCGTCGGTATCAACATGAGCGTCTGGCTTGGTAGTTACGCTACCGTGATCCGTCACTTGGGATGTCATGACAAAAGTCCTTTTTGAATCTATCAATTAAACCATACGTCTTAGGCATGATTATTACTTCAGAATAGTCTGGCACCCACTGGTGAATCAAGAAACGATGACCACCGTAATCAATTTCACCTTTGGTCAATCTGGATATGACCCAGTTAAGTTGAGGCAGTTTTTCGTCAATTTGATAACCCAGATAGCCAGGTTTTTGTATAGGAGCAAGCTTTTCGGTTGAGGGAGTGCCCGCACCGAAAGCTTCAAAATAGGTTGTGGTCAGTAGCAGCTCAGCGGCTTCTGTACTGCTGCCGTCTATGCGTTGGTATTGCTCTTCCCACCACTGCTTTTCTACAGAATGTATCCAACGCAGCTGAAAATCGGGCTCAACGAAATAACAAACCTTGTCCTCAGCACCCTCTACGCCTGTGACTCGCACTTCGACGACAGGCTGAAGCGCAAAACCCATCCATAGCGTACAAAAAACCAGCGCGGCAATGAGTGCTGCGCCAGTCGATAACCCTAATAAATTATTTGGCTGCTTGTTCGTCATAGTATTTTTTAGCGCCCGGGTGAATTGGGGCGACCATACCTTCACGAGCCGTTTCTAAGCTAATATCGTTGGCGGCTTGGTGAGCGGTTTTTAGGCCATCTAGATTTTCAAACAGTGTTTTGGTCAACTTGTAACCGTCAGACTCAGACAAGTCAGAACTAACCAATAAAGCATTCATGATGGCTGCGGTTGGAATGGCCACTTCGTTACCATACGTGCCAGCAGGAATCTCAAAGGTCTTGAAGTAAGGCTTGGTCGCAATGATTTCTTTTAGCTTATCCTGATCAATGGTAATCAGTTGTAAATCTAACCCTTGCTCTAGCTCCATCAAAGACGAGTTTGGCAGACCACTACTAAAGAATGCTGCTTCAATTTTACCTGCTTTCATGCCATCAGCCGCTTCAGCAAAGCCCAAATAGTCAACGGTGACATCATCATACGTCATCCCAAACCCTTCGAGTAAGGTTCGAGCATTCACTTCCGTGCCAGAGCCTTGATCGCCTACAGCGATGCGCTTGCCTCTTAAGTCTTCAATGTTTTTGATGCCAGATTTTTTTGACGTTACGATTTGCACGACATTGGGGTATAGGACAGCAATCTGTTGAATGTTGGTGATTGGCTTGTCAAAGTTGTTTTTGCCTTCGACGGCATCCGTGACCACGTCACTGAGCGCCAATACCATGTCGACTTTGCCTTGGGTCAGTAGATTGACGTTTTCGACTGATGCGCCTGTGGTTTGTGTCTTTGAGTTTACGCCAAAGGTTTTGACATAGACTTCAGACAATGAGGTACCGATGATGTTATAAGGGCCAGACGCGCCGCCAGTGGCGATGGTCAAAAACTTGGTATCAAGCGTATCAGCAGCTGCCGTATCCGTTGTAGCACTATCTGCTGCACTGTCGCTACTCTCTGAGCTCGGAGATGAGCAGGCCGTTAGGCCGAGCGTAGCGCTTAGCATCGCTGACAAAAGTAATGGAGATTTTACAGAATTAAGCATTGAATTCATCCTTGAAGTAATCGATTTAATACATCTAATGACATTAGTGTCTATACACTAATACGTTACAGATGAGTAATAATATAGCAATTTTGACAATAAATAAACCGACGCCAATTTTCTCTCGTGCTTTCAACACCTTATGTTTGAAGCGGTTTGAGAAAAGCCGACGGTTTTGTTAGCCAATCAGCAGATATAATGTTTTGCCATGCGGAACAAAGTTTCATTTATCAAATATTAAAACAAAATTTAGTGCTAATGTAAACCTTTATCACCCTCTACAGAAATGTCACTTGCTTGCGATATGCGCTAAAAAGCATTCATAAGAAGTAATTAGGGTCTGTTGAACATTCAAATATGGTGCTGGCAGTCACTATTTTTTAGACAATGTGCAGTGAAATTTTTGATGCCTAGTCATTCTAGGGTAAATAATTTCGCCATATATTGGCAAAAAAGAGTGCTGCCCTCCACTCGAGCACAGCTCTTGCCTTGCGAACGGGCAAAGCAGTGCTTTGCTCGCTCCGTTCTCAAGGCTGATGCTAAAATTCCCCCAAACGTTGTTGCAAACCTAGCTAAGGTCTCGACATTATCGTCGGTTTGCGCCTAGTTTGGTGTAATTTTAGCAATCAGCAGCCCTAATATTTGAATGTTCAACAGACCCTAATAGTAATTTTCGATTTATAACTATAAGCATAAAAGTTCTGCTATATTTTATCTAACCTGTTTTTTGGTTCAGGATATTACATAGCCCTAGTCTGTGCCTCTTTTTTATCAACCCATTCGGATAGCTCTTATGACAATACCTAACACGGAAGTACTGGCAACGTTATCTGCCGACATTGCGATCATTGGTGGCAGTGGTCTCTATCAAATGTCATCATTGACCAACAAACGCAGTATTACGATACAGACGCCTTACGGCAGCCCTTCTGATGATATTGTCTTGGGTGAATTAGAAGGAGTGACAGTCGCATTTTTGACACGGCATGGTCAAGGCCATAGACTGACCCCATCCGAAGTGCCTTATCGCGCCAATATCTACGCACTAAAAACATTAGGCGTGCGCTACATCGTCTCCGTATCAGCAGTTGGCTCTCTACGAGAATCGCTTAAGCCATTAGATATGGTCGTGCCTGATCAAATGATTGATATGACCAAGCAGCGAGTGAGTACGTTCTTCGGTGAAGGTGCCGTCGCCCATGTATCAATGGCAGACCCACTATGTCCTGCCCTAGCAAATATCTTGACGCGTGCTTATGACAATGCAGATATTATAGAAGGCACCCGTCACCCACAGGCGACTTATGTCTGTATCGAAGGGCCACAGTTCTCAACTCGGGCAGAGTCGGAGTGGTATCGCCAAATGCAGGCAGATATTATCGGTATGACCAATATGCCAGAAGCCAAATTGGCTCGTGAGGCCAGTATTGCCTATGCTACGCTGGCACTGGTGACAGATTTTGATTGTTGGCATCCGACTGAAGAAGCCGTCAGTGCCGACTATGCGATAAAAAACCTCATGAAAAATGCGGACAATGCTCAAAAAGTGATTAAAGAAGCCGTCGCTTTGATTGCCGCTGAGCTGCCTGAGTCAATCGCCCATAATGCCCTCGCGCAAGCATTGGTCACGCCTATAGATGCGATGGATGACCATACCAAGATTAGACTGGCCGCCTTGCTAACGTAATCTTAATACGTACTCTCCATTTTGGACTGACTGCTGCTAATCGGTCTAATTTTAATCGTGCTGTTTCCCATTGAATCAAAAAAGGCCATTATCTAAAATAATGGCCTTTTTTATAATTAAGCATGTATATTTAAATTTATGCTAAATACATTACTTTAATGTTAGCAACAACCACCTGCACCAGATGCCAGCATCATAGGTTGATTAAATGGCATCAGCTCACCGCAACCTGCAAAAATACCGTAATGGCGACTGTCATCACCGATAAACTCAAAATACGGCGCAAAGCGAGATTCTTTTAGCATTCTAAACGTGTTACCACATACTGGGAATACCCGACCAGCTTCGATAGCATGATGTTTATCTAAATCAAAACGATGCGGTGACTGCTCGATAGAGCCTTTATATATCACCGCTTGTCCGTGATCTTCGCAAGCATCCTCAAGTGATTCGATTTTAAATAGACGGTAAGTCGCAGAGAAAAACTGAATATCACCAATTTTGGCCGCCAATGCAGGATCTGTAATCTCAAGCGGACGATCCTCGACCAAACGTACGTCTAAAAACCCTGCATCTCGTGACAAACGGGTAAAATCTTTCCAGTACAATGCGCCGCTCAAACACTCTCCATATAAGACTGGGTCATCGATCAGGTGTTGCGGGATACGGCGATCGGCATAGACGTCAGAAAAATAAAACTCTCCACCAGGTTTCAGTAAGCGCTGCACACTGGCCATAACCGCGGCTTTATCTGGTGATAAATTGATAACGCAGTTTGAGACGATAATATCAAAGCTATCAGCCGCTAGATCTAACTCATCTAGTTTCTCGATATAGCCATGCAAAAATGTCACATTGTCATAACCAAACTTGTCGATGTGATATTGCTGATGCTCTTTGGCGACCGCTAGCTGCTCATCGGTCATATCCACACCGACTACGTGCCCACTCTCACCCACCAATTGCGCTAATGCATAGACATCTCGGCCTGAGCCACTGCCCAAGTCTAAAATTCGGCAGCCCTCAAGCAGTGCTGGACATACCAGACCACAGCCGTAATAACGATTCAATACCTCATCGTGAATATTTGCGAGTAAGGGCTTGAGCCACTCAGGCATATTACTAATATCACAACAAGCCGAAGTCTTTAAATCATCGGTACTCTGTAACTCTTTGCCATAGTAATTTTGTACGACGTCATGCATAACAATATCCTTATTAAATGTACAATCCGGTTAAAACTCTTAGTAAATCATCTTAGAATATACAACTACGTTGGTGAGTTTATTAATCCATTTTTCAATGAAGCGTTATCAGCTATTATCGACCTTAATATTGACGTGAGAATCTAACCAGCCTGACGGCAAATGTACTAGATCTTTAGGCTCATCAATATCATGTAACGGTGGTAACAGTGCCAATGTCCAACCCAAATCCGCCATACGCTGCTGGGTCACAGTGGCCACGCTAGCCGTACTCCAGATAATGTCCGAAAACAGGCTTTCATTAACTTGTCTAAACCCTAACAGTACATAACCACCATCAGTCGCTGGAATCATAACCGCATCGTGTTGATTTAGCTGCTGTACCGCTGTCTGAATACATGCTGACGTAAGACTAGGACAGTCCGTACCAATCAACACAACCTTTTTAAAACGTTGCAATGCTTGCTGACTGGCTATCAACATACGCAAACCCAAATCACCATCGGCCTGAGCAGACCAGCGCAACGAGTTGAGAAAATCAAGCACCTGCCAGCATGGATCTGTTGGTGCTGGACTCACACATAACTCAACGGAAAAACCAGTATCAATAGCCTGATCAATACTATGCAGTAATAGTTGCCTTGCCATACGTGCAGCGCCATCTATACCCAGTGCTGGCTGCAAGCGGGTTTTTGCCTTATTGCGCGCTGGATATTTTGCGAAAAGAATAATGCAGGTATCTTGCGGTCTTGCAGATGAATCATCTGTCACTATAACTGTCTCTCAATTGGTCAAATGCATCAGTACGAGTTTGTTTTCGCTCTTACCTACCATGTTTATAAAATAAACAATCTCACTGCTTATAGTAGCGTTGCTTTAAAACGTCAGGCGATACTCTGCGCCAATAATCAAAGCGTAAATGCCACATCAAAAAAATCGTCCGCCACGTGCCATGCTGCTGCCAACGCCGCGCTGAAGTCGTGACTTTACTTTTTAGACAAGCTGGTCGAGCAATTCGCTTGAGCCGCTTACAGAGTTCGATATCTTCCATCAATGGCTGATCAGGATAGCCATCAATCTGTTCGAATATGGATTTTTTGATAAAAATTGCTTGATCGCCAGTGGCGATACTCATTAAGCGTGAGCGCTGATTTATCATGAACCCGACGATTTTTAACAATGGCTCACAGCTGTCTAAGCGCACATCGAATCGTCCCCAGTCATACTGAGCTATTGCTTGTCGAATGTTACCTGTCGCATCAATTGGCAGCTCGGTATCGGCATGTAAAAATAGCAACACATCACCTGTTGCTAACATAGCGCCCGCATTCATTTGCTGTGCACGCCCTACCGTAGATTCGACAACATGCCAGTCAATGATTGATTGAGCAATCTCTGTACTTTTGAGCAAATTGCTGGCGATAGCAACCGAACCATCCACTGAACCACCATCGACCAATATCACTTGCTGCGGTGCTGGATCGAGACGGACAATATGAGCAATAAGCTCAGGCAAGTTATCTGCTTCATTTAATATCGGAATGATGATGGAGATGGAGATGTTCAATGGATATACCGTCACGTTAATCAGCGAGTAAGATTAAAAACTGGCTTATTTTTTGTTCAAATTCCAGTTGTAATCGGTGTAGCTGATTTTTATCTTGCCTTGTTTGAGATCCGCTGTCTGAGCTTTACTCAATCCTAATGACGAGCTATAACGACCTAAAAAACCTGCTAAATCTTTGGTGCCACGCCAGTTGGTTGCAAAGTCTTCTTTATACCATTTAAAAATTGGTGACACTCTTAGCGTATCGCCTTTGAGAGTGTTGCGACTACTGTCTGCTAAAAACTTAGACGTTGCCTGCTCTAATTGACGGTCTAAACGCTTGCCAGTAAAGGCATCATCTTGCAGTGCTGGGCAACCAATACTGGCACAATTGACCGCAAAGTGAATGCGCGGATCGTTGTAGCGTTTAGAGCCACGAATGAGATTGTGCTCGATATCATCAAGTGAGCGCGTCTTACCGAGTACCGAAACAAACTCTTGCTTCCATGGTGACCCAAACAGTCCGCCGATATCTTTGATAGATTTGACGTTTGGATATTTCGTCAATACCAAATCAACCGTACCAGCGTTATAAACGTTGATTAAAAATGCCAACTGCTCGTTTTTACTCCAACGATTGAACTCTGATTGAGATACCTTGCTCGTCGCTTCCAGATAGCTTGTCAGCTTGCTCTTATCTGCTTTCATGCCAGCATAATTGACGACTGAAGCTTTACCACCGTTGGTCATGGTCACATGCTTATTTAATAAACTATCCCAACTCTGATGATTAAAGTCAGCATGAGCGGCCACGCTTGCTAATAAAATAGTCGTGGCAATCACTGGTTGTGCGAACAACGTTTTCGCTGAAAAATTAAATACCGACATAAGGCTTACTCCGTTTACACTGATTGTTTTTTATCTATGTTTTTTTATCTATGCCAAAAGTACTTATATTAGAACGACTAAGGCGTGTCTACTAACGCTGGTTCTACTGCCTCTTCTTCTAACGCGCCGCCACAACTACTGCCCTGTCCTGCTGTACAGCCATAGCAGTGGTCAGCAATGGCGATGTCATCACCAGAAGGGTTTTGCGTTAACAAATCACTTAGGTGTCGCCGTGACTTGTTTGGGACAGGAATCTCTAACTGCTGATTGAAATCACAATCAAACAGCTCACCCAACCAGTTGACACTAATGGTCGAACGGCACATGACCTCGGCTAAATTAGCAGCCATATAATTAGCTTTGAGCAAATCCATATACGGGTGGAACTGTTTTTTTGCCAATAGCACCGCCCCAAAACGCTGAATCGGCATGTTTGTTAGGGCAAATAGATGGTTAAACTCAATATCAAAGTGTGCTTTTAACTCACGCTTATAATCCGCTTCAAGCTGCTGTTGATTGGGGGGCAGCGTCGCACCTTGTGGGTTGTAGACCAAGTTTAATGTTAAATTTGAATCAGGCTTGCCGTACCCCAACTGATTGAGCTTCTGCAATCCCAATATACTGTCGTCAAACGCGCCTTTACCGCGCTGCTTATCTACATTTTCTAAGGAATAGCAAGGCAAAGAAGCCACCACTTCCACTTGGTTGTCTGCTAAAAACTGAGCCATATCCTCATAACCCTCTTCCATAAGAATGGTCAGGTTACAGCGGTCTATCACTTTGACGCCTAATGCCCGAGCGGCCTTGACCAAATACTTAAAATCCTCGTGCATCTCAGGCGCACCGCCTGTCAAATCAAGCGTATCGATATTTTGTGCTTGCAATACTTCTGGTATCAACTCGACCAATTCACGCGACATCATCTCGGTACGATAAGGGCTGGCAGCCACATGACAATGTACGCAAGACATATTGCATAAATAGCCCATATTCACTTGCAATATGGTCAGTTGACGACGTTTTATCGCTGGAAAATCCGTATGCTCAAGTAACTCAATTGTTGATTTCATAATGGTATAAAACCCTGTTAGCGGTACAACTAAAAAAGGATAGCAACGTAACATTAAAGATTAGAAAACAAAGGTAGCGCATTGCTTTTACTGTTTATTTTTAATATTTACAACGTAAAACCTGATTGCTTACTTTACGGTTTATCTAATCAATCATACCTGATTATGAATACACATTGATGACTAATCAGATGGATTTTATGGTTTATTCCAAATGAGCATTAACCCTTATCAGCCTCTATGAAGCGCTTATCAATGTACTTTTTGAGATGCCATACCCAGCGACCTTGTAGATTTATATTGCCCCAACTACCAATGGCATATTTATCGCCGCACGATAGCAGGTATAGCGTGCGTGACTTTGGCTGATAGCTCTTCATTACGCTATCTTTCAGATAGGCCATTAAATTATCAGCTTCGACAGCACCGCCATGTACGGAGTGAACCCCCGAGTGCGCCACGTATTTATCGATTCGTGTCGCCACATCACCAACCGCAAACACATTAGGATGAGAGACGCTCTGTTGCTTATCGTTCACCGCGACAAACCCATCGCCTTCGGTTTTCAAATCCGTAGAAGCCGTCCATGCCGACCCTATGACGCCAGTCGCAGCGATGACCGCATTGATGGGCAATGATTTATGCGTGGTCAATAATTCTCCATCACGATAATCGGTCGCTCGTTCTCGAATTATCGTAATACCATGTCGATCTAGCTGCTTAATCACCCGCTGTCGAAAGCCCGAATTAAACCCTGACAAGAGATTTTCACCGCATACTAATGTCACCTGATGATTACGATTGATGTTCCGTAGTGCAACTTGAGCTGCCATGACCAACTCTATGGCCGCAGCGCCTGCCCCAATAATAGCCAATTGGTACTTTTCAGATGACTGGGCATCCTTCAAAATCCGCTGCCATTGGGTGATAAATGTTGATAACGGTCGTATGGCAATCACGTCAGTATTAGCATGGGCATTAACAGCGCCAACATCAACATCACTGTCGCTTCTGTGATCATTGTAGCCACGTAACCAACGCATGTCTGTATCTGCGCCCGTATTTAAAGACAAGACATCGTAGTTAAAAACCGTTTGTTCATCGCCAGTCGTAACCACTTTATTTGACGCTGCATTTACTTGCACAAGTGACTGCTGCACGAATCGCACGCCTGCTCGCACACAAAGCGATTTGATATCGATACTGATATCATGCAGCTGATAATGCCCTGCCATCCAACCCGGTAACATGCCAGAATAGATGGTTTGCGGTTGCTCACTAATTAAGTGAATGTCTGCATCGGTCATATCGGTATTCTTTAAACGCGCTGCGCTAAGTCGGCGCAACATGCCAATGTGAGCATGACCTGCCCCTGCCAATAGTAGTGTTTTTTTCGGTAAAAATTTTGTCATAGATGATTTTATCAAGGCAGTTGGTTGTTGTTAGTGTTGATTGATATAAATGACTTTAAAAACTCATTTAAAAGTATCATATAAATAAGACAAATCTGTTGCAGGCGAACAGTAAGAGCGTAAATGGCTTATGTAGCGTCAAAAGTACTTACTGCGCTAGGGCCTGCTCTTATTTTAAAAATAGCGATAAAAACAATAAAATAAGGTGAAATTATTTACCAACGCCCAGTACAATAGAACATTATAGGAGCCGCGTGACAGGTAACTCTGCGTGGCCTATCATCTGAATATAACCATCGAAACCATTAACGAAAATTATAAGTCATCAAGGAACCTTACATGAGTACCAACATCGATACCAGTAACGATCACATTCTGTCTTCTGACAATATTCACTACTTGCATCATGACTTTTTTGAACCAAGTCGCAAAGACATCGACATTAGCGCAACTTTATTGATTGTGCATGGCATGGCAGAGCACAGCGGTCGCTATAGCGATTTTGCACAATTTTTGGCAGACAATGGTATCGCGGTGGCGACTTATGATCATTTGGGTCATGGACAGACCATCAAAACTGAGGCCGATCTCGGGTTTTTTGGTGAAGAGCATCCGGTACAGTCGCTTTTGAAAGACGTGATTGTGATGGCAGATAGCCTAAAAGACCGTCATCCAGACGTCCCGCATTTTGTGATGGGTCACTCGATGGGGTCATTTATTGTGCGTAATGTACTCAAGCATCATGCGCACAATTTCACAGGCGCAATCCTAATGGGTTCTGCAAACGCCAACCCATTGGCCAAGGTTTTATTACCCATCAATAAACTACTGGCCAAAGTGGCACCAAGACAACCGAATACAATATTTGCCAAGGTGATGAATAAAGTCCTCAACAGCCAGCTACCTGATCGCAACTCGTCCTCACCGTTTGCCTGGTTGAGTGCAAACACGGCAAACATTGAAGTCTATGAAGCCGATCCGATGACTGGTTTTGACTTTACTAATAATGGCTTTATGACATTATTTACCTTAATGGATACGGGCTTGAATAAAAACTGGGCTGCTACCATTGCTAAAGACTTCCCGATGCTTTTTATCAGCGGTGAAGATGACCCAATTGGTGAGATGGGTCGCGGTATACGCAAGATTGTCACCCGTCTCAATAAGCGTAATTTTAGTCATGTCGATATTCAGCTATATCCCAATATGCGCCATGAAGTATTGCATGAAAAGGATAAACAGACCGTTTATCAAGATATTTTAGAGTGGATAGAGACCAATACCACCGATGATTAAATCATGATAAATGAGTTGTTTTGAGTGAATATCTTAAAACAGCTCATTCAATACTGTCATAATAAGACCCTCAACGTGTTTGCTAAAAGTGGTCAAATTAGCGACAATACGGCAAGCAAGTTTTTGGCCAAAGTCAGACGTTACAGTGAGTAGCGTTTTAGAACTATTTACCCTTTAGAACTATTTACCCTTTAGAACTATTTACCCTTTAGAACTATTTACCCTTTAGAACTACTTACCCTTTAGAATCAGTCACGTTTTAGAGCAAATAGCACTTTAGGCTAGGTCATATAAGTCTTTAACCATAACATTGAGATCCACCTCCCTGTCATTCATTTTAGGAATTTTTATGTCATTACAACAAACCATCGAACAAGCTTTTGAAAATCGCAACGAATATAGCCCAAGCACTATGCCACAAGACGTTCGTGATGCTGTCGAGCAAGTGCTGGAACAATTAGACAACGGTAGCTTGCGCGTGGCAGAAAAGAAAGACGGCGAATGGGTCGTCAATCAGTGGGCCAAAAAAGCCGTATTATTGTCTTTCCGTCTAAACGATAACTACGTCCAAGCCGCTGGCGAGCATGTGCAGTTTTATGACAAAGTACCAACTAAATTTGCTGATTGGACCGAAGCACAGTTTAAAGAAGCAGGCGTACGTGTGGTACCACCAGCCGTCGCTCGTAAAGGTTCATTCATCGCAGCAGGCGCGGTCTTGATGCCTTCATACGTCAACATCGGCGCATATGTCGATCAAGGCGCGATGGTTGATACGTGGGCGACTGTTGGTTCATGTGCTCAAATCGGTAAAAACGTGCATCTATCAGGCGGCGTTGGTATCGGCGGTGTATTAGAGCCATTGCAAGCAAATCCTACTATCATCGAAGACAATTGCTTCATCGGTGCGCGCTCTGAAATCGTTGAAGGCGTCATCGTCGAAGAAGGATCTGTTATCTCTATGGGTGTGTTCATCGGTCAATCCACGCGCATCTATGATCGCGAAACTGGTGAGATTCATCGTGGCCGTGTACCAGCAGGTTCTGTTGTCGTACCAGGTAGCTTGCCGTCAGAAGATGGCACGCACAGCTTGTACGCTGCTATCATCGTGAAAAAAGTTGATGCGCAAACTCGTGCAAAAACATCAGTAAATGAGCTATTACGCTTAGCCTAAATATTTGGCACGTACCGTTGTTTATTGAATAATATTGTTTTATATGAAGATGCTGGAGGATGACTCCAGCATCTTTTTTGCAGCTTAATATAACGCGTTACGTTATAATCCTCTTTTAGTTTGGCTTTGCACAAACACAAAACCATCCATACAACCCCCTGCCTTTTTATACGATTGATAAGTGCCCAAGCGCTTTATCGACCTCTAACTGTATTTGAAATATTATGAGTGAATCACCATTACGCACCGCCGCCATTCCTGTCACTGACCCTGAAGCAGGGTTGCGTCTGACTGAGATTTTTTATTCCTTACAAGGGGAAGCCATCACCTCAGGCTTACCGACGATATTTGTGCGCCTTACGGGCTGTCCGCTGCGCTGCGTCTATTGTGATACCGAATACGCTTTTACAGGTGGCGAACGCCAATCATTAGAAACCATCATAGCAACCATCAAAGGTTATCCATGCAAGCGTATTTGTCTGACTGGCGGTGAACCATTAGCACAGCCAAATGCCATTGAATTGATGAAACGTTTGCTGAGCGATGGTTACGAGATATCCCTTGAGACCGCAGGCGCGCTCACAGTAGAAAACGTGCCAGCAGCGGTCAGTAAAGTGATGGATCTCAAAACACCCAGCTCAGGCGAAGTCGATAAAAACCTATGGTCAAATCTCGACTATCTCACTCAGCATGACCAAATCAAGTTTGTCATCATGAACCGCGCTGATTACGACTGGGCGAAAGCCAAATTGATCGAGCATAAGCTGAATGAATTGGTCGGTACGGTGTGGTTTTCTCCAATGTTCAATGTCGCAGATGATATCGATGAACAGCTCAGCCCTGAGGTGCCTGTCTTGGCGCGAGAATTGGCGGAATGGATGTTGGCTGATGCCTTGCCTGTTCGTTTTCAATTGCAATTGCACAAAATCATTTGGGCAGATGCCAAGGGTAAATAGCACAAAAAAACGGCTAAATGACGATCTAATAATAGGACATGGTTGGCATTGTCACTTGCGCAATTGCAGGGTCTGTGACGTATTTATGCTTACCGTATTTTGGGATGGATGCCAGTATCAACGAATTTATTATGCTCGTTGTCACCTTTGCAGTACATATGCTAGCGCTCAGGTTCGATTGGCATCTGCCATCTATTCGTTTAGTCGCTTAGTGTTGGTTGGTTGGCTTAGATTGACGGCTTAGAGCAAATATTTGCTTTGTTCATTGTGATTAACCGTACTGAAAAATAGTGAGAATCGCCTATGCTGGCTATCGTATTGGATCCTGCCGTACTGATCACTACTTTTGACCCGCGCTCTTTGATTTTTTGCTTTGATATGATCGGCATTATTGCCTGTAGCATTTCAGGGACGATACTGGCCAAGCACAAGAATTTCGATGTTTTCGGCTGTCTACTAGTGTCTATTGTCACCGCTATTGGCGGCGGTACTGTACGCGATGTGATTTTGGATCGTCATCCCTTATTTTGGATGGTGGATATGAGCTACCTAACCCTCATTACGATTGCGTCGCTGGCCACGCAGATATTTTTTCATCCGAACTCAAGACGAGTCGATAAATTCCTCAAACTATCTGACACCATCGGCCTGTCAGCCTTTACGCTGATAGGTATCAAGGTTGGCGATAGCATGGGGGTTAATGTGCCTGTGGCACTACTACTGGGCGTGATTACCATTGTGGTTGGTGGCATCATTCGCGATATGATTTGCAATGAAATCCCATTGGTACTTCAGCAAGAGATTTATATCACGGCAGCATTGACTGGCGGCATTCTCTACTTTGCGCTAAAAAACCTAGGCGTAGCAGATTGGGTAGCTGACATCTCTACGATGGGTACGATTTTTACTCTGCGTATGCTGGCCATTCGTTACGATTGGCAGTTCCCCACACTAGAGTGGAAATACTGATATCCAATCAAAAAGCGACAAATGCTATAAGTGCTCTCAAACTTAAACGCACTGATATGACCTTAGCCTTGCTCTATCACAGCCAAGTCTTTTATCATCAACTGCAAGCTTTGTTTGCCATTCCATTCATTGATGTCTAGCTGAAACAACAAATGTACTTTTTTGGCACGGTAATCCCACGCGTCATTATCGAAGTTAAAGCAAATTGCCTCAATTGGATACTGAACGTCTGGATAACGCAGTGACAGTTTAAGGTGCTTATCTTTTAACACTTTAAAGCTCAGTACCTCAAAGATACCGTCAAATATTGGCGGCGCAAATCCATGACCCCAGATACTGGCTTCTGCTAAATGCTCAGCAAACCATAAGCTAAAGTCGCTCGCCTGCAAAGGTCCATCGGTGAATTTTTGCTCTGCAAATACCTCGTCATTCATCTCTGCCATGACTTCATC
This sequence comes from Psychrobacter sp. 5A.1, assembly GCF_030407455.1. Lineage (GTDB taxonomy): Bacteria > Pseudomonadota > Gammaproteobacteria > Pseudomonadales > Moraxellaceae > Psychrobacter. The sequence continues at coordinate 33,446 of NZ_JASDDJ010000017.1, forward strand.
AAAAGCGGCCACAAACCCATCAAAGTTACCGCGCTTGAGGGTCAAACCTGCTGCCATCGCATGACCACCAAAATGACTGATTAAATCGGGATGGCGTTCAGCGACTTGTTCAATCGCGTCACGAACATGCACGCCAGCGATAGAACGTGCAGAGCCTTTAATGGCGCTATCTTCATCAGTCTGCTCAGTATTTGCTGGAGCAAACACGATACTTGGCAGATAGTGGCTTTCTTTTAGGCGACCGGCGACGATGCCGATAACCCCTTGATGCCAGTCGTCTTGATACAGAATAATACTACGAGCGTCTGTACTGCTTGTCTTAAGCGCTGTGGTCTTAGGCGTAGCAATCTCATGGGCAATGATGTCATCGCTAGGGTCATTAACATTAATATTCGCCTCATCGCTATTAGCCTCAGCAGCCAATGTCTGTACGATACTGTCGGCTTGTGCGCGCATCTCGCCTTCTACATGACGACGCGTGCGATTCAGCTGCTCAAGCTCTTGCGCCAAACGCTGTGCCGTACTCCAGTCCTCAGTCAATAAGCACTCGATACCAATGCGCATATTATCCATGCGCCCAGCGGCATTGATACGGGGGCCTAATACAAAACCAAAATCCTGTGCATGGAGCTGCTTAGGATCACGACCCGCTTGCTCCAGCAGCGCCAATATCCCCATACAACAGCGACCTTGACGAATAGCAGACAACCCATGATGCACTAAGATACGGTTGTTCTTATCGAGTATCCCAACATCTGCAATCGTCCCCAGCGCGACCAAATCCAAATATTGACTGACTTGGACGGTAGACTTGCCAGCTTCACGGCGCAATTTTGCCAAGCGCCCAAGCACATAAAACGCCACGCCGACTCCAACCAGTGCTTTACTGGCAAAATCACACGCCAACTGATTGGGATTGACCACCGCTTCCGCAGGTGGCGTCTCTTTGGTCGTGAGATGATGGTCAGTAATAATCACCGTGATACCATCAGCCTGTGCGCGCGCCACGCCTTCATGACTAGAGATACCATTATCAACTGTCACTATCACGTCTGGCGTAAATGTCTCAATACCCAATTCGACAATCTCTGGCGTCAGTCCATAGCCATACTTAAAACGATCGGGCACTAAAAAATCAACGACTGCGCCCATCTTGGTGAGGGCTCGCATCATCAGCGCCGTGCTAGTTGCACCATCACAGTCAAAGTCACCCACGATTAGAATGCGCTGACGCTCATCAATGGCCACATCTAACAGACGCACGGCTTCAGTGACACCGTGCAGTGCCTCGGCAGGTAATAGCTCTGACAAACTGGTCGTAAGCTCATCGGGCTCAGTGATACCTCGTCCCGCATAAAGACGGGCAAGCGTGAATGATTGAGCAGCAAGTGTCTGCAGCGCGGTAGGCAACTCGTCGATGCGAGTGCTGGTATAACGGGGGGTTAAATTTAGCATGAGCGTATTCTACTGGCTTTCACGGAGGGTCACAATGACATTTTATGGCGTCTATGTATACCATTTAGGATTGCAAGGCATCATCAATACTTTTAGTACGCTGGCTGCTTAATTGGCCATTCAATACGGAGGTTTTTATAGCATGCATCGAACACATCCCCGTCTTTATTTACAAAAAGGATGCACAGTGACTGTAATTTCATTCATTTTGCTACAAAGCAATGATTGTATGCCTCTTATAAATCCATAAAATAGATAGCAACTGAGATATTTGTTATTCATTAAAACTATAATTCGATATTTTAGAGTGTTTTGTTCTAATTACTTACTTCAATTACTTATAAGGAACCTTTATGAAAACCACACCAAACGCTGAAAAACTACCAAATACGATAGATCCTAGCTTAGACCTCGAACAAACAAAAAAAGAATGTCAAAAGCTGGTCAAAAAACGCGCTAAGTACTCTGCTGGTGTTGCCATCGTTCCTGTGCCTTTCTTTGATGTCGCTGTGGATGCTGGCATGCTTACCCAGCTATTGCCTGATATCAGTGAGCGCTTTGGTTTAATTGAAGATCGTCAGTCAGCCGTTGATTTAGAGTCACGAGCCGTTCATTGGGGCGCTTTAAAAGACCGTACCGTTGACTTCGCAGGTCTAATGGCAACACGTGGTATCGTGAAAAAGACAGTACAAGGCTTCGGTGGTCGTATCGCTGCCAAGCAAGTGACAAAGTTTATTCCATTGGGTGGTCAAATGGTTGCAGCAACCATGGGTTATATGATTTTCAAAAAAATCGCCAATGACCATATCAATGAATGTTACAAGTTAGCCAAAGACATTCAAACCAAGCAACACGGTAAAAACGTCTAAAAATAGCTATAAAAATAGCTATAAAAATAGAATAAAAACCAGCTTAGACCATTTGTCTTTGCTGGTTTTTTTTCGGCTTAGCAGCGCATATATACGTTTGATTTTCCTATTCAATGACAGCCTTTTTCATAATAAACCTCCAACTCAGAATACTCCATATCGCTAACTATAATGATGTTATCAGCATATAGACGATACTTTCTAAGCATTATTTGTGCTGTTGGTTGCTTACCCAAGTGAATGACACCCTCTTCAAGCCGAACATAGTTATCAAAACTAAATGCATCTCCCATGACTTTTGATCCAGAGCCTTTCCAATGACATTGCTGTATATGATAATCAGACATTACATATATGCTTCTTATAAAAAACAGGCTTGGTATCAAAGCCATTAAGACACATAAGATAAGTAACTTACGATTCATATGACACTCAGCTTATAGTTAAAATATATTGTGACATGGTTATTTGTCGTCGGTGGTTTACTAACGATGGTTGGATAGATTGGTTATAAGGTCTACGCTTATTATCATCCTTACGCATGGCTGGATTAACATAAAAAACAGCTTAATTTTTCTTAAGTAACTGTTGATAGTGTTATTAACGTATTTTGCTGATAATATACGACTTGCTAACAAAGAAGATATGTGTCGACTGGCAAATCTTAAAGTGTGTTGAACATTCACCATGAGTTATTATGCTGATATGGTTGAATAGTCAACATGGCTTAAAGCGTGTCATCAAACATAAACCGCGAAAATTCATAAAAATATTAAAGGAATAACCTGTGAAAAAAATCTTGGCTTCGACAGTAATGCTAGCGACTTTTGCCTTAGCTGGATGTACGACGACAGGCGGCCTGAACAATAGTACAGGTAATGCTATCGGCACTGCAAACGAGATCGGCATGAACGTCTTCAAAGCGGCAATCGATAACCAATGCCGTAGCGAGATTGAAAAACAAAACGCGTGGCGTATTGCAAGCGTTGCCATGACTGAAGCACAACAAGAAGCGGTTCAAAGTAAGGTATGTGGCTGTGTCAGTGAGCAAGCACCGCAGCAAGTCACGATTGTTGAACTGGGTAATGCTGCCTTTGACACTCAGTATCGCACTCAGTTGGTGGCGAGAGTCGTCGCAAAATCTCTACAAAGTTGCTATACCAGCTTTGTTAAATAAGTGATTTATTAATGGCTGATAGATAAGAAAAAGGCTAGGTTATCTATGATAACCTAGCCTTTTTTATTTATAAACTAACGTGGTGAACCACTATGAAACACCTGTTATTCGCTTTAACCATGGCATTGTTTGGGGCAGTTAGTGGTCATGCCCATAGTCAAAGTGACCTGGAAGGAAAACTACGGGCCGATATCAACGCAGAATTTAATAGAAATATCTCAAAATGTGGTATAGAGGTAGATGTCGTTACTGACTTTGGTAAGAAAAAAGAGTTTTGGCGAATCTGTCACTTAGATAACAACAACCGAATTATCAAAATAGAATCTCATAGTGAAGATACTTATTATCAAGAAGCCTATTTTGAAAGAAACGATAGTTTGGTTTATGCTGCAGAGACAGAAAGATATATGCCAAAAAACCACTTTACCCAACAAGTCTGGCATTGCGAGTTTTACATCAGTAATGGAAAACTGGTGACTATGATGTCGCTTGGACATGGCAAAACTGAGAGGGATGACTGGGATCCAAACATTATTTTTGAGATGTATAAAGATCGACTAAATGAGCTGAAAAGAATAAAAAAATAACTATTCAAAACATCTCTCTTAAGCCGGCATGCCCATAGTCAGTTTTGATTCTCATCAGCTATAGAGCGCCTTATTTCTTGAATAAAATTCGTGATCAGCATATATCATCAATTAAATCTAGGGCGTGTCTTCATTTCAAAAATGGTGATAAAAATGAGATAAATTGCCGTCAAACAAGAAAAATAGCGCAGATAATATCGGGATATTAGCCAGCTGTTTGACGATGTTTGGCAAGATTTAGCCATTTTTAGCCCATTTAGAGGACTATCGAGTGAATTGAAGACACGCCCTAGTATTTATCAGCCTCTGTGACAACAGCGTCATTTTTCAACGCGCCAGTGATAGGCAGCAACTGACTACGGCGAAAGTACTTGGAAGAGCTATCAACGATCTTATCTACTTCTTTGATCAAGTCATTGATGACGTCATCATAGACACCATGATACAGCTCTTTTTCGAACGCTGTAAATGGATGCTTACGCGTGGCTGAGCTGACTTCTGTCACTCCTTGCTTAGTATAAAAAATATCGACTCGACCATCACTATTCAACACACAGTTCAATAGACCACCTTCGAGTTCCATCTCTACCCGTTCTGGCATAAAAATATAGTTATCGACATCGATGAGCTTTTTTTCTACTTCTCGTTTAAAAAATGATTTGATATCAAACATAGGTACATCCCTGACTTTATAATTATAAGATATAGATATATGAGCACACCCGATTTTATGGTTATCACCCAGTATTTATCTGGGTGCTTAATGGGTCATGCGTTACTAAGTAATCTTATAAGATAGCATCAGATTATTTAAGGTACGATATGTAAAACTGCGTTTGATGTTGGTAAAAATGTGCTGTTAACTTTAACGCTAATACAGAATCAAAAAAGGAAGCTGCCAATCAGCAACTTCCTTTTTATATTATCGAACCGTCTTACCTAACTTGATTAAACCCAACCCTTTTCACGAAATGATTTGAGCACCTCTACAAATACTGCCATCTCATCAGGTCTGCCAAGCGTCAAGCGATTGAAACCAGTAATAGGCGCAAACTCGCGCCCAACAGCGATGCCATGCTCGCGCATTCTATCGATATAGGTTTGCACATCACCTTTAATCTCATGGAATATAAAGCTGGCTTGTGATGGCAAATAGCGCAGACCAAGCTCATCTAATGTTTGCTCAACCAGCTGACGCGATTGATTGGCCGTGCGTAAGCTCAATGCCAAAAACTTCTCATCATCAAGCGTCGCTAACGCAGCTACGGCACCTGACAAATTGGTATTATCCAGCGAGATAAACGCCTCTAGCGTGGCAATCATTTGCGGGCTCGCAACTGCATAGCCGACACGCATGCCAGCAAGCGCACACAGTTTTGAAAACGTACGGACCACAACAATATTTTCTGAGTACTCTTCTCGTATCCATGCGATACCACTCTCAAAGCTTGGATCTGTCACGTACTCTGAATAGGCCTCATCCAATAAAAAATAATGATGGTCTGGCGCCAGCGCTACCCAGTTTTTTAATGCCTTGGTGTCGGTAATCGTCGATGTTGGATTATTAGGATTACACAGATAAAACAGGCTGATACCATCAAAGTCATCTGCCACTGTTTGCATAGCTTGTAAGTCAAAGGCATAGTTTTCGGGCGTAAGCGCTACTCTTACCACAGGCACGTCGATAGAGGTCGCATATAGCTCAGCATAAGAAAACGTTGGATGCGGCGCAATCACTTGGAATTTTTTGCCTGCTATCAATGCTTTATTTTGTAGCATTTGAATGACAGTACGGATGTTTTCACTAGAGCCACTTCCGAGTGAAATCTGACTCTCTGTCACGCCGTTTATGTCGGCAACTTTGCTAATCAGTGCCGCACGTTGGTCATCTGGATAACGAAAACCGATGTCTAGTGCTTCGATAATGGCTTGCTTGGCAGCATCTGACATGCCCAATGAATTTTCGTTAGAGTTTAACTCTATTAAGGTGTTGGTAAGCACCATAAATAATACGCCTAGATTCTGTCCATTCCAAAAACTTGATGTGCAAGGGTAAGCAGTTGAGCTTAACAAGCGCGGTACTCACACTAGGGCGTGCCCTCAATTCAATCGATAGTTATCTAAATGGGTTAAAAATGGCTAAATTTTGCTAAACGGCGTCAAATAGCTGACTAATATCTCGATATTATCTGCGCTATTTTCCTTGTTTGACTGCGATTTATCTCATTTTTATCACCATTTTTAAAATGAGGACACGCCCTAGGCTTTCTTGCTACACAATATTTTGGAATGCTATATGGATGGTGAGGTTTACACCGATATGGTAAGTGGCATTGCATCGTATTACAAGCATTCTACGCGATGAAAACCATCATCATTCCATTATAGAATCTTTGGCATGGCCTTTTTAAAATAAAATCGATACGTTAATTCTCTTGTGCTAGGGCATGTCTTCAATTCAAACGACTGTCATCTAACTGGGCTAAAAATGAGGACGCACCCTAATAGGATAAGTGTTTCAATTTAATGATCTTTTACTGCACGATTCAGACCCAGCCTTTTTCACGAAACAATCTTAATGTTTCAATAAAGACCGTCATCTCATCAGGTGTGCCAAGCGTGACACGGCTAAAGCTTTGAATAGGTGGAAACTCTCGACCCACCACAATTCCGTGCTCGTGCATTCTCTCGATGTATACTTTTACATCACCTTTGACTTCATGAAAAATAAAGTTGGTTTGAGATGGTAAATAGCGCAGTCCCAACTCGTCCAACGTAGTTTCCACCATTTGCCTTGATTGATTGGTCGTATGCAGACTCAATGCCAAAAATGCGTTGTCATCTAACGTTGCTATCGCGGCGACAGCAGCAGACAGATTGGTGTTATCCACCGACATCAATGCCCCAATCTCTGAGGCCATTTGAGGATTGGTAATCACGTAGCCGACTCGCATGGCCGCCAGCGCAAACAGTTTTGAAAAGGTGCGAGCAACGATAAGATTGTCTGATATTCCTTGTTTTATCCACTCAATCCCGCTCTCAAAACTTGGGTCGGTCACATATCCTGAATACGCTTCATCCAATAAAAAATAATGATTGTTTGGGGCATTGGTTACCCAGTTTCTAAGCTTGGCCGTTGAGGTAATGATGCCAGTTGGGTTATTTGGATTACAAATATAAAGTAAGCTAATGCCATCAAATGCATTGGCAATGCTCTGTAGTTCGTCAAAATCCAAATCGCAACTGTCAGGCATGAGCGGTACACTGACCACAGGAATGCCAAGTGAGTCTGCATATAATTCTGCACAAGCAAAAGTGGGTGTTGGCGCGACCAATTGAAACGGCTGGCCAGTCTTCAATCCTTTTTGATACAACATTTGTACAACCATTCGAATGCTCTCAATGGATCCGTTACCCAGTAAAACGTGGTCTTCGGTCACCGCATTGGCCAGCGCAATCTTACCAATCAATTTGGCTCGTTGCGCATCGGGATAGCGAAAGCTATTGTCCAAAGTATCGACAACCGCTTGTCTGGCAGACTCTGCCATGCCTAATGAGTTTTCGTTTGCGTCTAACCTTAATAAATTATCAGTATGCATAATTAATGATACGCCTAAATGTCAGTGGATAATAAAGTATAATTTAGTGATTCATATCATATTAAGTGGCATTTGGTATAAATACAAGTTTTGTAATAGCCAAACATTAGTTATTTATTATCATGGATAAAATCATGCTTATTTTGGCTTTAAACAATCCATAAAAAAGGTGAGCGGCACGATATGCCACTCACCTTTTTATTCAACACACACGATCAAAAGTCAGACTATGAACAGCCGCCTTATTAGGGCGTGTCCTCAATTCAATTGATCATATCTAAACGGGCTAAAAATGGCTAAATTTTGCCAAACATCGTTAAATAGCTGGTTAATATCCCGATATTATCTGCGCTATTTTCCTTGTTTGACTGCAATTTATCTCATTTTTATCACCATTTTTAAAATGAGGACACGCCCTAGATTAAATGCGCTTTTAACTCTAGTACTTTGTCACGCGTTTTTGCTGCATCCTCAAACTTCAAATCACGCGACATCTGCTTCATGAGTTTTTCAAGACGATTGATTTCTTTGGCCAGTAAATCAGGACTACGTAAGATGCTAATATCGACATCAGGCAGATTACTCTTGATTGGAATCACTTGATTGTCATTGGCATTCTGGTCATCACCCGTATCGATTTTATCCGTAATACTACGACGCGCACCTTTCGGCGTGATGTTATGCTCTAGGTTAAACGCCACTTGTTTTTCACGGCGGCGGTCCGTTTCGTCTATCGCCTTTTGCATACTGTTGGTGATGCGATCCGCGTATAAAATGGCTTTACCATTGATATGACGCGCGGCGCGTCCGATGGTCTGAATCAAAGCACGCTCAGAACGCAAAAAGCCTTCTTTATCGGCATCAAATATCGCGACCAACGATACCTCAGGCATATCCAAACCCTCACGCAACAGATTGATACCGACCAGTACATCATGCACGCCAGTTCGTAGCTCGTGAATGATTTGCATACGCTCGACAGTATCGATATCAGAATGCAAATATGCCACTTTGACATCGTATTCTTTGAGGTAGCTGGTTAAATCTTCTGACATGCGCTTGGTCAACGTGGTAATCAATACACGCTCATCTTTTTCGCGGCGTTTGGTAATCTCGGATAGCACATCATCGACTTGCGTCAATACGGGACGTATCTCAATTTCAGGATCAATCAAACCAGTCGGACGTACGACCTGCTCTACGACTTGCTCGCTGTGCTCAAGCTCATACAAGGCTGGCGTGGCACTCACGTAAATGGTTTTCGGCTTGATACGCTCCCACTCTTCAAACTTCATCGGGCGGTTGTTCATCGCACTTGGTAGACGAAATCCGTAATTGACCAAGTTTTCTTTACGTGATCTATCACCTTTATACATCGCGCCAATTTGCGAAACGGTCACGTGTGACTCATCGAGGAACAGCAACGCATCTTCTGGAATATAATCAAACAACGTCGGCGGTGCTTCTCCTGATGGACGGCCAGACAGATGCTGCGAGTAGTTTTCGATGCCATTACAGTAGCCGAGCTGCTGTATCATCTCAAGATCATACTGGGTACGCTCTTTGAGACGCTGTGCTTCAATCAACTTATTGTTTTCACGGAAATATTCCAATCGTGGCTCTAGCTCCGCACGAATGGTATGACTGGCCGCTTCTAGTTTATTGCGCGGTGTCACATAATGTGATTTTGGATAAATGGTAATACGTGGCACGCTACGTACGGTCTTACCCGTTAATGGATCGAACCAAGTGATTTTCTCCACTTCATTGTCAAATAAATGTACTCGAACGGCCAATTGCTCAGATTCAGCTGGATAGATATCTAGCAGCTCACCACGCAAGCGATACGTACCACGGCCAAAATCCAATTCGTTACGCATATATTGCATTTCAACTAGACGCTTAATCGTCGCCGTACGATCTATGTTATCGCCCACGACCACATGCAGTAGCATTTTTAGATAGCTTTCAGGATCACCCAAACCATAGATACAAGATACTGACGCCACGATAATCGCATCACGGCGCTCTAGTAAGGCACGCGTGGCTGACAGACGCATCTGATCGATATGATCGTTGATGGCACTGTCTTTTTCGATAAAAGTATCACTCGCCGCTACATAAGCCTCAGGCTGATAATAATCATAATAACTGACGAAGTACTCAACCGCATTGTTAGGAAAGAATGATTTAAACTCACCATATAGCTGAGCGGCAAGGGTTTTATTATGCGCCATGATAATGGTTGGACGCTGAGTTTCAGCGATGACCTTTGCCATGGTATACGTCTTACCAGAACCCGTCACACCTAGTAGCAACTGCTCATCCATGCCCGAATTGATACCGTTGACCAGTTTTTTGATGGCTTGCGGCTGATCGCCTGCTGGCTCAAAATCCGTGACCATCTCAAAGGCACGACTCGATATTTGCGTCCCTGACGCATTGACACCACTGATTTCAGCTTCACCTTGGAGCTGAGTGGCCAATTGATTTAACTGACGCGATGAGCGCGGTTCAGGCATACGCATAATGGCTTTCTTCCTAATTCTTATAATGAGGTAAGGTTTATAACAATATGGGGTCTGAATGTCGGTTTTTAAAGGACAAGAATGAGACTTACTGTATGGCTGAAACGCTGTTAATTCGTACAGAAAATTTGGGCGTATCATCAATGAGCACATTGATACATTCGGTGGTATTAAAACGGCTGAATTTTGCCAAACATCATCAAAAGTTTAAGAATGTCTCGATATTATCTGCGCTATCTTCCTTGTTCGACGGCCATTTATTACACTTTTATGGCCATTTTTAAAATGAGAACACGCCCTATAGATTTTAAAATAAAATGTATAAATTAGGGTCTGTTGAACATTCAAATATTAGGGCTGCTGATTGATAAGTATTGCGAATAAAGGTAGCAATTGAGATGATTAGTAAATATGATAATATTTTATGACAGCTCAGGTTTGATAGCTCTATGCAACTTATTCTGTTTATTGGCATCCAAGGTGCTGGAAAATCTACCTTTTATCAGCGCCAATTTTTTCATAGCCATCTGCGCTTAAACAAAGATATGCTCAATACCAATCACCGATTACAGCGGCTGTTTGAAGCTTGTCTTGCCAGCAAAACTCAAGTAGTAGTGGATAAGACCAATGCCACATCGGCAGAGCGTGCCGACTATATCCACGCGGCAAAAGCGGCAAATTTTGCAGTTATTGCCTATTACTTTGATTGTCCATTTAAAGACGCCTTAGCACGTAATAACAATCGCACAGGCAAAGCGAAAGTTCCTGAGATTGGCGTCAAAGGTACGGCTAAGAAGATGCAACACCCCCGCTTTGAAGAAGGTTTTGATAAAATATTTACTGTAACGGTCAGCCATGATAATTTTCGTATTAAAGAAAACTTGGAAAATCCAGTTTACTAGGGTGTGTCCTCATTTCAAAAATGGCCATAAAAATGAGATAAATGGCCGTCAAACAAAAAAAATAGTGTCGATAATATCGGGATATTATCGATACTATTTGACGATGTTTGGCAAGATTTAGCCATTTTTAGCCCAGTTAGATGACTATCGTTTGAATTGAGGACATACCTTAAGCCGTTTACTTACCGAGCACCCTATTCATCAATTAATATTGAGAGCTTTATGCGTTTTGAAGAGTTAGATACTCGCCTACGAGTGTATGAGACGGCTCATGACCTTTGTGTTATGCCAGAGATGTTTGTTGTTGTACGTTTAGATGGACGCGGCTTTACCAAAAAAACTAAAGAGACTTGGCAACTTGATGCTCCTTTTGACACTCGCTTTCATGAATTAATGGTAGCCACTACAAAGCATCTTATGAGCTGCGGCTTCAATATCATTTATGGCTATACTCAGAGTGACGAAATATCATTATTATTCCATCCTACAGAAGACACATTTAAACGCAAACTTCGTAAAATTAATTCAGTGCTAGCTGGTGAAGCCAGCGGCTTCTTTAGTGTTACTCATGGACAATTAGCAAGTTTTGACGCTAGAGTCTCACAGCTACCCAATACATCATTAGTGCAGCAGTATTTTCGCTGGCGGCAAGAAGATGCTCATCGCAATAGTCTAAATGCTCACTGTTACTGGTTACTGCGTAAGCAAGGTATAGATTCCAATTCGGCGACGATGCAAATGGCAGGTAAGGCGTTAGAAGACAAGCACGAGCTCCTTTATCAGCATGGTATTAATTATAATGAACTCCCCAATTGGCAAAAACGTGGTACAGGTATATATTTTACAGAAGTCAATAAAACTGGCTTTAATCCTAAGAGCAACAGTCCAACCGTCACACAACGCCGTATATTAATAGCAAATACAGATTTACCACTTGGCGAAAAGTATGATGCTTTTATCGCAAAATTATTACCAACTGATTTGACGATACAATCTGTATAAATTAAGCATTTATTTTTACAAAGCTTTTCATGGTTAACAAACTCGTTACACGACCACCTAACAAAGCCTAACACTCAAGGGTTCCAACATTGATTTAAGCTGCTATCATTTATAACGAATCAACAAGCAGTACTTATACAACCTATTAAATAACAATAAGTTAAATATTCAATAAAACAAAATATATAACGGAGTAAAATATGAGAGAACGTTACGCAAGTGGCATTTCAGACGATACTGCCAAAAAAATGATTGATTTGCTAAACGCTAACTTAGCAAATGTTATCGATTTAACGTTAGATGGCAAACAGTGCCACTGGAATCTACAAGGTACTGGTTTCATTGGTGTGCATCAATTACTGGATGAGACATCAGCTCGTATCCTTGAAGTATCAGATACTATCGCAGAACGTATTGTTATCTTGGGTGGTCAGCCGAACGGTTTGGCCAGTCGCGTGGTAAAAGAGTCTATCTTAGACGATTACCCAACTGATATCACTGAAGTCGATCAACATGTTCGTGAGTTGACTAGCCGCTATAAAAAAGTCGCAGAGACATTGCGTAAAGCAATCGCTACTGCTGGCGATGCAGGTGACGAAGATACCGCTGATTTATTTACAGAAGCCAGTCGTATCATCGATAAAGATGCATGGTTCATCGGTGCAAACGCACCAAAGAAATAAAGACTGTCCGTTGACATACGCTTAGCGTCTGTTGAATAACATATTTATAATCTTACATGAAGAAAAGCCGTCATTATCGACGGCTTTTTTGTGTCTTAGATTTCTACACTCTTAGATTTCTACGCTTTGAATACAGAAAAAGCAACAAATAGCATTGGGGAAAATCATCCTAATATTGCTATGTACTCTTCCTATCAACTGTATAAATCAAATATCCTCTAGACTCAGCAGCTCAGCGTTAGGTTCTGATAGTGTCAAAATAGCTTCTTGAAAGACAGGATTGCCTCGGAATAAATTTTCAATCTCTTCAAATTTTTGGGCAATTTCTTTTTCTTTTTGATTACCTGCGATGTCTACTGCCGCCACCATAAATATCTTTTTTGGGCCGACCCATTCTAAGTGCAAATAGGACACACTATCGATATCTGGATGATTAAGCAGCTCACTTAAGACATATTCATGCATACGGTCAGTGACTCTATATCCCACTAAAAAATCTCGGTTGCGACTGATTAAAAATATGGCGACAACGCCCAGTAGTAGACCGACGATAATAGACCCTAGAGCATCCCAATACGGCTCTCCCGTATAAGCATGCATACCCATGGCGGCGGCGGCGATAACCAAACCAACGACGGCGGCTAAATCCTCAAAAAACACGCCACGCAAGGTCGGATTGGAAGTATCAACGACATAGCCAAGTGCACTGATATCAAGTGCCTCACCATGTTTTTTACTTTGTCTGTAGGCTTGAATCAATGAAATCCCTTCGAGCACAAACGCCACTGCCAAGACGATAAATCCAATCGTGTAATTGGTCTCAGATTCAGCAGCATTCCATTCTTTGATACCCGTATAAATAGAGACAATCGAGCCTGCCGTAAATACACCAAAAGCAGCAATCATCGACCAGACATAAGACTCTTTGCCGTAGCCTAATGGATGGCTCTTATCAGCAGGTTTGATGGATTTTTTTTCTGCGACGATGAGCAAAGTACCGTTACCAGCATCTGCCCATGAGTGGGCTGCTTCCGCAATCATGGAGGCTGAGCCTGTCATAAAGGCGGCAACTGTTTTTGCAATCGCAATAACGAGATTGGCCCCGACCGCAATCAATACGGTGACGAGTGAGCCTGAATGCTCATCATTGGTTTCAGGGCTTTGGTTAAGGGTGTGTTTTACATTAGGGTCATTTGGAATTTTAGGATTACCTGCCCCCCGTGCACGAGGTGTTTGCGCTTTAGGAGAAGCGGGTAAATGGCGCTGGGGATTAGCAATAGATGGCTTTAGACTCATGCTAGACTCACTGAAATAACGTATTGATGGTAAATATATTCACGACAAATGAATGGCTTTAGATAGATACGATCTTAGAGTAAGTCCTTTACAATATCAGTGTTTTTTTAGTGAGTCCTTGTATGAGTTATTAAGGTGTATTGACGTCGCAGCTAGGGCGATGAGCGCTTTCCATACGTAATTCTTTTCGCTCTTTGGCGGCATCAGCTCGGCATTGCTGCATTTTATTCTTGATATCAAGTGGCGGCACTGCGGTTGGTTTACCTTTGTCATCGATTGCGACCATCGTAAAATAACAACTGTTGGTATGACGGACCGTACGACCACGTACATCTTCTGCTTCGACGCGAATACCTACTTCCATTGAGGTATTACCAACATAATTGACACTAGCTGCAAAAGTAACCAACTCGCCCACATATATCGGCTCACGGAACATGACTTGGTCGACAGACAGTGTCACCACATAGTTCCCACTATAACGACTGGCACACGCGTAAGCGACTTGATCGAGCATCTTTAGCAAATCACCACCGTGCACATTGCCAATGAAATTTGCCATATCAGGCGTCATGAGTATCGACATGTATAGCTCATGATTTAAAGGAGCTTTTTTGGCAGTTGAACTAGTATTGTATTGCGGCATAACGTTCCTTAAATGGTTTGACACTTATTAGGGTCTATTGAACATTTATACAGCAGGTCACCCTATAGCACAAACAGCCCTCTGTCGGTGAATGGTCTAGGTTATGTAAATTGGGACTATTTAAACAACATTTGGGCGTGTCCTCATTTTAAAAATGGTGATAAAAATGAGATAAATCGCAGTCAAACAAGGAAAATAGCGCAGATAATATCGAGATATTAGTCAGCTATTTGACGCTGTTTGGCAAGACTTAGCCATTTTTAACCCATTTAGATGACTATCGATTGAATTGAGGACACGCCCTAGATAAGCCAAGATAATAAGCTTTAGGCCAACCAATGAAAGCGATAAGCAAGCCATGCAACGAGAGCGCTAACTGAACCTGTCAAAATCCCACCCCAAGCAAAGTCTACTAACGCAGTATCTAAGGTAAACCCTTTATATAATGCTAAATTGGTAAAATCATAAGTACCGTAAGCCATCAAGCCAATCAGCCCGCCGAGTAAGAAGATATGACCAACGGATGCGCCTGCTTTGATTTGCGGATACAGTACCAAAATACAAAGTGCCAATATATAAAACATATAAAACACGCCAGCCGCCATCATGTTTGGCTCATCAGCCAATAGATGCCCGATACGTGACTCATAAAAGGCGCCTTTCATAGTCGTCAGCCAGACAGCATCGACACCCAAAAAGATAACCACAGCAGCGAGATAAATAAAAACGTAACCCATGATATTACCTCTTATAAAATGAATAAAAACGGATAAAATTTATAGTGTTAGTCTTGGTTGGATAAAGTCTAAAAATGCCAGAATACGCGAAGATACGGCACTGTTTTTGTAATATACCGCCTGTATGGCTTCACGGTTATTTGGTCTGACTATCGCCTCAGGCAATACTTCAACCAATCTGCCAGATTCTAAATCTTCGCCAATCATAAAATGTGACAGTAAAGCAATGCCCTGATGATTCAAACATAGCTGACGTAAGGTCTCGCCGCTACTTCCAGTCATATGAAAATTGAGCTTCACTGGAGTTTTTAGTGGCCAACTATTTAGTTTTGACGCATCGTTAAAGCCAATTAACTTATGAGTGCTTAAATCATCAACATTCAAATCATCAATATGAGTCACTTCATTATGCTGGTGTAAGTATTCAGGACTGGCTACTAGCCGCAGCTTACTGTTACCTAATAGACGCGCATGCAGATTTGAGTCTTTTAAATCGCCAATTCTGATAGCCAGATCCGTTTTGTGCTCAAGCAAATCGATAATACTGTCATGCGAGGTTAGGTCGAGCGTAATGTGTGGATATTGCGCTAAAAACTCACCAACTAAAGGCGCCAGTTGATGCAACACAAACGGGCTGGCAGCGTCAATTCGTAGATGCCCACTCGGCGCTTGTTTTAACAGCTTAATCGCTTCTTCACCTGTATATAATGTATTTAAACTCTCACGCGCATATCTAATAAAGACATGCCCCTCCTCCGTCAGCTCCAAGCGCCGTGTCGTTCTATTTAGCAGCGTACATTGCAGTGTATCTTCGAGCCTAGATACCGCTCGAGAGACTTTGGCAACCTGCTCATTCAGTAAATTGGCAGCGCCAGTAAAGCTCCCCGTGTCTACTACCGTCAAAAATATCTCTATGTCTTCTGTTTTAGCATGTCCCATCATCATGATTACCTTTACAAAATTGACAAAGGTATTTTGTCATTTGTGCTGTTTTTTGCAAACTATAAATCGGTCAAACTACGCGCATCATTTAATTATTAGGATGTCGTTATGCCACTCGCTTTATGGGCGCTTACTTTAAGCGCATTTGCAATTGGGACAACCGAATTTGTCATCGTTGGATTGGTACCAACTATTGCCACCGATTTGGGCGTGAGCTTACCTTCAGCAGGATTGCTCGTTAGCCTATATGCCGTCGGTGTTGCTATCGGTGCTCCTATACTTACCGCGCTCACTGGCCGCTGGAATCGCAAAATAGTACTGATGAGCCTAATGGGTCTGTTTGTCATCGGCAACTTGCTGGCTTGGCAAGCACCCAGTTATGAAACCTTAATACTCGCGCGTATATTGACCGGTCTGGCGCATGGTGTGTTTTTCTCCATTGGTTCTATGATTGCTACCAGCCTTGTCAGTAAAGAAAAAGAAGCCAGCGCGATTGCCATTATGTTTACTGGACTCACTGTAGCGCTCGTCACTGGCGTACCTCTTGGCACATGGATTGGACAGCACTTCGGTTGGCGCGCTACGTTTTTAGTCGTCTCAGTACTGGGTTTAATCGCTTTAATTGGTAGCGCCATATTAGTACCAAAAAACCTAAAAAAATCTATCCCTGCAACGTTCAAAGAGCAACTACAAGTCATTGTAAAACCACAGTTACTGCTGGTTTATCTCATGACTATCCTTGGCTATGGTGGTACGTTTACGGCATTTACCTACCTAGCACCTATCTTAGAACAGCAGACCAAATTTGCGCCATCAGCTATTGGTCTCATCATGCTCGTATATGGCGTGTCCGTTGCGATCGGCAATATCTGGGGCGGCAAGCTTGCAGATAAACGCGGCCCTATTAGTGCGCTTAGCATTATATTCAGCGCCTTAAGTGTCATTCTTTTATTATTCACCTTTACTATGCAATCCAAGATTGCCGCAGTGCTAACTATTCTGGTATGGGGGGCTTTCGCCTTTGGTAATGTACCAGGCCTACAAATCTACGTAGTCAAGCAAGCTGAAAAATATACGCCGAACGCTGTCGATGTCGCTTCTGGATTGAATATTGCTGCATTTAATATCGGTATCGCATTAGGTTCTATTATCGGTGGTAGCGTGGTTGAAAACATGTCATTGCAAGACACAGCTTGGATAGGTGCTGCCATATCTTTGATGGCGTTAGCGGTGACACGCTATTCTGGCTTTCTTGATAAACGTGCCACTCAAGCAACATAAAATATCTCAATGTACAACCTTTCAATACATGGGTCTCAAACGGTTAATGCGTTATGAGACCTTACAAGCGCTATAACGAAGCCATATCCACATCAAAATATTTACACCGACGCGGTGTCTGCCATCTCTGCTTCATTAAAGACCGTCTCATCATTCAAAACCGTTTTATGATTTAAGACGGCTGATGGCAAATCAGAGAAATGCAGCGTATCGATGTTGTTTGGCTTCACCGCCGTTACTTGTACCACACCGATCGTGCGCTCCAAAAACCCCCCTTCGCAATAGCAAAAGTAAAACTCCCACAGGCGGATAAACGCTTCATCATAGCCAAGCGCAACTATCTCTTCACGCTGCGACATAAATGCTAAGCGCCAATCTCTGAGCGTATGCGCATAATCAAAACCATAGTCATGTAATTGTTTGACGACCATATCGGTCTGCTCGGTGAATTGAGTGGTCAACTCTTGATTTGAGAGCAAACAGCCGCCTGGGAATATGTGCGTTTGAATAAAATCGACCGAATTGACGTAGTCTTGATAATTTTGGTCGTTAAAGGTAATTGCCTGCAGGACCATCAATCCTGTTGGCTTGAGCAAACTATTACATTTAGCAAAGAACGTCGGCAAGTATTCGTGCCCGACTGCTTCAATCATCTCGATACTGACTAACTTGTCATACTGCCCTGTCAGCTCACGATAATCTTGCTTGAGTAACGTCACTTTATCAGACAGTCCAGCTGCTTCGACTCGGCGCTGTGCCTCGCCATACTGCGCGTCAGAGATGGTTGTCGTGGTGACTTTGCAGCCATAGTGTTTGGCTGCATAAATAGCAAAACCACCCCAACCAGTACCGATTTCAATCACATGGTCATCAGCAGTCAATTGTAGACGCTGACAAATGAGCGCCAGTTTGTGCTGTTGGGCATTGCTAAGAGACACATCGGGCGTACGGTATACCGCTGACGAGTACATCATTGTGTCATCTAAAAAACGCTGATACATGTCATTGCCCAAATCATAATGGGCTAGAATATTTGACTTGGAGCCAGACTTGTCATTGCTACGCAGTTGATGCTTTGCTTTTTCAAAGGCTTTACTGACACCTGCAAAGCGATTCTCTAGTTTATTCAATACAGCCAAGTTACGAGCTGCCAACCGAATCAAACCCGTCAAATCATCCGTATCCCACTCGCCGTTGATATAGCTATCTGCTAGCGCAATAGAGCCGCCAAGTAATAGCTGGCGATAGACAGCTGGATCATGAATGGTCAAGGAGACATGTAAGGAGTGACGACCCACTGCCGAACTACTGGCTACGGTAGTAGACTCACTGCCAAAACAGCTGGTCTTAGACGCCTCATTACCGAACGACTCAATGAGAGTAAGGCTGCCAAACTGTATATGCTGCAACGCGCGAAATATCAACTTTCTTGCCACTTTATTGACCCCGCCACTGACGGGTTTTAAGACAGCGCTCTCATTGACCACTTTACTCATCTGTGCAGTTAATCTCTCTGATGTTGAAACAGGTGCTCGATCGGTCAGTCTGGCTGGCATCGTGTATTTATCCTTGTCTAAATGCTTTATTGGTTGGTCTAACATTCATGAAATTTTGGGATTTCTAATGACTTCAAATAGCTAATGGCTTTGAATTGCTAATGGCTGTCTTTTGGACTGTTTTATTTTTGCTGTTGGCTATCTGCTAGCTTTTCATCGTATTTGATATAAGGGACTTTTTTGACGGCATAGAGTTTAAAAGCATGCCAGTAGATACGAGTCAAAGAAGTCAGATTCATCACTGGATTCTGTCGTAAGCTTTTGCGAATAGAGATATCAGTCATTGGTACGCCAGACATCTTTATACCCGTCTTTAGCACTTCACCACGCTCATCACTGATATTAATGGCGATACGAACTTGCAAACAGTTACCTGGCTGTTTTTTTACCTTAACCTGCCAGCGATAGAGCTGATCGATGGGATTAAAAGGTGAGACATGAAAATCTTTATCATGACAAAACTCCGTGTCTTCACCGTCGAGTAAAAACCCATAACAATGACGCTTATCCCATGGTGTATTGGTTACTTCAGCTAACAAGTGCGTTGGTATTTTCTGCTCATCGAAACCTAAATAAAAATTGACTGGGCTGAAGTACAAGCCTGCATCACGACAGACTAGCAAACCGACCATATCGCCTTTCGGCGCGCTACCCGAATACTTAACGAAAGCATCACGCAGACGATTATTAAGTGCTTGAGTAGGATTTAAAGCAACATTGCCATTGGTACCGTCGTTGCTGTTATCTTCATTGCCGCTTAAACCCTCTAATTTCTGCAAATAATCATCTGGGCAAAATTGCTGCAAGGCTTTTTTCTTTGCTGAAAACAACGGCATTTTTTTTATAAGGCTATTTTCGCCAAAAATATTTTTGCTTACTTCAGGAAGTGCCTGCCCTGCAGCTAGTGCGCTGATATTGATGCCCCAATAGCGATACGGGTAGACAAATTTATTCACACTTGGCAGTAACCGGCTGTGCCATGTTGTCCCATGAAATAACTGATGGGGTAAGGCATTATTAGACGAGTAGTCTTCGTTAGACATAGCACTCTCTTTGGTAGTATTTTTTGTTTTAATTCTAAAATTACTTCGGATTACGATAGCCAAATAAGCCACGTTTTTTCTTCTGACCACCATCTATGACGGTAGACTGTAAACGCTCAGCATACTCAACCAGCTCCTGATTGGTGGTCGCTGTGATGACTTCACGCTTATTAAGTTTACGTAACTTGGTATCTGCCTTTACTGGCATGTCTTTATAACGAAATGGCGTATGAGCCCTATCAGCATCAGGCAAGTGAGTCGGATCAACGTCGTCTTTTATCTCAATATCATGGCCCAATGCCTGACAGACACGTAGACCACTGCGCACACCATCTTCATGAAAGCCATTAAACCAATACGCACCGCAAAAATGCGTGTGCAAGCCGTTACCAGAGATGCTCGACCACTTGGTTTGAGCATCAATCATCGCAAGGTCAAATACTGGATGGCTATAATCAATGCTTTTAATGATTTGCTTATCATCGATATTTTTATTAACCGTTTCTGGATTAAGCGTCACTAGATAATTATGCTGCTTGGTGAGTCGCTGCAGGATATTCATATGATAGGTCAGTACAGGCTTGGCAGGGGTTTGTGCGCTTTCAACAGCTTGCTCAATCTCCGTCGTGCTGCCCGATGCTGTTTCATCAATGAGGTAGTTCCAACTTGCCCATGCCAGCGGTTTTTTAGGTAGGACACTGGTGTCGGTATGAAGTACGGCAGTATTTTTTGTAAAACGAAAATGCCCCAGCAATTCAGACTCTTCTGTACTGGCATCTTTTAAAATCTTCAGCGCAGTATCTGCATGACAAGCAAAGATAACTTCATCAAATACAAGGTTTTCGAGCGTGTTATCAGCGTTACCTTTGTCCTGAACCGTCAATAATACTTGCTCACCATCACGAACCACAGACTGTACTGGGCTATTGACTCGTATCTTGCCACCCGCTTTGATAAAGCGTGGCACTAACTTATTAACGTACTGTTTGGAGCCGCCTTTTATCGTAAACCACTGCGGACGATTGACCACATCGAGCAAGCCATGATTGTCGAAGAACTGCGCAAAAAACACCAATGGGAAATCTTGTACCTCATCCAAGCTGGTCGACCAAATAGCTGAAACCATTGGTAGTAGATAGTTATCTGTGAACAATTTACCGTAGTTTTTCTGTGTAAGGTAATTACCAAGTGTTTGCTCAGTGAAGGTGCTCACATCTTGCCCTTGAGCACGTGCCATTTCGTAATCTTGGCGTAGCTGCTTGATGTGCTTATTGAACTGTAAGATATCCTTGATAAATCGCCAGAATTTTGGATTGAGCACGTTTTTACGCTGTGACAATAAAGTGTTAAGCGTATGACCGTTGTATTCAAAATGACGTGCAATATTTTTTACCGAAAAGCTCATGTCTGTAGACTGGAACGGTACTTTTAAGTCGTATAACAACCGAAAGAAGTTAGGATAGGTACGCTCGTTAAAAACAATAAATCCCGTGTCTATCGCACTGGTTTCCACATTGCCCGTTTTTGCTTTTTTGCCATCTTGGAGTGTCACATCAATCGTATTCACATGCCCACCGATGTAATCATTGGCTTCAAAAACTGTTACCTCATGCTGCGCACTCAAGTAATGCGCGCAGGTTAATCCTGAGACACCTGAGCCAATGATGGCGATACGCTTTTGGTCTGTGGTTTGCTTAGAGTCTATCGCAGTCTCACTATTGGTAATCTCATTATTGGCAGCCGATTGACGGTTTGCACGTTTGAAACGAGTAAACGGCATAAAAGCATTTCCTTTGGTATTTTTATGATAAATGACAGGTTTGTTAATGCTGATAAATTATTTTTTATTGAGCTTTTCGCTTACTTGCTGCCAGACCAGATCAGGCAACGCCCCCAATGCCTTTAATGGCACAGTCAGCTTTTTGGGAAATTCAATCACATCATGCCCGCTAGCTATACCGTCACGGATGGCTTGGCTTGCCTGCGCTGGCGTCTGGATAAATGGCATCGGAAAGTCATTTTGTTTGGTCATTGGTGTTTCGACAAAACCAGGCACTACCAAGCTGACCGATACATCATGCGGTGCAAGACTAATCTGTAGAGTTTTCATTAGATAATGAATGGCCGCCTTTGAGCTGCCATAAGCCTCAGCACGGGCAAAAGGCACATAAGCGGACGCTGAACCAATACCAACCAAGCGACCTTTTGAGGCGATTAACTTAGGTAAAACGCCTTCAATAGCGTGCGACAATGTTCCCATATTCACTGACATAACTTTCATAAATGACGCACTATCAAAATTAGGCATATCTAAATATTCACACATGCCAGCACCGCAAATCGCTAAGTCAATCACATCAATCTTCTCAAAAGCTTCTATTACTTTTTCTCGATCCATGAGGTCTAAATCAATGGTCTCAGCCCCCAATGATTTTAGCTCAGCCAATGCGGTATCATCACGGCCAACAGCGTAGACATGATGGTCGTTTAACAAATAATCTTTTGCTAATTGATTGCCGATACCTGACGTTGCGCCAGTAATGAGAATGTGTTGTTTCTTGGGAGAGTTTGTCATTGTCAGTATCCTTTGTTATGTCTTCTATAATATATAGTCAGTTCAAAATAAAACTGTTATGGCTAGGACAAATATCATAAAACAATTTAGATAAGTCATTTTCCATC
>NZ_JASDDJ010000018.1 GCF_030407455.1 Psychrobacter sp. 5A.1
AACACCGTTAGAAAAAGAGAAGCGCTACTTTAATAAAAACCTCTTATCAGGTGTCCTAAATTAGTTGACCACTACAGTTTCGCCTTGACGAGTTAATCAATACGCACACCAACATTCCTTTTTATAACTCCACCTTTGTGATTAGCATGAACAAGGATAAATATAACAGCTTGCCTGATGACCTCAAAAAAGTAATCGATGACAATTCTGGTGCAGATCTGGCAGCGCATATCTCTAAAGTATTTGATGTCAGCAATGCCAAAGCGATGGACGCCGCCAAAGCAAAAGGCGATATTATGATTGATATTCCTGATCCACTCAATGACCCAGATTGGAGAGGCCCATTAATGGAAGGCTCTCAGCATTACCTTGATGAAGTGAATGCAACTGGCCTAGACGCTGACAACGTATACGAAAAAGCAAAAGCGGCCAGTAGCGCCTGTATGGTTTAGAAGATGAATTGAAGGCACGCCCTAGCTTATAGCACCACATACTGGCTAGGCAATTTGATAACGCTGTGCTATCGCTAATATTTGTTCGACCACATTATGTTGCTCACTCATAGGCAATTGCTCTGTTGTTCCAATGATAGTGATAGCATATTCTAGCGGTAAATCTTCACTATCAGTTTTGTCACTACTCGTGGATGGTTTAGTAGCACTACTGGCAAGCGGTGGCAATATGACAGGAATCGTAATGGCGTTAATACCCATGAGCATATCACCCGTCACTGTCGCATAGCCTTGAGTACGAATGTTGGCTTGTAACTGGGTAAAGTGCTGCCACTTCTCGGTCATATCTACGGCGGTATTACTCGTATGCCATTCAGCTGTGACCAATGGCTGAATGACGGCTTCAGGTTGATAACTGGCAAATAACTGCCCTGTGGCCGATGTCGTCAGAGGCATACGTGAGCCAATGCGAGTAATGATGCTAATCGGACTGTCTGGCTCAACGGACTGAATAATAATAGGGCCTTCACTAAACCATTTGGCAATTTGCACACCGCAATTTAAAGTGTTTTTGATTTCATTAGCCACTTGCGTGAGACGTGCCAAAAGATTGTTTTGGTTGAGTTCCGTATGTCCTAGTGATGCCAATGCATTGACTCTATCGCCAAGCCCATAGCGCCCATCATCGAGCTTACGCGCGTAGTTTTTTCGGATAAGGCTGACCAAGTAACGATGGGATTTTGCTGGATGCATTTGCATGGTTTCAGCGATATCCTTTAGCATCATAGGCTCATTGCGGTCGATCAGCACATCTAGAATCGACAGCCCAATCTCAAGCGACTGGACGCCACTTTGGTTTTTACTGGTGATAGAGCTGTCTATAAGGGTTTTGTCTGCTGGCATGATTTGCTCGATTCTGGTGTGCTTGATTATTTTTTAATGATGGTTTGCTTGATAGTGGTTTGTTCAATAATGGCTTGCTCAATCAAATATCAATGAGATACAGATCTTACTCCATAATATTTATTCTTAAAAAATACATCCCCATAAGGACATGAATAATGATGACACTTTATGGCTACTTTCGTAGTAGCACGTCTTACCGCACTCGTATCGCGATGAACCTAAAAGGCTTGGATTACGATGATATCACGATCAATCTGGCTCAGGATGAACAGCTAGCATCTGCTTTTAAAGCGATTAATCCGCAAGGACTGGTGCCTGTCCTAAAGACTGACGATTTACTATTATATCAAAGTCCAGCTATCTTGGAGTGGTTAGAAGAGGTCTACCCTGAACAGCCATTATTGCCTAATAATGCTGCTGGGCGTATGCATGTACGTGCGTTAAGCGCTATGGTTGGTTGCGATATCCACCCCCTTAATAACCGCCGCATCTTACAGTACCTGCGCAATGAGCTGTCGGTAGACGAGGAAGATGTGATTGCATGGTGCAATCGCTGGATTAGCGAAGGATTTGCCGCTTTAGAAACACGTTTGGCAGCGGATAGTCATCGCGGACAATTCTGCTATGGTGACAGCCCTACTTTTGCAGATTGCTATTTGATTCCGCAGGTTTCTTCTGCTCGCCGTTTTAAAGTAGATTTGAGTGCTTATCCCAATATCGTCGCTATTGATACTCATTGCCGTACGCTAAAAGCCTTTGCAGAGGCGGATCCTATGGTTCAGCCTGATGCCCCAAAACATTGATACGTATTTCAATACAAGTTTTTGATACAGGTTTTTGAACAGCCCGCCACTTATGTTCTTAGGGCGTGTCTTCATTTCAAAAATGGTGATAGAAATGAGATAAATTGCCGTCAAAAGTTAAACATCCATTATCAAGCCATAAAAAAGCAAGATATCAAATATCTTGCTTTTTTATGGTTTATTCACACACATAATGGAGAGACCTTTTTAATCAAAATGGAAGCCTGCACCAATTGCACCGCCTACGTTGCCTTGAGTATCTGCCGTACCGTTCACTTTGATGACCCAGCGACCGTTGTTAGACAATTTGGAGAAGCCGATAGCCACAGCGCTTTCTCCATTGTACGTACTGACCCCGCCGCCGATCAGTGACTTACCTACGATGTATGCCTGAGGCAGTGCAGACATTGCCATTGCAGCGGATATACCTGCATTGGCGTTTTCTTCG
This sequence comes from Psychrobacter sp. 5A.1, assembly GCF_030407455.1. Classification (GTDB taxonomy): domain Bacteria; phylum Pseudomonadota; class Gammaproteobacteria; order Pseudomonadales; family Moraxellaceae; genus Psychrobacter. The sequence continues at coordinate 2,610 of NZ_JASDDJ010000018.1, forward strand.
ACTTCACCAATCTTATAGCCAAGATCGCTCATATTTCTATTCAGTCTATTATCAAGCGCACTAAGCTGACTGTAGTTGACGGCATCGGTCGCTTCGACACCATCGGCGACCCCAGTGATACGTTGGTTACCAGCATATAACCCTTGAGTTGTCATACTCGGCCCATCTTGCAAGCTGATACCATTGCTATTGATCACCGTTGTTCCTACTGTGACACTATCGACGTTGATATTGCCGTTCAGATCAAACTTAATGCGACTGTCCTCGGCAGTGGTGGTTATGTTGTTGCCACCCGTGAAGCTTAGGACACTATCTTCGCCAATGGGCTTGTTGATATTGGCACCACTGTCTGCACCAAAGTTGAGACCAGCATCCAGTTTGTTCGTGTTAGTCGTGATATCGGCCGTATTGGTTGTGATATTACGGGTATTGGTCGCAATGTTTGTGGTGTTGGTGGCCACATTGCTGGTATTAGTAGCGATGTTCGTGGTATTGATTTGCACAGTCTCGTTGATTTCAATCGTGCCTTGTCTGATAGAACCAATCGCACCATCAACACTACCCTCACCTGTCCCACCGATATTACTATTGGTAAAGGTGCCGTCTACAGGATTATAGACAGTATCACCACCGATAATGCTGCTGATACCACTGCCTTGTGCATAAAGCTGGTTGCCATTGATAGCGTCTTGACTATCAGCTGTCACCTCACCATTTTGGACATTGGTGATTTTCTTATCAGCGGCATCAATACCACTTTTCGTCACGCTTGGACCACCTACAATGGTCAACCCATTGTCATTCATGGTGGTATCACCAGTGGTGACACTATTCAAGCCTAGGTTGTCGCTTAGCTCAAACGAGACATCATTGCTGCTGACTTTTTTAGAGACAGTGAGGTTGCTGTTTTTGCTATTGAAGTCAACCGCGTCACTAGGCTCTACTGTGCTTGCGGTAGCACTGTTGCCTTGTGCACTGATGTCCCAGCCTCTGTTGGCAATGGCTGTAATGCCATTTAGTTGTCTGACATTAACGGCATCATCTAATGCACTGCCATTCCCTACATTGGTGATTCGATTACCACCATTATCCAGACCGTTGCTGCTCAATCTGACCGTTCTACCCAAGCCATTATCCACGAAGGTAAAGCCTGTATTATTCATGATGCTATTGCCTATTTGCATACTGCCAGCATCCCCGAGGTCTAACTGATTGTTAAGTTTGACCTGAACGCCCGTCGCAGAAGCAACAGTCGTCAGATTGCGATCACCTGTGACATTGACCGTATCACCTAATGCAAGTTGCTGATCATTGTCGCTATTGCCATCACCTATCTTGATACCTTTGGCAATTTCGTCATTGGTCATGGTGAGCTGTGCAAAGTTGACAGCATCACTTGGCGCAAGCCCGTCAGCTACCTTAATAATTCTATTGTTACCATTATCAAGACCTTCGTTACTCAGCGTGATAGTCTGATTAGGACCATCCGTGATGGTGATGCCCGCGTTATTAAGCACCGTACTCTTCGTTCTCACACTACCATTTCGACCAAGCATCACATCTTCAGCCAATCTAATGTTTAGGTTGCCCTCATCATCAGCAATGACACCGATATTATTCTCAGTTAACTCTGTCGCGCCGCCTTGGAGCGTCAACGTTTGGCCTAGCTTGCGATTGACGATGACTGCGGTATCGTCTCCGGTAAAGTTCAGACCCAAGTCAACGGTACTGTTGGTTGCATCCAACTGACCGACATTGACGGCGTCCATAGCGTCTTCACCATTCCCTACATTGGTGATTCGATTACCACCATTATTGAGGCCATTGCTACTCAATCTGACGGTACTGCCATCAAGGAAGCTAACGCCAGCTGTGTTTAGCAATGTATCGCCTGTAGTAACGTTAGTGAAAACAACTTCATCTGCTGTTGCTACTTTAATACCACCGTTTTCGGCGGTTAAGACAATATTATCACCTGTTAGGAAATTGGCGGTATTGTCAGTTTTATTGAGTGTTTTGACATCAGTACTATCTATTTGAGTAATGACATTCTGTATAGCGCTATCTGCCACATTTGATACATCTTCTAATTGACCAAAATTCACTGCATCAAGAGTAGTTGTGCCTGCCTCGACGTTTGTGATTTTCTTATTGGCAGCATCAATACCACCACTCTTAGTGATACTTGGACCACCAATAATATTGACACCATTACTAGATATAAGAGTCGTAGATAAAGGTGAGGATACTGCAATACCTAAACCACTAACGGTAGTATTAAGCAGTGTATTGCCTGTTTTAAGGCCCAGTTTATTAACGGTCGTAACAGGTCCCAGTCCAAAGGGTGAGCTACTACCCATTTTTACGCTACCATAATGACCTAGATCAAGGTTGTCATTGAGTTCAACTTCGATTTTGCCATTATTTACTCGTGTGTCGATGTTGTTATTAGAGCCAACCACCTCGACTGCTTGTCCCAATGGCTTAGATACAGTGTTACCATCAGCAGCTTTTAATGCAAATCCCAAGTCAGAAACGCCAGTAATCGCCTTGTTCAAATCGCCAATATTTGCAGCATTGGATTCTGTTGTGCCACCACTTGCCACACCTTTGATCTGTTGATGATTTGCATTGATGCCCGTTGCCGTGAATTTTGGACCGCCTGCAATAGTGAGCCCATTGGCATTCAGCAAACTAGCACCTGTCGAGACGCTATCTAAACCTGTGACGTCTTTTGCCAGTTTAAGCGTCAAAGTGTCAGATCCATCAGCAACCACACCGATATTGTTGTTATTAGACAGCTTTGCACTATCTGTCTCGCCACCTTTTACAATGAGCTGTTCACCGATTTTACGATTGATAGGAGTACCAGTATCCCCGCCAAAATCCATACCTTTATCAAGTGTGCTATTGATACCATTTTGCAGCCCCGTTAGCTGAGCCACATTGACAGCGTCACTATTATTTGTACCTGCAGCAACGTTGACAATCTGACGATTGCCACCCTCTGATCCAGTACCAACTGATACAGCGCCGAGTGTCACACTTCTTGTTGCCATAATTGCATTTTCATCGATTAACAAAGTCCCTATTGGCACAAACCCAGTGGCTCCGCCTGCGACATTAGCAATAGATTTGGATCCCAGTGCCACGCCATTTTGGGTAGCAGATTGAGCACCTGCCCCAAGTGCTAACGCGCCTTTTTCGGTAGCAGAAGACGCCACACCGAACGCAGATGAAGCGGTTTCAGAAGCACTAGCATGCGTACCCATCGCCGTCGCAAGATGACCCTCTGTACGAGCTTTGACTCCAATTGCTATGGAGGCCGCACCGCCCGATTCGGTATGTCCGGTGTATGGATCGTTTAGATCTAATAAATTTCGACCAGCATACTCATTAAACGCGGTATTCACTGTCCCACTATTTAAAGTGGTATCAGTGATAGTGCCATCTAGATTGTATATCGATGCTAAGTTTAAATCGTCTCCACCAATGGCAATAGAAGAACCACCTCGTGACACGACATTTGCACCGATAGCAATAGACTGTTCACCACTTGCCAGCGTTTGTTGCCCAGATTCCGAGCTACCAATCGCAATGGTTTGACTGCCAGTTGCTTTTGCATTGCCGCCCATGGCCATGGCATTGGTACCCGTCGCGCCATCATTATTGGTATTGCCAATAGCCGTTGAGTTTACGCTGTAGTATTTGGTTTTATTCGCTGCTACTGTGTTACTTAAGCTATGCAGTTGCGAGCCATTAACCGCTTCTTTGCTACTAGCACTAATCAAACCACTATCTACGTTAACGATTTTTTTATGACCAGCATTGATACCAGTAGATGAAATGACAACGCCGCCATTGAAGGTCGCACTGTCTAGATCGGTTAGATTTTTTGCCAGTTTGATGGTTAAGGTATCACTTCCATCAGCCACCACACCGATATTATTGCCGCTAGCAAGCTTGGTGGTATCAGCTTCGCCACCTTTAATATTTAACGTTTTGCCGTGTTTTCGTATGATGGTGCCACCAGTATCACCATCAAATTTCAGGCCATTATTGCCATTATTGCCATTATTGCCATTATTGCCATTATTGCCATTATTGCCATTATTGCCATTATTGCCATTGTTGCCATTGTTGCCATTGTTGCCATTGTTGCCATTGTTGCCATTGTTGCCATTGTTGCCATGTTCATCATGACCATAACCGTTGCCATTTCCATGACTTTCGTGGCCATAACCATTTCCGTTGCCATGGCTTTGGTGACCCGTAATATGAATGATATTGGAGTGATTGACCTCAGCATTTGTCTGCATACCGAAACCAGCCGCCAGCAACCCGATCCCTATCGCGCTTAAGCGTAATGTCTTGATAGACGACAGAGTGGATGTTGTATTGATAGTAGTGTTAGTGCTAACACTAGATTTGGAAGATTTGCCACGCCCTTTTGCATACTCACTGACTGCGGTAAAGCAATTCAAGGCTTCGTTCCAGATGACTTTATAGATGCGATTCATGATATGTACTCCCTTACAGACTTGTCAGATTTAAAAAATCAGAGATAAGATCCATGTCAGAGAGCAGGTATAACAAAATAAAACGGGTTATAAACTTATGGTAATACGCCTTATGTTAAATGGTATCTAAATTAGTGCTTAAGGAATAAGACGTTCTGCTTTGTCAGTTCAGTATCACTCTCTTTATATTAGTATTACCGAATATATATAGAGTGACAATGCAATACATCTGTCATTTGATACCGTTTATCTTTTATATTCACTTATACGAATATAAAGCTTTCTATTGTCGAGTTTTCATATTAAATTATGACTATTTTTAAAAAATTATGCTCAGCTATAGTCGACTCAATATAGGACACGCCCTAGGTAACACTATCTGCACGACCAACCCCTGAACACCATCTTGGCGATTGTAAGCATTAATATGACCTTTATGTGCCATCACGACGGCATGGACAATGGCCAACCCCAATCCGTAGCCACCAGTATCACGATGACGGGCAGAGTCGAGCCGCACGAATGGTTGGAAAATACGCTCTAAATCTTTTTCCGCCACACCGCCACCCTCGTCTGTTATGTTGATTTGGATAGCAGATGCTTTATTGTCCATTTGCATGGCCTTTATTTCCGCAATCACTGTCGAACCTGCTTTTGTGTGCATAAAAGCATTGCGAATGACATTTTCCAGTGCGCTATGCAGCTGTTCTGAATTGCCCTGCACTGTCCAAACGTCGTTCCTATCATTTAGCGTTGAGTTGTGTAGTACTGAATCATCAGGTGGTTGCCATTGCCAATGCACGTCTTTATGTTGAAACTCAAAACAGACGTCCTGTCCGATATTGCTGATCGTCTCAGATAGATCGACGGCCTCACTTTCCAAATTATCAATGGTATATTGCTGCATTTGTAGGGACTGAATATGAATGATCTGCTCAATCAACTCATTCATCCGCGTAGACTCTTTATCAATGCGGTCTAAATAACGATTGGCATTGGGCGCAAAATCTCGAGTCAGCTCAGTGGCTACGTCCAGACGTGCCAGCGGCGAACGCAGCTCATGTGAGATATCACTGAGCATCTGCTTGCGTGCCAGCTCACTGTCAACCAGCCTCGTCGACAGATGGGCGACGTCTTTTGCCAGTAGCCCCAACTCATCATCACCCATTTTGGACAGTTCTGGGTTGGCTTGATAATCGCCATCAATCATACGGTGTACGGTATGTTGTACACGGCCAATGCGCTGGGTTAGCGTACGACTGAGCCATACGCAGACCAGCACACTAAAGAGAATGATCAATAGCAAACGTATGGGGAAGTTACTGTGCTGTAGCTCTACCACATCTGAAAAACGGAGATGCGGACGCAATTGTATAATGACTGACTGACCATCGGGCAATTCCACAGACATATCGGCCAGTTCAGGACGAGTATCGATATCCGCTACTGCGGCGCTATTTACCGTTCTCGGTTTTAAGAATTTTTGCCAAAAAAATGGCGCATTTTTTGGTATCTCATTGTCGTGTTCACGCAGTCTATCGTCAGCATTGCGACCTTCTACACTATAAGTATTATTTTCTATTCTAGGCGATATTGTCTGCAACGGTTGCATCGCACGCGCCATGGCCTGCCGATCATCCTGTCTCCATTCTTTCCCACGATAGTCTTTGTCACGATAGCGCGGGAATATAATAGCGCCTTGCTCATCATAAACCCTGATTTGATTCATCAGCCGTCGGTTTTGACGATACATCTGTCCCACAAACTCTACATCGCCCGCCTGTAGCGCCGCGACCATTTCCTGACGCTTAACCAATAGATTGTCAACTTGTACATCCATACGAGAGGTCAGCTCTTTTTCGGCCAGCCAGCGCTCTACTACGATAGACAATACAGAGGTGATTAAAATCGTCAGCAACAGGCTCAAAAACAACCGCCAAAACAGCGTGAGTCGCACCTTAAATTTAGGGTTTGTTTTAGAGGATTTTTTGAGAGTCTGCTCGGCAGCTTTCATTGATGTATCCGTCATCACAGCACCAGTTGATAACCTTTTCCACGCACCGCTTTTATTGGCTCATCGTGAAAAGGCTGAAGTTTTTTGCGTAAGCGGGATACATGTACATCGAGGCTACGGTCAAAAGGTTGAAGTTCACGTTGCAATACATGCTCTGATAGCCATTCTTTACTGACCACCTCGCCTTTTTGTTTGAGGAGCGCCACCAATAGATCAAACTCTGTACCCGTCACTTGCAGCTCAATACCATCTATTTGACAAATTCGCTGGTTTTGATCGAGATGCAAACGACTCTCTGGCAACGGAGTATGCTCTGATGCGGTCATATTGGTGCGTTTAATCACTGCGTTGATGCGTGCCAGCAGCTCGCGAGGGTTACAAGGCTTGGTGATGTAGTCATCAGCGCCAAGCTCTAAACCGATAATACGGTCAATCTCTTCACCCTTTGCTGTCAGCATAATGACAGGAATATCGCTGATATTTGGCAGTTGGCGCAGGACGCTCAAGCCATCTAATTTTGGCATCATAATATCGAGGACGAGCAAATCATAAATCGTATCTTCGTGTGCCACTGCTTTGAGCCGTTGTATGACTGCTGCGCCATCATGGACACAGTCGCAGCGGATACCATGATTGTTCAAATACTCTTGCAATAACTGGGTCAACTCTTCGTCATCATCGCCTATCAGTATGTTTGGCACACTCATCTCCTTTCACTTTCGATAGCATTAATTGGTTCAATTCGTTTAGTTACCCATATTATCAGGCAAGCGCGTAGCAATTCGCTAAAAACGTTACCTTTCTTAATACTTCATAAATGTTCGTAACCTTTGACTGTCGTAATATAGTTCCTATCAATCGCAAGTATTGCAAGATAAAAATTTAGTGTTTATTCAACCAAACTCAATGTAATCAAGGATATTATGATGAAAAAATTACTATTAGGCTCAGTATTAGCAGCTTCTAGCATATTTACAGTGACCGCATGCACCAGTGTCAACGCGACCACTGATACCTCGCCAACTGCGCAAATGCAAAAGAACCACAAAGAGGGCGCAATGAGAGGCCCAATGTCAAAGCTGGATCTAACAGCGACACAGCAAGCGCAAATCAAAGCCATCATGCAAGACAAACGTGGCGATCGCACTGCTGACCGTGCAAAACATCAAGCAGAACGCGCTCAAATGCATCAACAGATTCAAGCATTGACCAATGCCAGTACGTTGAATAGTGCCGCTTTGAACCGTTTGGCTGATCAACAAGCTGCTAAAACGAAGCAGCGCTTTATCGAACGTGTACAAACACAACATGCCATTGCTCAAGTATTGACTGCTGAGCAACGGGCAAAGATGGAACAGATGAAGTCAGAGAGACAAGAAAAAGGTCGCAAGCATTCAAAAGACCGTAAAGGTCATCACAAGCAACATCAAGGCATGTAAATTGTCATCAATAGGCTGATTGGTAACAAACTTTCTTTATCAAACCTATCGCTGTATCCATAAAAAAAGCGTACCGTTTGCACGATGCGCTTTTTTTGACTTAAACCTATGTGATTTAATAAATATATGACTGAATAAATTGGTCTGTTACTCAACCGAACCAAAACGCTCTCTGGCCATCGGCAACATGTTAAAGACCATTTTACCTACTGCCGTGCCATTACCATCTTGGTAATATTGCAGCAGCTCAGGACCATACTCTCTCAGATCAATGCTATTGCTAGCGTTCGGCGTCTGCACATTACTGGGTAGGTTAGGAAACGCCAAGCTCTTAGTGCTGATAGAAGAGTACTGCTGCAACACATCTATTCTCATACCTTTGTTGTTATTCGCTTCGCTAGTATTATCCAACTGACGACGTAAGTGCTCCCATTTGAGTTGACCGCCTCTATCAAACCCGTACAGTTCCTGTACTGCTGTATTGGCAACCGTCTCAACTGTCGTTTCTTCCTCATTCATTTGGTCTTTTATCATCGCCAGTATTTTTTGCACAATAGACTTACTGGTGAATGCCTTTGGATTTTGAATCGTTTCAAACGCTGTCATAGGTTCGGATTCTTGTACCAGCTCTGGGTATTTCTCACTGATCCGATCATAAAAAATTTGCATATATTTCTGTTGCGACGTTTGATAGTCCTCAAAACTTTGTACTCGGCGAATGATTTGATCGCTTGGTAGCATAGCCGATAAGTGGTGCGCGGGCAGCTTTGGAGACAATGATGCCAGTGTGTTGGGAGCGACATAATCAAACTGGCTAACAGGTGCAGCATCATACGTCATATCCACTGCCGCAAAGTGACTTTTGATTACTTCACCGCCAAACCCTTTAGGCAACGTGCCATCGTCAATCGCTATCTTTAGCCACTTATTTCGCCATTTTGTACCGAGCTTGTCATCTAATAAATCTGAATTGAACATCGCAAAGTTATCTGCCCATAGGTAAATATCACCGTTTTTAAAATCCATATAAATGGGCTGATTGATACTACTGTGATGATTGCGCGCTTGGTACTGCACACTGGCAAGCATGGTAGCCTTGCCAGCCATTGGCTGATAGACACCTTGAGAGTCGATAGACAGGGGCTTTAATAAATACTCATCTAATAACTGGGATTTTTTGATATCTAGCGGTTTTTGTTCATCCTCATAATTATCAAATAGCGCTTGATACGTTGGTGCTACCTCAACGTCGCTATCATATTGCTGCTCCTCCCATGCCTGATAGGCATCTGCACACTCAAAGTACGATTGCTTGAGGGTGTCACGCTTAGCATCATAATCCGCCGCTAGAATATCTGTATTTTGTTTTTTGGTTTGCAAGATTAACGCAGCATACGCTTGATCATGCGTCTCTTCACAGTATTCATCTATGCCGTCTGCTGCCACCAGTTGCTTGGCAGATGTGTCTGCAAACTGCTGGTTGCTGCTAATTTCGAGATTACTATGATAGCTAAAAGACTGGCGACGCTGTTTTTGCAATGCCGTCTCTAAGGTCTTTTTGGCAACGCTAGGCGCTTGTTTTACAGTTACCGTATTGGATTGGCCCAAACTGGTAGACTGGCAACCTGTCAATAACAGCGCCCCTGTTAAAAATGCACTGGTGACTAACAGATTGTTTTTAGTCTTAAATGGCAGACGTTGTGCAATGGTGTGATGTACTGTGTTCATTTTTTGTCCTTAATAAATATGAGCGTAAATGCAATGAGATGATGGCATTTGACTTCTATTTTTCATTTGTATCATCTTGGGCATCGACAAATCGGCTCTCATCGACAGCGTCTGCGCCATTGTCATTATCGTTACCATACTCATCAGTGCCATATTCATCACTGCTGTAAGCGTCCTCTACCCTGCTACCTAGATAATCATAGCGTGCATAACGGGCCGTTTGTAATCTGTCTTTTTTCTCGCGCTGCGTGGCCATCCACGCATTGCCATCGATAGGAGGCGTCGCGTCTGGGCCAAAAGACTCAGCAAGTAGCGGCGTCAAAGCATGACGGTTAAAGCTGGCTTTATCATAACGTACTTGGTTTAGCATGGTGGTGGTCGACCCCATCAAATCACTACCGATATTGACACGTTGCTGCTTGGCAAGCAGACGATCTGAGCTGTCTAAGTAATAGTAGTTGATTTGATTGAACGAGATAGGACCGATAGCTTCGATAAGCTGCAATAGCGACCCTACATCCGCGCTTTGATAGCCTTTATTGTATAACTGTACTTTAGCAAGTGCTGCCTTCAACATAGCACCATCAGGATATTTGTCTGGATTGGCATCCACATAGTCTTGCAGTGATGTCGTCACATATTTGAGGGTCTTGCCAATCATTTCACCGCTTTGCTGGCTACCAAAATAGACTTTGACTGCACGAGTTGCACCGACTTCTTTGGCAAATTCATCCTCACGAATATCTACCGCGCTAAAATGCTCAGGCGCGATCTCAGCCATGCTGCTCTGTATCGCATTGAGTACTGCATCGTAGACCACTGCTGGCGGTAGTTGCTCTGTAATGCCTTCAGGCAAACCAAAGCTCACTGTATGCGAGGTCATCTGTGATGGTAAAGGCGTGTTTTCAGGGGTGGCAATTGCGACGATTGGCATGATGGCCGATGGATCGACTGTGACATGGCTGTTATTAAAGTCAAACGCTAGCGGTATCTGTATCGATGCGCTAATCGTCGGGGTCGCATAGTCGTAGCTATAGACGCTTTGTAGTTGGCGCTGCTTAGGATTGTATTGACTGACACTGCTGAACATGAGGTTTTTATATTGATATTCATTTGATGCGGCTAGTTGCTCAGGTGTACGATGAATCATGCTAAGCATGTTGCCAATCATGCCCGTAGATGTCATGGATGATTGGTCGTTATTTGTCGTCTCTGTCTCAGCTTGCTGTTTTGCCATCTGCATGGCTTCATATTGTTCTGTCATGCTTTTGGGGTTTAATTTTGACAACTTTGAAAAAGCACTGTCCGATTCATAATCATCGGTTTCATAGGATTCTGCAGCATAGTCCTCTGTATCATAGTCACTACGACTATAACCGTTTTCATCATAGCCATCTTGGTCGTAACCTTCATCATCATAGCCGTACTCGTTGTATCCGTCTTCATCGTAGCCATACTCGTCATAGCCATTTTCATCATAATTCGTGGCCGCAGCAGCTTCTAATTCTGCTGAAGCTACATAATCATCGTAGTCGCTAGACTGATTATAAGCATAGGTTTCTATAATAGTCTTAAGCAAACTGCTAGCGCCGGCATCGATACTATCTGCGTCGATAAAGGGTGCTACGTGATAATTGGCTTTTGCGACTGCGACATGCTCTGTGGCTAAGTGCTGACGAATGGCGGCTAGCAAGTGTGATTTGGCTTGGTTATCAGTATTTGGATATTTCTCTTGATCAAACAATTGCTCGTAACGATTCGACTGAGCCGCTTGGCTGGCTGTAAAAGCTCGACCCTGATGTTGGCTCTGTCCGCTATCTGCAACACTAAAATCCATCAGCGTACTAGACGCGCGCGCCTTGCTAGTTGGAGATGACATGGTTTGACTTGATTGACAACCTGCGAGTACAAGCGATGCACTGCCAACCAGCAATGCGATAGAAGTTAATTTACCTGTTTGATATAGAGGGCCAGACGACTGAGCAGGCGTCATCTCAGAAGAGTGCTGTCGATTGCGGTTATCAATATGGGGTGATGACATAGTAATCTCTTTGTATAAATAGACAGTCGAAAATGCGTGTACGTTAGCGCGTGTCCTCATTTCAAAAATGGAGATAAAAATGAGATAAATCACTGTTAAACAAGAAAAATAGTGTCGATAGTATCGAGATATTGACCAACTATTTGACGATGCTTGACAAAACGTAGCCATTGTTAGCCAGTTAGATGACTATCGTTTGAATTGAGGACATGCCCTTGTACCGTTATTTATATCACAAGACGTTACATTTTAGTAATATTCGCGCATATTTTTAAAGAGAACTTTTATCGATAAAAAAATCCGTTGCCTATTTGAGAGGTATCCTTGCTTAAGCCGTGTTTTCATTTGAACAATGGCGATAAACAACTTTCTACCATGCTATATTTTCGTTACTATTTAGGGCGTGTTTATCTCATGGCTTTATTTTTCCCAACCGCGTAAAAAGGACTTTGCGATGTCAAAATTTTTATCTCACCACCACCGAGTGGCTCAGCAAACGCAACCAACCATCAAAACACTACTCAAGTCTAGCGTTGTGCTCATTACTAGCACCCTATTGTTGTCTATATCGGCGCAGGCACTAGAGCCTGTGGTTGCCGCAAGTAGTGACGTGGTTAATAACACCTCAATTAATACCAGTGCAATAAACTTGGCCATCATGGCTGATAACCCAACCGTACTGTCTGAAACCAAGCGCATCACACCAGCGAAAACCAATACACTCAAACCCACATCTAGCCATGCCAATAGCGATCAAGCCATCTACTCTGCGGATGCCATCCATCATCCAGTATGGGCAAAGAACGGCATGGTCGCTACTCAAGAAGCGCTGGCGTCCGACATCGGTCTACAGATTTTGAAAGATGGCGGTAATGCAGTCGATGCTGGCGTTGCGGTAGGCTTTGCCTTAGCAGTGACCTTACCGCGCGCAGGTAACATCGGTGGCGGCGGCTTTATGATGATTTATGATGCCAAACAAGGCAAAACAGTGGCGCTAGATTACCGTGAAAAAGCACCAAGCAGCTCCTCACGCGATATGTACCTTGATGCCGAAGGCAATGCCGTTAGCGACTTGTCCCGCTATCATGGTTTAGCCGTTGGTGTGCCAGGGACAGTCGCAGGACTTCTCAAAGCATTAGACGAACACGGCACGATGAGTCGCGAGCAAGTTATGGCACCAGCGATTGCATTGGCAGAGGACGGTATCGAAGTCACCGCTGGCTTGTCTGAGTCTCTCATCACATTGAGTGAACGCTTGCAGAAATGGCCAAGCACCAAAAAAGTGTTTTTTAAGCCGGATGGCAGTGCCTATCAACCGGGTGAACGTTTAAAGCAACCAGAGCTTGCCCGCTCGCTAAAGCTGATAGCAGCACAAGGCGCTGATGGGTTTTATAAAGGGGAAACGGCCAGTAAAATTGTCAAAGCTGTCAATGAAGCAGGTGGCCGTATGAGCCTACAGGATTTGGCCAACTATAATGCCGTGGCTCGTACGCCTGTAAAAGGCAACTATCGTGGTTATGAGATTGTCTCTATGCCACCGCCCTCTTCTGGTGGCATTCATATCATTCAGATTTTAAACATATTAGAAGGCTATCCACTCAAAGACTACGGACAAAACAGCGCCCAGACCATTCACTTAATGGCAGAGGCCATGCAATTGGCTTATGCCGATCGTGCTGAGTATCTAGGTGATGCTGATTTTATTGATGTCCCTGCCAGCGGTCTAACCTCACAAGCCTATGCAGATAAACTGCGTACGTTAATTGATCCCAATAAAGCCACACCAGCCGCGACCATCAAAGCCAATAACCCGCTACCGTACGAGAGTGATCAAACCACGCATTTCTCTATCGTTGATAAAGACGGCAATGCGATAGCCAATACGTATACGTTGAATTTCTCTTATGGCACGGGTCTCGTCGCGGATGGTACAGGTATCTTATTAAATAATGAGATGGATGATTTTTCTGCCAAACCTGGTGTGCCCAATGGTTATGGCCTATTAGGCGGCGAGGCCAATGCCGTGGAAGCCAATAAGCGCCCACTGTCTTCTATGAGTCCAACGCTCGTGTTCAAAGACAGTAAGCCTTATATCGTAACAGGCAGCCCCGGTGGTAGTCGTATTATTACGACCGTGACGCAGGTTATCTCTAACGTGATTGATCACGATATGAATATTGCAGAAGCCACGCATGCGCCGCGTATTCACGATCAATGGCTACCTGATGAGATACGAGTTGAAAAGGCCCTTAATATCGATACGGTAAAAAAGCTTGAATCAATGGGTCATACCGTCAGTCCAAAATCAGCGATGGGCTCTACGCAGTCGATTATGCTTACCCCAAATGGTATTTATGGATCTTCAGATCCGCGTATTGTCGATGCCGCCGTGGTTGGGTACTGAGTTCATATTTTATGATAAATGTATTTGGCGAAACTGACTGGGCGACAAGCCTGTAAACTGTTTGAACTGGCGGCTAAACGCACTATGATCACTATAGCCACAGTTCAACGATACCTGAGTGACCGACATCTCAGGTATCGCCAACAGCTTAACCGCATATTCTAAGCGCAGCTTTTGCACAAACTGTAATGGCGACATATTGAGCACTGCCTTAAACGTACGCTCTAGCTGCGACACGCTCAAACTGGCCAATTCTGCTAGCTGAGAAACATTGATTTTTTGATCAAGATGCGCTCGGACAAACTGAGCGACTTCAGCCAAACGAGCATGTTTGCGCAAAACACGCTCATTGTCTTCATCGATATCGACCGATATCCCAACCATTGCCACTATTTGTTGAGTGTTATTATAAATAGGCAGTTTGTTGGTAATACACCATCCCAATTGACCAGACGCATAACTGTGCAACTCTAAATTATCAATGATTGACTTGCCATCTCGCAATACTTTCATATCTTGCAAGATATAATCCTTACTCTGCTGGTGAGAAAATACCTGCTCAGTGGTAAAACCGACAATCTCCTCATGCTTACTCAACTGGCAACGTTTTAAGAGCGTTCGGTTTGCCAATTGATAGCGTGCCTGCTCATCCTTCACAAAAAACACCACATTTTTGAGCGTATCAAGCAAAGGTAATAATAAGGAGACATTGCCAATAAATGCCTCGCTACTGTCTGGGCAATACGACGTCATTTGCTGCTGCAATGATGCCGTAAAGGGCGCAATCACGGTCTCTTCTATGACATCCATCATTTTATATCATCCTTATTCTCTCAATTTCATACTCAGCCAAACATCAATCGTTCGCAGAAGTTTATTCCTAACTTTATAGACATTTCTGCATCTCAAGCAATCCTCCTTTAACGGTCATAAAAATGAGGACACTCCCTAGTCTACACCGAGACACTGTGCAGAAATGCGCATTTATCCATGAAAAAACAGCAAGACGCTCCTTGCAAAAACGTCCATTCTATATATAGACCTTAACCACTGAGCATCAGTTGAGGACGACTAATTGTGCAGCATTAGGTCTGTTGCACAATAATGGAATGTAATTTTTCAAGGATGAATAAGGGTGTCCGTCATGTCTTCTACGTTATTCAATTTCAAAATTATCGACTCACATACGGGTGGCGAGCCTACACGGATGGTTTATGCTGGCTTCCCCGATCTCACTGGCGACACGATCCAAGACAAGCTGCAATGCTTCAAACAAAACTTCGACCATTTGCGTCAAAGCATCATATTGGAGCCACGTGGCAATGAGGTCCTTGTCGGCGCGTTACTGCTGCCTGCCACCAACCCTGATGCCACAGCGGGCGTTATCTTTTTTAATAATACGGGTTATTTGGGCATGTGTGGGCATGGCACGATTGGTGTGATTGCCTCACTGGCTTATCAACAAAAAATATCAGCAGGCGAGCATTGGCTAGAGACGTCAGTAGGTTTGGTCAAGGCAACCTTACATGATGATGGCAGTTGTAGCGTGCAAAACGTGCCGTCTTATCGTTATAAAAAACAAGTGGCTGTTCAAGTGCCAAATGTAGGCCTAATCCGTGGGGATATCGCTTGGGGTGGCAATTGGTTCTTTTTAGTCAGCGATCATGGGCAAGATATTCACGCCAGCAATGTCAAACCATTGACCCATATCTGCCTACAAATAAAACAAGCGCTCATCGCCGCCAACATCACAGGCGAAGACGGTGGCGAGATTGATCACATCGAGTTATTTGCCGATAGCGATGACGCCCAAGCGGATAGCAAAAACTTTGTGCTCTGCCCAGGCGGCGCTTATGATCGCTCACCTTGCGGCACAGGCACCAGTGCCAAGCTTGCTTGCCTAGCGGCTGATAATCGTCTAGCACCTGAACAACCATGGCAGCAACAAGGCGTAGTCGGCAGCGTATTTACAGGCAGTTATCAGTATGCAACTGATCGCCATAGCCCATATGAACTCAATAGTTTAAATGACCACAATAATTCAAATGACCTAACTCACCTTGAGCCGAGGATTGTCCCGACGATTTGTGGTTATGCCCATGTTTGTGCTGAGACCCTGCTCATCGTACAAGAAGACGATCCTTTTAAATGGGGCATTCCGTCATAACCGACGCTCAGTATTATTGATTACATAGCAAGTTTATTGATAAACGCATAGTAGCTGAACCGTAAAGCACGCTAGGGCGTGTCCTCATTTAGATTGTGAGGCTTATCGCCGTAAATATGAACCTATTGACAAGATTTCTGACGATGTTTGACAAAATTTAGCCATTTTAAGGCCACTAAATGTATCAATGTGCTCATTGATGACACGCCCTAAATCAGAAGAACATAATCGAGAAAAACCATGACTACCTCAAACGTCGACTTGCATATTATTGGTGGCGGCATCATTGGCCTAGCGGCTGCGGTAACGTTGCAAGCGCGCGGCGTACAGGTCGCACTGCTAGACGCTCATGAAGTCGGTCAAGGCGCATCACTAGGCAATGCTGGACATATCGCAACCGAGCAAGTTTTCCCCATTGCCGATGCCAGTATGCTCCGCCATATCCCCGCCATGTTGTTGAACCCGACAGGGCCGCTGCGCTTAGATTGGCGTTACTTGCCGCAACTGATGCCTTGGGCGATGCAGCTATTACTGAATATGCGTCCCGAGCCATTTGCACGCATTCATCAAGCATTATTAAGCTTAAACCAAAGCAGTCTGCAAGCATGGCAAGACTTTGCCACTCAGTGGCAGCTGAATGAATGGGTGCAAGTCAACGGCTCATTATTAACTGTAGAAAAACCGAGCAGTATTGCGTTATTAAACACACATGCCAAACGCCTAAATGATATCGGTGTGACCAATGAGTTATTGACCCAAGATGCGTTGTTAGCACGCGAACCTGCTTTACAAGACAATCAATTGGCCGCGTTATTTTTTCCAGATACAGGGCATATTACCAACTTAAAAGCCGTCATAAAGCAGCTTACCCATACCTTTAGGCAGTTGGGTGGTCAGGTCTTTGAGCACTGCCGTGTACTGGATGCAACCGTCAATAGCAGCGGTATCCATTTAACCACCAGTCAGGGTGACATGAATGCTGCCAAAGTGATGCTATCGGCAGGCGCACACTCAAAAACCCTTGCCAAACAACTAACTGGCGTCAACGTGCCGTTAGAGACCGAACGTGGCTACCATCTGATGCTACCGCAAGAAAGCACACGCTTGCAGATTCCTGTTTCGAGCATGGATCGGCGCTTTATCATGACGCCTATGGAGGACGGACTACGCTTGGCTGGCACCGTAGAATACGCAGGGCTTGATGCGCCTCCCAATATGCAACAGGCCACTATGCTGTTGCAGCAGGCACAGCCCATGTTAAAAACACCGTTAAATGCGACGGATAGCGTGTCATGGATGGGCTTTCGCCCTTCAACAGCTGACTCTCTACCCATCATCGATAAAGTGGATCGCGTGTTTTTAAATTTCGGTCATCAGCATTTAGGGTTAACACAAGCCGTCGTTAGTGCGCAAATGATTGCCGAGTATTATTTTGATGAAGACCATACGATTGATCCAAAACCGTATCAACTGGCGCGCTTTAAATAAACACCTGATACAACCGTTATAAACAAAGTCAAAACCAACCGATTCATCATTGAATCATCACCCATCAAACCATTAAAGATATCAACACCAATAAGGATAATCTCATGAACATAAATGGAATTTTAGTCCCAATCGTCACCCCTTTTGATAACAACGGCGACGTTGATGCACAAAAACTAACCACACTGGTCGAAGCCTTTATCGAAAAAGGCGTTGCTGGTATCGTCGCTTGCGGTACCACGGGTGAGTACTATACGTTTTCGGCGGCAGAGCGCGAGCTCGTGCTGACGACTATCGCCGAGGCTGCCAAAGACAAAGGGGCTGGAAACAAAGTCACTCTGGTCGCTGGTATCAATAGCTTATCGACGGATCACTCTATTGAACTGGCCGCACAAGCCAAAGCCTTGGGTTATGACGGGCTTATGCTCTCTGCCACGCCTTATAGCTTGCCTGAGCAAGATGGCATCATCGCGCATTTTGAAAAAGTCGCGGATGCCAGTGAACTGCCAATCATTATGTATAACTTCCCTGACCGTGTGGGCGTTGCCATTGAATTCGATACCGTTGCTCATTTAGCCAAGCACCCAAATATCGTTGGTGTAAAAGAAAGCAGTGGCGACTTTAGCCATGCCCTACGCATGCTGCAAGCGAATTTTGATGACTTTGAGGTGGTTTGTGGCTGCGACGATCAACCCGTTGATTTCTTTTTTTGGGGCGCAAAGAGCTGGATTGCAGGCGCAGCGAATGTGTTCCCAGCAGAGCAAGTTGCCCTATTTAATGCGACCCAACAAGGTGACTGGGAAAAAGCCAAACAAATCATGAGCGAGATTTATCCTGCTATCCACTCTATGGAATCTGGCAATTACAATCAAAAAGCCAAAGCGGGCTGCTTGAAAGGCAGCATGGATGTTGGCTCCGTACGTGTGCCGTTGACTAACATGCTGGACGACGAAAAAGCAGCATTTTTAGCGTTACTGTCTAAATAGCACTTAGTTTATAAATGCAATGTTAAGGATAACCCACGCCAAGTTTGACGCCGTATTCAAACCTCCAATCGATGTCATCAAGCTTAGGCCGTGTCTTCATTTCAAAAATGATGATAAAAATGAGGTAAATTGCCGTCAAACCAGAAAAATAGCGCAGATAATATCGCGATATTGACCCGCTATTTGACGATGTTTGGCAAGATTCAGCCTATTTAGATGACTATCGAATGAATTGAAGGCACGCCCATAGATAAGGATTAAAAAATGAGCACTAAACAACACTCTACCAAAGAACAAGTATTTGAAGCCGCAAAACAACAGCAATTATGGGCGGGTCACTTGATAGCAGCGGATGGCTTATCAGAAGCTACCTTAGACAATTACACGCCAATTGATAACAGTGTTATCGGGCAGATTGCCTCGGGCACTAGCGATGATGTCGATACTGCCGTGCAAGTCGCTCGCAATGCTTTTGAAAACGGTGAATGGCGGCGTCTGGCACCTGCTGAGCGCAAGACCATCATGCAGCGCTGGTGTGCATTGATGCATGAGCACTCTGATGAGCTGGCAGCATTAGATTGTGTCGATGCAGGTAAGCCAATTACGGAATGCTTAAATACTGACATGCCAGCGACGATCGAGACTTTTGAATGGTATGCCGAGGCCGCTGACAAGGTGTTTGGTAAGGTCGCACCGACTGGTAGCAGTGCGCTAGGGCTTATTGTTCAAGAACCTATCGGGGTCGTTGGTGCGGTATTGCCTTGGAACTTCCCAGCCCAAATGTACGCTTGGAAAGTCGCCCCTGCTCTTATTATGGGCAACTCTGTGATAGTAAAACCCGCTGAGCTGACCTCTTTATCTGCCTACCGATTAACCGAGCTTGCCTATGAAGCAGGCGTGCCAAAAGAAGCCTTACAGATGGTCTGCGGGCTTGGTGAAAATGTCGGTGCAGCGCTCGGTCAACATAAGGACGTTGACATGGTGTCATTCACTGGCTCCACTGAGGTCGGACGCTTATTCTTACAGTACTCAGCACAAAGCAACCTAAAAGAAATCGTCTTAGAGTGCGGCGGAAAAAGTCCGCAAATCGTTTTTGATGATGCCGTACTCGATGATGCTGCTATCAACGATATCTTATCAGCTGCGTTTTGGAATATGAGTGAAAACTGTAGTTGTGGCTCACGCTTATTGGTTCATAGTAGCCAAAAACAAACACTGCTAAATAAGCTCAAAGAAGGACTCAAAGACTGGAAAGTCGGCTCACCTTACGATCCTGATACCGCCATTGGCCCTATGATAGAAGAAGCGCATTTTGACAAGGTTTGCCATTATCTACGAGTCGCAAAAGAGGAAGGCGCAACGGTTGTGGCAGGTGGCAGCATTCATGACAACATGGGCAGTGGCTGGTATATCGAGCCGACTATTTTTGACAATGTCAGTGCTGACATGACCTTATTTAAAGAAGAAGTCTTTGGCCCGTTGCTGGCGGTGACGAGCTTTGAGACTGAAGAAGACGCCATCCGATTGGCCAACGAAACCAATTATGGGCTTGCGGCATCTTTTTACACACAAAATATCAAGCGCGCTTATCGTGTGGCCTCATCCATCAAAGCAGGCACCGTCTCTATCAATGGTTTTTCAGAGGGCGATATCACCACACCTTTTGGTGGTTATAAACAATCAGGATTCGGCGGTCGTGACAATGGGTTAGAAGCGTTAGCACAGTACGCACAGACCAAGACCATTTGGCTGGTTAATTAACCCGTTTATTCAATAAGTACAGTCATACCACACACAATTGATATGACTGTACTCACCCACTGTAACAACAGCTGCAATCATTTAAGACTTTAATCACATACTTACAAGGAAGTAAGACCATGGAAGCGATTATTAATACCTTGGTTGGTTATATATGGAGCGATGCTTTAGTCTACTTAGCGCTCGGTGTCGGTATCTACTTTACTGTGCTGACACGCGGGGTACAGTTTCGCTACTTCAAAGAGATGATAAAACTATTATTCGATAAGCAAACGTCAACCCAAGGTATCAGCTCCTTCCAAGCGTTCAGTATGGCGCTATCCGGTCGAATCGGTGTCGGCAATATCGCTGGGGTGGCAACAGCCATCGCCGCTGGTGGCCCTGGCGCTGTTTTTTGGATGATCGTCATGGGACTATTAGGTGGTGCCAGTGCGTTCGTTGAATCGACTCTTGCACAAGTCTATAAACACACGGTTGATGATCAATATCGTGGCGGCTCACCTTTTTATATTGAGCGTGGGCTTAAGATGAAGCCGTTTGCTATTTTGGTCGCGGTGGTGACCTGTTTGTCTTATGGCGTGTTGGTGCCTGGCGTCCAAGCCAATACCATTGCTGACTCGTTTAACACCGCCTTTAATATCCCTCCTGTTATGACTGGCGTGATTATCGTTGCCCTATTGGCCTTTATTATCTTTGGTGGCATAAAACGTATTGCCGGCTTTGCTGGTAAAGTCGTGCCCGTGATGGCGGTTGGCTATGTCTTGATGATGATAATTGTTTTGATATTTAATGCCTCAAACCTACCTGCGATGTTTGCCCTTATCTTCAAAAGCGCGTTTGGTATGGATGCCGTTTTTGGTGGTATCGTCGGTCTAGCGATCTCTTGGGGCGTACGCCGTGCGGTATTCTCTAACGTGGCTGGTGCTGGTGAAGCCACCTTTAGCTCAGCCGCTGCCGAAGTCTCCCATCCTGCCAAACAAGGCCTAGTCCAAAGCTTTTCAATCTATATCGACACTGTACTGGTTTGTACGGCCACTGCCCTCATGATTTTATCAACTGGCATGTACAATGTGATTCCTGCAGAAGGTTTGGTGCTGGTAGAAAATATGCCAGGCATCGAAGCAGGCACAGCATTTACCCAAGCCGCTGTTTCCACCGTATTCAGTCAGTACGGCAGCGGTTTTGTGGCGATTGCTATCTTCTTATTTGCGTTTACTTGCCTGATTGCCTATTACTATATCGCTGAAACCACACTGGTCTATCTTGATCAAAAACTGCGTTATCCTGTACTCAAGCCTCTACTAAAAATTATTTTCTTGGCAGTGTGTTTGACTGGCAGTATGCAGTCTGTAGGCGTCATGTGGGCATTGGGTGATATCGGCTTTGGCAGTATGTGCTATCTTAACTTTATCGCTATTTTGCTACTGAGCAAAACCGCCTCAAAAGTCCTGAAAGATTTTGATGAGCAAAAGAAACTGGGGTTAGACCCTGTCTTTGACCCTCGCAAAGTCGGCATTGAAAATGCAGATTTTTGGGTAACATACAGTGATAAATATGATAAGCGTTAAATATAGTCAAACAACGCTAAAACGGGTACAAGGCAGCCGAGTGAAAGTACGACAAGAAGTAGGCTAAGGAGGGTAACGCCGTAGCAAGCTGATATATTTGAGGTTATGAAAACACAAATATATCAGCTGCCCCGACTGTCACAGTACGAATTTCAAGCTCATCGATTTATAGGATTAGGCCTAAGAAGCGTTGCTATGAGCGCTTAGAGGCTGATGGATTTTGGACTTACGTGGGTCAATAAAAGCGTAAAGTTTGGCTCATCTATTCTTATGATCCTGACACCAGTGAACTTGTGACTTACGCTTGGGGCCAACGTGATTCAGCCACACCAAGTAGGCTGCATTCTCGGCTCAAGCATCTTAAAGTAAGCGACAGCTATATTAATATGGACAATTGGGACAGTTTCTTAACCACCTTTAAATCAGATAATAAACGGGTTGGTAAATAGCACACCGTAGGTTTAGAAGGCAATAATTGCTGTCTTATACACCGACTAAAACGAGCCGTTAGAAGAACCTGCTGTTTCCCTAATCATCTTATACAAAGATAACCAAAATCATTTGATTAAAAAGGTCTGAACCAGTTATATGATTCAGACCTTTTTATAACATATGTAAGGTGTGCTGAACGTTTCTTAGTAGTTCACTTTACCAGTAGTAAAAATAAATGACTGCTTTTCTAAGGTTTCATTGTCAATCAATATATCAAAGCTGACCTTGTACTTGCTATTACCATAGAGTCCACAATTTCCACCTTTTTTAGCCCCTGATTCACAGCTTTTGAGTGCATCGGTCAATGGCAAAATGAAGGCTTCATTCGTTGGTAGTGCATAATTAGTACCTTTGTACGGATCGTTGTCAAAATCAAGCAACTGAATGGGCACATCTATATTACGCTGCACATCTCGGAATTTAACGTTACTGACTTTAACTGTATCAGCAGATGGCATGTTGATATAAACAGGCTGCCCGATAGGATCGGTACGCAAATTGCGTCCAGAGCCTTTAACTGGACTTGGGGTCTCGTTGTATAGCGCAGTGACTGTCCCTGTCACATCTTGACATGGGTAAGTAAGAACACCTGCAAGCGTCTTGGTCGCAGTGGTTTTGGTGGCTGAAGCATTACTGACCAAAACATAGCCTTGATTGTTAGCAGGGGTTTTATCTTTGGGCTTATAAACAGCCATCCCTGTGCCTATTACACTTGAGGTAGGCAACATCAAAGAGCGCAAATGGTAGGGCGCTGCTAACAACGACTTTGCCATAGAGCCTGCTACCATCTCCGAGCTCAAAAAACTGCCTGCTGAACTATAATAAACAGACTGTGCAATGTTTTCAGTGACACCATATTGTGAATTAGGATAGCTTGCGCTTACCAATCGATCTGACAGATCCAATCCGCCAAAAAAAGGATTGTTTGTACCCGTAACGCTGCTGATTTCATTTTCAAAATGCACGTTAAAACTGGTTGGTACGCTGTTGGCAAATACATATTTGATATAGTTTGCATGCCGAACAGCAATATCATTTAGCTCAGTATCAACGGATAAACCGTTTAGACCACAACTGGTTCTTGCCAGACTAAACTGATTATTAGCGCTCAATACTGCCTGTACATTGTCATCAGTTGGCTCACCACCTTCATTATCTGGTTCATTGTTTTTGTCAGTAGGTATGATCGGTGCAGAATCTATGGGCTCAGAAGTCGGTGACTCAGTAATCCCATCACCCTGTGGGCTATCGGGTACATTGGCAGAGGTAGAGCTACTATCTGAATCACCACCTCCGCCACAAGCAGTTAAAAATACCGTCAAGAATAATACTGCAACAAGATTTTTTTGAGGGGTATTAGCAGTCATTTCTCGTCCTATAATATAATGTAGTCAATCTCATCTAAATTGGATAGGTATCACGCTCGCTCAGCCTACTATTTGTAGTGTCTTCGCTTGCCTTTCTTGTCTCTAAATTAGCTTGAATCGACTACAATCTGTTAATGAATAATAATAAGAATAAAAGTCATTAACATGAGTGTTAGTGGTTGATTTAACAGTATTTTATGGTGACACAGCACTTATTGTATTACAACCTACGAACTTTTGCGCGTTATTTTTCAAAAAAACTGCCAATTGCTATTTACAAGTGGCAGGTTTTTGGTTGCTAGGGCGTGTCTTCTAGCGCCTTCCTTACTGGTGCAAAACTACGTCTGTGCGCGGACAAAACACCATGTCGCTCAATGGCTTCCATATGAGCTCGCGTCGGATAGCCTTTGTGTTTGGCGATACCGTATTCTGGATATTGAGCATCCAATGCATACATCATTTCGTCACGACTTACTTTTGCCAATATACTGGCCGCTGCAATGCTAGTATGGCGTGCATCCCCTTTTACCCATGCTTGGCAGTCAATTGTGGATGGCACTACGCCTAATTTTTTCACCGCCTCATAGTTCAAGTCAGGACAGCGATTCCCATCAAACAATACTTCGATTTGTAATGCATCAAACGCGGTGCTTTCGACTTTCTCAGTCATCGAAAAATGTTTGAAAATTGCCTCTAATAACGCTTCGGTACATAAGCGCATACCGAGCATCGTTGCTTGCAAGATATTTACTTGATCGATAACCGCGGCTGGTATATCGGCGATGACATAACCAATTGCATGCTGCTGAACCAGCGGGTAAAGGATATCACGCTTTTTTTCACTCAGTTGTTTGGAGTCCGTCAGTATCGACAATGGCGTGTCTTTGAGTGGTTGCGCCTCAATCAATCCTGACCAAGTCGCCGGTAATATCGCCGCGGCAACATTGACGCTACCGAGTAATGGCCCGCGCCCTGCTTCATCGACACCAATCTGTAATATTGATGGTTCCGACTGCTGACTATACTGAGTCAAATACTGAACGAACAACTCAGAGGTATTTAATTGACCATATAAATGTATGGGCGTCGCCAATTGAATATACTGCCCTTTAACATCAATGCTTTCAATATCGATATCAATTGTCTGGAATGGGGTTTCTGTACTGTGTTGAATATGCATAATGTTAGGCAGTCTTTCTCGTTTAGGTAGGGTTGACGGTATTACTATCTTGAATAAACCACTGCTCAATCACACTGTTTGCAGGCTCATGGTTGCTTTGCTGCTGTAGTGACTGCTTTGTCACTAGCAAGTCGTGTAATTGCTCGGCATAGGCACGTGGTTGCAACAGACGCATTACGGTACGGCAAATATTGTCGCCACTCGCCTGCTCTTGAATAAGCTCAGGCACAATCGGCGCATTAGCCAATATGTTAGGCAATGCCACATAAGGCACTTTTACCAAGCGCTTGGCAATCTGATAAGTTAGCTGATTCAATTGATAGACCACCACCATGGGCCGTTCAAGCAGCATCGCTTCTAACGTTGCTGTCCCAGACGCTAGCATCACGATATCTGATGCGGCCATTGCATGCTGGCTAAACTCTGGTTGGGTATCATCATAGACGACCACAATCGCGGCACGCAGCTGCTCTGAGCGTTGATCAATCACATCTTGAACAATGTATTGATGGTTTTGATCGACCGTTGGAATGATAAAGCATAGCTTGAGATCTAACAGGATGAGCTTTTGTATGCCATCAAGCATCAATGGCAAAATAGCCGTGATTTCACCGCGCCTAGAGCCTGGCATCACACAAATAAGCTGACTCACATCATCGAACCGTTCAATGAAAAACTGCTGCAATCCATCATTGTGCCAGACCAACTCGCTGCGACGTTGATTGATTGGCCTGTTGAGTAATGTTTGGTCAATGGTTCGTAGTAGCGGATGACCCACACAAACCGCTGGATGATTATGTCGCTCATACACTGGCAGCTCAAACGGGAACAGACATAATACCAAATTGGTCGCCGCTTTAATATTATGGATACGCGACTCGCGCCACGCCCAGATAGAAGGACTAACATACTGTACACAGAACACGCCTTGGGGTTTAAGTTTTTTGGATACTCGTAAATTAAAATCAGGGGCGTCGATACCGATGAACCAGTCGATATTGGCCGTCTTAAACGCACTCAGTAGCTCGCGGCGCGCCTTGAGCAAATCGGGTAGCTGCGCCACAACTTCAACCAGACCCATCACTGCCAAGCGTTCCAATGGAAAAATACTCTGCAATCCTTGCGCTTGCATTTTTGTACCGCCTACACCTACCCAGACAATATCATCACGCAGGTTATTCATCTGCTGCATAAAATCTGCACCCAAACTGTCACCAGATACTTCACCTGCGACGATGGCTATCACTAACGGCGCAGCGTGTATGTTAGGTATCTGAGTATCCGTCTCTGTTTGATGAATGAGGTCAGTATGGTGATGAGACGTAGCAGAATCTGTCATGACAAGCTCTCAATATTAAAAATATACAAATAAAATAAATCGACCATTATTATAGAATATAACGTGGCAAACCAGCGATGCACTTTATGCTCAATACGCATTGTACGTACTTATTATTTTCACGTCATGATTTTAGCGACTTATCGTTGATGTTGCTATCATACGTGACGATGATACAAATAGCTAAATTCACGCATAAGAGCTGAACGTCTAGCACCCCAAATTTAACTAACTCTTATTAATAGACGGAAAAACGAAATGCTAAACGTGCATTTGGAACGGCAAATATCGCGCTAAGTGTATACAAGTATAACTAAGTTTTGGTTTCTACATTCCAGTTATCAGTCAATTAACTGTCCGACTGCCCTTGTCAACCAACACTTTTGTCCGCATAATGAATATTCCTATAAATCAGCTAGACGATATATAATCATGACAACATCAGTTACCCATAATGCAGATATTGACGACGTGAATATTGAAAAATTTATTCCTTTAATTACTCCTGCCGAGCTAAAAGCCGAGCTGCCTTTGTCAGACGACGCGTATAACACCGTACTAAAAGGTCGTAATACTATCCAAGATATCTTGGACGGTAAAGACAAGCGTTTGTTTGTGGTCATTGGCCCCTGCTCTATTCACGATATCAAAGCCGCTCACGAATATGCCGATCGTTTAGCCGTATTGGCAAAAGAAATCGAAGACAGTGTATTTGTGGTCATGCGTGTTTATTTTGAAAAACCTCGTACGACGGTCGGCTGGAAAGGCATGATCAACGATCCTGATATGAATGACAGCTTTGATATAGAAAAAGGCTTGCGCACGGCTCGTAAATTGCTACTGGATCTGAATGAAAAAGGGCTCCCTTGCGCGACCGAAGCACTTGATCCAAATACGCCGCAGTACATACAGGATCTAATCAGCTGGTCAGCCATTGGCGCACGTACCACTGAGAGCCAAACGCATCGCGAAATGAGCTCAGGCTTGTCCTGCCCAGTTGGCTTCAAAAATGGTACGGATGGCGGTATGACAGTGGCTGTAAATGCCATGCAAGCGGTCAAGGAAGGTCATAGCTTCTTAGGTCTATCCTCAGACGGTAAAGTCTCTATCATCAAATCTAAAGGCAACCCTTACGCGCATGTGGTACTTCGCGGTGGTAATGGCAAACCTAACTATGATGAAACTGCGGTCGCTCAAGTTGAAAATGAGCTGGCAAAAGGCAAAACCAATAGCAAGATCATGATTGATTCAAGCCATGCCAACTCCGGTAAAGACCCTTATTTACAACCGATGGTTATCAAAAACGTTGCCGAACAGATTCAAAATGGCAATAAATCAATTATCGGTATGATGATTGAGAGCCACTTAAAAGGTGGCAATCAAAAACTGACTGCTGATTTGAGTCAGCTTGAGTATGGCAAATCGATCACCGATGGTTGCCTAGATTGGGACAGCACCGTCACAGCATTACATAGCTTACGTGACATGGTAAAAGATATACTACCAAATCGTTAATAGCCATCAGTGATAGTTTGTCGTCGAGCAAATAATAAAAAGCCCCTTTCGCATTAGTGCAAAAGGGGCTTTTTATTTATGAACACTCTGTCTTAACTCACTTCATACTGCTATCAACTAGCTATTTGCAGCACCTAGCACGCTCTCTAAGCTTTCGAGCACATGCTTAGATGAGACATTCTTTTGTAAATCTACCAGCTGCTCATGCGCCATTTGACGACGTGGCTCAGCCAACGTATTCCAGCGTGCCAGTACTTGCAGTAAGCGCGACGCTAATACAGGGTTGGCATCATCTAATTTCTGAATCACGCCTGTATACATCTCTAGACCTTCTGCCGTCCATAATACCGTTGGCTGCGAGCTAAAAGCACTGATGACCGAACGGACACGGTTAGGGGTATTCCAATCAAAATCTGCGTGCGTCAGTAGCGACTTGACCATATCAGGCGTCACGTCGTCAGCCGCAGCTTGTACACTGAACCACAAATCGATAACCAGATCGTTTGCTTGGAAACGCTCATAGAAGTCTGCTAAGTACTTATCTGCACCTGCCAATTGATGATTGACCATGGCCTTCAATGCACCAAAGCGCTCAGTCATACAGCTGGCATTGTCATACTGCTGTTGTGCCCAGTCGGCTGCATCATCCACATTGGCAGTCAACGCCATATCAAGCACGACATTACGCAACGCACGAATGCCTCGTGCTTCAGCGCTGTCCTCATAAGACTGCATTGGCAAGTTGTTGTACAACTCAGCCCATTGGTCCTTTAATTTATCAGCTACTTGCTTGTATAGCCCATCGCGCTGCTCTTTAACCAGCACTGGATCGTAGTCTGCAGGGATGGCAGAAGCCAACTCTTGCGCTGATGGAATATCAAGCAATCGTGCCGCTAGCATCGCATCATCAGCCGCTAAGACGGGCAACGTCTGCGCCAATGCTTCCAAATACACCTCAGGGCTGCTCTTCGCACCTTGTCCTTGCAGTAAAATACGGTTTACCAGCATTTGAGTGACCTGCCAGCGGTTGAACCCATTGGTTTCATGCTTAAGCAGAAATGCCAAGTCTGCATCTTGATAATCATAATTGAGCTGTACGGGCGCACTAAAGTCACGCAGTAAAGATACAACAGGCTCGCTGGCGACATTTTCAAAAACAAACGTTTGTGTCGCTTTGTCAAGCAATAACATACGCTCGGCGACGATAGCGCCTGAGTCGTTGTCAAATAAGGCGGTTGCTACAGGTATCGGCAATGGTTTTGGCGCATCAAAGCCTTTCACATGGCGTGTCTGCTGATTCAAGGTGATGGTTAGCGTCTGCGCTGCGCTATCATAAGTTTGAGAACCCGATACCACTGGCGTACCAGGCTGACGATACCAATCAATAAAATTCTCGATTTTGTCATCAGTAATACTAAGCGCTGATAGAAAGTCCTCAACCGTTACCGCTTGTCCATCATAGCGACGGAAGTACTCATCTGTTCCTTTACGGAAATCATCTGGTCCCAACGTATTGGCAATCATACGCACAATTTCAGCACCTTTCTCGTAGACGGTCGTCGTATAAAAGTTATTAATTTCAACAAAACTCTCTGGACGTACTGGATGTGCTAATGGGCCTGCATCTTCGCTAAACTGATGCGCACGCAAGGTGGCCACGTCATCAATACGCTGTACCGCACTTGACTGCTGATCTGCTGAAAATGATTGATCACGGTAAACGGTAAAGCCTTCTTTTAAACACAGCTGGAACCAATCACGGCAGGTAATACGATTGCCTGTCCAGTTATGAAAATACTCATGAGCGATAATGGCTTTTACGCTAAAACTACGGGCATCAGTGGTCGTCTCAGGGCTAGATAACACGCAAGCGGTGTTAAAAATATTGAGACCTTTATTTTCCATCGCACCCATATTAAATTGACTGACCGCCACAATCATATAGCGATCTAGATCATAGGCTCGGCCATAATTGACCTCATCCCATTTCATGGCGTCTTTTAGCGCTTGCATACCCACATCGCATTTATCGATATCGGCAGACTTTGCGTATATTTCAAGCAGGACATCTCGACCTTCACTCGTCGTATAAGAATCCGTCAGCACATCCAAATCAGCAACGACACAAGCAAATAGATAGCTTGGCTTGTTGGTTGGATCATGCCAAATCGCATAGTGACGGTCTGGTGCATCGGCCACTTCGCCTGCTTCGACTAAGTTACCATTGGCCAATAAGGTCGGATAACGCTTGTCGGCTTCCAGTCGGGTGGTAAATATCGCTAGTACATCAGGGCGATCAGGATAAAAAGTAATCTTGCGGAAACCCTCTGGCTCACATTGAGTGACAAACATAGTATCGTCGCCACTGCCTGCCATATATAAACCTTCAAGCGCGGTGTTGGTCTGTGGGCAGATGCGTACTTGAATATCTAAAGTCACTTGAGCAGGGGCGTTATAAATGGTCAGTTGACCAGCCTCTTGTTGATAATGCTCAGCGGTCAATGACTCACCATTCATGGCAATCGCTAGCAACTCTAACGACTCACCAAATAAAACGATATCCCCTGCGGTCTGACGCACCATCTCAAGCGTGCTATCTACCTGCGCATACGCTTCAAACAGCTTAATATCTAAATGAACGGTATCGACATCGAAACTCGGTTTTTGATAGTCTTTTAAGTTAATCTTACTAGGCGTGTGTGGCGGTACATCTGGCATTTCAGGATTGATGATTTGAGCAGCGGTTTCAGCAGTAGACATATGGCGTCCTATTATTATTGGTGATAATATTCGTTAAATATACTTTCTCGTCAAATTTATAGCTCGGGTGTGTCATTGTTTAGATTGTGAAGTCTAAAATGAGGAAAATTGATGACCCAACCTAGATTGACCTAAATCATTAGATTTCAAGTGTGGATATTGAGATATAGTCGGTTCAAGATAATGTAGAGACAAAGCAGGCAAGTGAGCGTACTATAAATAGCAGACTAGCGTGTTTCCTCCTTTTGAAAACGGTGATAAAAATAAGTGATGCGTTATCCATTGGATAATGTTGCTGAAAATGATTTAATGGTCGTATTGACGACCCATCATTTAACAAACGGCCTATTATATGACAAAGCACACTGCCAGTCGCTCAGACATTACTCTACCACTATTAATAGCATATGTTGATGCCCTTTTGCCCTCATTAACGACTCAAGTACAACTGCCAACTGAGTCTAGCAATGATAGTGCTGAGTTATTATGGGTAGTACATGGCAATCAAGATTTGTCAGCGTTGCAAGTACAGCTTAGAGATAATGAATCTATCAAGAATAGTGTTGAAAAGGATAGTGTTGAAAAGGACAGTGCTGAGATGGCAAGGGATGCATGGCATCTATCGACACTGGCTGAACTTGCTAAGCATAACCTGCCTGAGCGTTATGAGCTTGCTTGCTTTTGGCTACCCACTTTGCCAGCAGAATTATTACAACATTATGTACCGCTACTGATGCGCTACCGTGATTTGTATGCAGCACATTTGCTGATTGCCTTAGACAGCTCGGTAGATTTAAAACCGTATGGCTTTACCCCATTTAATATTTTAAGTGAGCCACTTCTAGACGCCGATAATTTTCACTCTATCACCTCGTCAACCGTCACTGCAACGCTTTGGCAGTTTAATCTATATGACTATAAACAACTACCGAATTGGCTCAATGCAGACTACTGGGCCAATCCTGAGAATTGGGGCAAACATCGATGGTAATATGCCGCATATCTATCTGTAAATTCTAGAATTATTTACAGTAATACTACTTACATAAAGTAACATTTAGTATATGATAGATAGCAATTGCCTAACTTTTTCGTAAGCAGTTTAAAAAAACAATTTTAATTAATTAAAGTTTTAGGAGCTCGTCATGTCAATCAGTTTTTCTAAGATCGCTGTTCTTGCTGTGCTATCAAGCGCGGTTGCACTAACCACTGGTTGTGCTACCAAGCGGTCTACTTCGGAAGTTGTGGTTGCCCCGCTAGGTATCCCAGGTGGATACAGTGGCTATAACAGTGCTGTCAGTGTAGGCAACTCGAATGCGGTTATTGCTAGCGCTGAGAACCTACAAGCAGTGGTCTACTTTGCCTTTGATAGCAGTGAAATTACGGCTCAATCAGCGAGTGTCCTGAATCAACACGTAAGCTTGCTAAATTCAAACCCAGCAGCTGGTGTGGTTATCGCAGGTCATACTGATGAGCGCGGTAGCCGTGAATACAATATGGCACTAGGCGAACGTCGTGCCCAATCGGCTCGTAACTACCTTGCAGCACAAGGTGTTAATGCAAACAACATCCGTGTTATCAGCTATGGTGAAGAGCGCGCTGCTACAGCTGGCAACACTGAAGACGCTTATGCACAAAATCGTCGTGCCGAGTTATCTTACTAAGCATTGTTTATAACGTTCGATGATTAAATAAAGCTCAGTAATAATATATTGCTGGGCTTTTATTATTTTTGACCAGATAATTAAATATAGATTATTTAGACATAGCTATTGAGATATGACTATCTACGTATCAAATAAATAAGGTTCAAACTTGCACATTCTTATATATTCAATTCTATAACAATCGTTTTTGATGACTAGTAATATATGCCGACTTCTAACCTCACCCGGATACAGTACACTCAACTCGACACCACGACATGGTGTGTGACGGCTCAAGTGAGCGAATCAGTGAGTCATTTAGTCACTGGAAGCTTGTGGAACAAGTCATTATGGTTATCATCATGTAATACGTCGTGTAAAGACATCATTAAGTTCAATAGCCTAAATTGGTACTATCAGGTGGCGACAGCAGCACCTAGACACTCAGTACCTGCTCTAGCGCGTAAACAACGTCAGCAGCAGCGGCAAGGCGTCAGGCAACTATTGCAAGAGCTACTTAAAAAACTGTCAGTCAATGACACCTTAGATGAGTCAGGCTTCCCCTATCGGCTCGTCAACAGTCAGTATTATGTGTGTTTTAGTCATACGGGTGCTAATCATTCAAAGCATACTACAAAGTCAAATCAGACAACTGGCCAGAATTTACCTAGCAAAATAGCGGTCGTCATTAGTCGTCAGCGTCCTGCTGGCATCGATATAGAGAGCAATAATATTGCTTGGCATGTGGTCAGGCGTTTTTACTCAGCAAACGAGATTGCTCTCTTAGAACAGCTCTCAACCGAGCAACGTGATAACACGGCCAAATTACTGTGGCAAATAAAAGAAAGTTTTATCAAAATCAACCAATACACATTGGCTCAAGGATTGGGTATGGATTACTCCACCCTTATCCCTAGCTTAATTGAGGATGATAAAAAATCCCTTTCTTTTTCTATATCCAATGAGACAAAAAAAACTCGCCACCGCTCTGCTTACCGTGTTGCCACATTACACGCACAGGAAACTATCGTTGTTTTCTGAGTGAAAGTCAAACCTACGTTTTAAAAATATTTTCAATACTTTATTTTAAGCATAAAAAAACGACCCTAAGAAGGATCGTTTTTTTGTTTTCTGCTAATGACAGTATTTAAACTGTGATTAGATTAGAAACGGTAAGTTGCACCAAGTTTAACAATTGGGAACCACTCTAACCAATCTTTATCTTCTAAATCTTTCTCAGCTTGGTCAGCTACAAGTTCTGCATCTGGATTAGTATTACCAGCTACGCGATTAATTGTTGCAGTGGTTTTACCCATATATGCTGCGCCAATTTCACCAAACAAACCAAAATTGTTAGTAATATTAGGACGGAAACCAACTGTTAGGTAAGGTGCTAACTTGTTACGATGTTCAATAGTCCCTTCTAAAGCACCTACGTCACTTAATAGATACTCTTCACCATTAACGCTATAATACGCGTCGTCACCACTTCCCTCAGGATTTGCACGCACATCAATATCGTTGTCAGGAACGATGATACCAGCACCCATCGTGAACCAGTTACCAGTAGGACGCAATTGCACACCTAGGTAAGGATTGCTAAAATCACTATCAACATCATAATTGATGTCATTTGCGTCAAAATCACCGCCGAAAAGGTCAGCAACATCGCCACCTGCCCAACCAGCTTGTAATTCAGTTTTTTCGTTCAGTGACCAACCGATATTAGCACCATAACCTAAAGTGCCAACTTCCGCGCTTACAGATGCTGGATTCACTACTTTACTAAAGAAACCTTTAGTACCACCAACGACAGCACCCGTCGTGTTACTTACCATACCAGCATCAGCATCATATGCATAAGAAGCAGGTTCTGCTTCATAAACAACCGCATCATTGTCATCAACGACGATAACTGGCTCAGCAGCCAATGCGGCAGTTGATGCTAATACGGCAGCAGTAATTGCTGTTAATTTAATAAGTTTCATAAATACTCTCCTAAAGTGTGAAATAAGTCGCCCATAAAAAATGATAATTTAGCTTTTTTTAAATCGATCATTTTGTTGAGCAGATTAAAACAATTTTGGCTTAAAAAGTCACCCCTATAAGAACGCTTTTTATTTGCCATTATGTAAAGATTGCATAGGTATTGTAATAATTACTACACCAATCCGTAAAACTTCGACTTTCTGTTACACAATGCTCTTAAAGTAACCAAACAGCACAGACACGAATATTGAGTTGCTTAATGTTTATGTAAGGGTATTACAAAATATGTCATCATAATGCCCTTCCTCTTGGTTTTGTTCAATGACAGTTATATAGCTTATTACTACTGTTTGTTGTGTTTTGTGAGTTGATGTAGTAATGATTGCTTTTGGATAAATAATGAGATGAGCACGGCTGTCACAAAAATTTTGTACTATAGTGTGTTCAAAGAGCAATAGTATGGCCAGCTAAGGCAACTATGCCTTGTCTAAGCGTCATATTATGCTAAATTAGAAGGTAGAAAAATATGTCAGAAGATTGTGTATTAAAGACCTTGTCATGTTCCATGCTGTCTCCTTTTTATTCCTATTGAGCCATATATATATGCCTAAAGTATCATCGATTACCCGTGTTTTAGAGATTATTGAAGCGGTGTCTTATGCTTCCAAGCCTCTTTCTCCACTTGAGCTGTCACAAGAGTTAGATATTCCTAAACCAACCATCCATCGTTTGATTCAAAATTTGGTTGATGAAGGGTTTGTGACCATCGATATTGGTGGCGGGATTATTCCTGGTAAGCGGGTACGCAATTTGAGCGTTGAGCTCTGGCAGCAACGGTTATTTTTTAACGAACGGCAGATGATTTTGCAAAAGCTGGTTGACGAGTTAAAGGAAACTTGCGGCATTGGTATTCCTTATCATATGAATATGATCTATACCAACCGTGCTCAAACGACCTTACCACTACAGATTTATCTTCCTGTCGGAGCAAAATCACCCATGTGGTGTACGGCGACAGGCAAGCTATATTTGAGCCAGATATCGACGGCTAGCCGTATGAAAATACTACAAGGGTTGCCATTAGATAAATTCACCAAAAATACCATTACCGATATTGATGCATTGAATGCTGAGCTTGATCGTATCGCTGATACTGGCATTGGTATCGACAATGAGGAATTTATCTCTGAGATGGTAGCGGTGGCTGTACCTATATTAGACAAAAAGTCACGCTATCTGGCTTCACTATATCTGCATGCACCAACCATACGGGTTTCACTTGATGATCTATTGACCCATGTACCACGACTGCAAAAAGCGGCACAGGATATCCAAACCCTCGTGTATGATTTGCAAAGCTAACACAGTAGATTGGTCATCAAAAAAAGGACGACGCTATGATTCTAGCGTCGTCCTTTTTCTTTTTAGCCAGTACATTGTTTTTATTAGCAGGAATTACTAGGCCGTGTCTTCATTTCAAAAATGAGATAAATTGCCGTCAAACGAGGAAAATAGTGCAGATAATATCTGGATATTAACCAGCTATTTGACGATGTTTGGCAAAATTTAGCTGTTTTTAGCCCATTTAGATAACTATCGAGTGAATTGAAGACACGCCCTAGCGATATTTAAGAGTATCGCGTATAAGACAATAGCGAAACGTCATGACGTCCCATAATACTAGAAAAGTCTTTATCACCATTCTCTACAGTATGTGAGGTATATAGCTCGGTCGCTTTTGCCCCCATGGGGGTTTCTACATGAGTGTCTTGAGCCGTCTGCATCGCAAGGTTCAGATCTTTTTGCATCAGTTTACTCATAAAACCACCTTGATAGCCGTTACTGGAGGGAACATTTTCCATGACTTGTGGATAAGGATTATAAACTTCTAAGGTCCAGTTACGGCCTGAGCTTTGTAGCATGATATCTGATAGCACTTTAGGGTCCAAACCGTTCTTGACGCCTAGATTAATCGCCTCTGCCGTCCCTGCCATCAAGATACCTAATAGCATGTTATTACAGATTTTAGCCACTTGTCCTGCGCCGTGCTCGCCCGCATGAAAGATATTTTTGCCCATCACGGCAAGTATCGGTTCAGCCTTGGCAAAAGCATTATCGTCGCCACCAACGATAAAGGTCAAGCTACCAGCAATTGCCCCGCCCGTACCACCAGAGACCGGTGCATCTAAAAAGTCGATGCCAAGTTTATCTGCCGCCTCTGCCACTGTCCTTGCATCAGCAGCCGCTATCGTACTACTGTCAATCACAAGCGTGCCTTTTGGCAGCTCTGCAAGCAAACCATTAGAGCCGCTATCACCCAAGTACACAGAATGTACGTGCTGACCTGCAGGTAACATACTAATCACAACTTGAGCGTTACTCGCAGCATCTTTAGGATTGTCTGCCACCCTAGCACCTGCTTGCTGTA
Organism: Psychrobacter sp. 5A.1; assembly: GCF_030407455.1. Taxonomy (GTDB): domain Bacteria; phylum Pseudomonadota; class Gammaproteobacteria; order Pseudomonadales; family Moraxellaceae; genus Psychrobacter. The sequence continues at coordinate 39,442 of NZ_JASDDJ010000018.1, forward strand.
GACGCTGGGTCGCAGCCTTAGACAAATCAAAGACAGATAGCGCGTAACCTGCCTTCAATAAATTCTCTGCCATTGGCGCACCCATGTTACCAAGCCCGATAAAGGCAATATGTGGTTTAGTGGTGTTATTATTCATTGTACTTGTATCCTTTGTACCCATCTCATCACTCCTTGATGATTTATGATGTAACTATTGCTACATACTATTTAACAGTGTTTATTAGTGAATATTGCTTATGTCCTACTTTATAAATCTCTTTTAGGCAACTAGCCGACGTATCGACTACCCAAAGCGTCACTACCTAGCCAATCGCCCAAAGGATGCTCACCTTTTGGATAAGGATTGACAAAGTGCTGATCGATATATGCCTGCCCTTCTACACTCAGACAGTCTGCTAATGAACGCGACCATTTGGGATTTCTATCTTTATCAATTAATAATGCCCGCACGCCTTCTTTGAAATCAGGGTTGGCCGCACAATGTACTGCGACATTGGTTTCTAAATACAGGACTTGTTCAATCGATAAATCGGCGACTTTATGATAAAGCGTATAAGTTAACGCTGCCGTCACTGGGCAGCCATGACGATAGGTTGCAACTGCGCGCTGCGTCCAGCTGTCTTCTGCAAAATCTTTATTTAGCTGTGTCAGCGCTTTATCGCTTTGTAGCAGCGCATCAATATCAGCCAGACCGCCACGGTTCATCAACTGTTGAATAGGTTGCCAATATGTCGCTAGCTTACTATCAGGCAGTTCGGCAATAGGTAGTTCAGCAAGTGCACGGCTAACAATACTATGAGCACTATTGTCATGGCACTTATTCGAACGGCTAGCGCTATCTACCGTTTGCCAATCGCTCTGTTTGAGGCGCTGCATGACAGCGTCATAATCATGGCTAGCAACGGCATACTCTGCCAGATTGGCCAATAGCGCATCGCTGCCATTGCACATCGCTCCCGTTAGTCCTAAGAACAACCCCACTTTGGCAGGCATACGTTGTAAAAACCAACTGCCTGAAGCATCAGGGAACAGTCCAATGGTGACCTCAGGCATGGCAAAACGGGTACGCTCAGTGACCAGACGATGACTACATCCTGCCATCAGCCCCATGCCGCCGCCCATAATGATGCCATCGCCCCAAAGTATCAGTGGTTTCGGATAAAAATGCATTTGACGATAGAGACGGTACTCGTGACTGAAAAACTCAGTAGCATAAGGGTTTGGTATTGGCGCACTGGCAGACATGCTGTCATAGAGCTTACGAATATCACCGCCCGCACAGAACGCTTTATCCCCTGCACCTTTTAACACAAGCGCCACTACTTGATCATCGGCTTGCCACTGCTCTAGCTGTGCTGACAATAATTGACACATATCAACGCTGAGTGCATTAAGCGATTTGGGTGTGTTGAGTGTCATGACTCCAATCAAGTGACCGCAATCTGTCGATTCAGTACTGAACAGTACAGGCGCTTCTGGTTCTATATTAGTTGCCAGCTTTTGGGTATTAGTATTATTCGTCGCTGCTGTCATAAAAGGTACCTGCAAAAATTGAAATGAATAAAGTGACTGTTAGCGCATCCTACCTGCAGTCTATTTATTCTGCCAATTGGGTTTACGCTTTTCTAAAAAGGCTTGTACCCCTTCACGCTGATCGTTGGTATCGAACAACTTAACAAACGCTTCGCGCTCATGGATAAGGTTTTGTGCAGGCGGGGTATTTCTCGCCGCTTGGATAAGCGATTTAGAATAGCTGACAGCAACAGGAGACTGTTTAGCAACTTTTTGCGCTAGTGCTTGTGCCACTTTTAACCCTTCTCCTTTGGCAGCAACTTCTTCAACCAGACCAATACGTAACGCCAACTCTGCATCAACGCGCTCACCGCACAGTATCATGCGTTTGGCCCAACCCTCCCCTACTAACATAGGTAGATTCTGTGTGCCGCCAGCACATGGCAACAATCCTACGCCTGTCTCTGGCAGTGCCATTTGGGCGTGCGCTTCTGCGATACGGATATCACAGGCCAATGCACACTCAAGTCCGCCGCCCATCGCATAGCCGTTGATGACGGCAATACTGACACCGCGATAGGCAGACAATGCTTCAAACGCCTCACCAAATGCAATTGCCATGCTTATGGCGCGGCCTTTGTCTCCATCTGAAAAATTGTTTAAATCCGCACCAGCTGAAAAGAACTTTTCGCCATCACCATGAATAATTAAAGCATAAATATCATCATTGGCATTCAAATCAGTCACTAGTTGTTTGAGTGCTGGCAGACTGTTCATCGTCCACGTATGGGCTGGTGGGTTGTTCAATGTCACGGTAGCAGTATGACCATCAATCGATAACCTAAGATTGGTATAATCCGTCATAAATAATCCTTGTTTCAGTAAATCAAGATAAATTAGCGCAGTTGATTTAACCCTTCATCCTGTAAAACCTGACGTGAAATAATCACTCGCATGATTTCATTGGTGCCTTCCAAGATCTGATGCACACGTAAGTCTCGCACATGGCGCTCAAGTGGGTACTCGTTTAGATAACCATAACCACCGTGTAATTGCAGGGCTTCATTGGCAACATCGAAACAAAGATCCGTAGATAGACGCTTCGCCATTGCGCAGTAGGTAGACGCTTGTCCATCATTGTTATCGACTTTATCAGCTGCTAGATACAGCATTTGGCGCGCGGCGATGGTCTGAGTCAACATATCAGCAAGCTTAAACTGTACCGATTGTAAGCTAGCAATCGGGCTACCAAACTGGCTACGCTCTTGTACGTAACTGGTTGCCGTCTCTAACGCCGCTTGTGCCGTTCCTACCGCACAAATACCGATATTGATACGGCCACCATCGAGTCCTTTCATCGCGATACGAAAGCCTTGGCCTTCCTCACCTATCAAGTTCTCTACTGGAACTTTAACGTCTTTAAAACTGATTGTCCGTGTCGGCTGTGCTTTCCAGCCCATTTTATGCTCGTTTTTACCATATTCGATGCCAGCACTATTGGCATCTACGACAAACGCTGACACACCTTTTGGCCCAGCACCACCAGTACGTGCCATTACTACCAATACATCGGTTGAGCCTGCGCCAGAAATAAAAGTTTTTTCACCGTTTAGTACATAATGCTCGCCTTGCTTATCCGCTTTGGTACGTAGCGAGGCCGCATCTGAACCAGCATTGGGTTCCGTTAGGCAATAACTACCCAACCACTCTCCGCTCACCATATTGGGTAGATATTTTTTGCACAAAGTATCACTGCCATATTCACCAATCATCCATGCGGCCATGTTATGAATACTCATATACGCTGCTACTGCCGTATCACCCCATGCAAGCTCTTCGAACACCATTGCTGAGTCAAGTCTTGGTAAGCCCAAGCCGTCATACTCTGGATTGGCATACAGCCCCAAAAATCCAAGCTCACCAGATTTTTTGATCACATCTATTGGGAAATGCGAGTTACGATCCCATTCAGCAGCATTTGGCTTTAGCTCTTTTTGCGCAAACTGACGGGCGGTTTGGCGAAAGGCGACTTGGTCATCGGTCAATGAAAAATCCATAGGGTCATCCTTGTTCTTATAGATCAAATAGAGGGCTTAAATCTCGGATAAACGTTGATAAAAGCGCTAATAAAAAGGTTGGTCAGAGATTTTATAAGACATTAGGGCGTCTTGATAGCGGCATAACGATAATAAAATTGCGTTTAATAGTACCGCAAGTCGCATTATCGTCATACCGAAAACACAAAATGTCATACTGAAAAAACAATGAGCTGACGATTAAATTGAAATCGTTGTATTGACACCGCGGCTTGCTTCATCATCAAACCAACGTGCGGTCACTGTCTTTGTCTGAGTATAGAACTGGACGGCTTGCTTGCCATAAGGACCTAGGTCACCAAGCTTGCTGCCACGTGAACCTGAGAATGAGAACATAGGTAGTGGCACAGGGATTGGCAAGTTAATACCGATTTGACCAACTTGAATGTCTTGCTGGAATTTGTGTGCGGCTGCGCCTGACTGGGTAAATATCGCCGTGCCATTGCCATGTGGATTGGCATTGAGCATCTCAATCGCTTCGTCCAAGCTGTTAGCACGCATGATACACAATACTGGCCCAAAAATTTCTTGTTGGTAAATTTGCATGTCGCTTGTGACATTATCAAAGATAGTCGGGCCGACAAAGTTACCTTTCTCATACCCTTCAACAGTAATACCGCGACCATCCAAAATTAAACTCGCACCCTCTTCTACCCCAGTACCAATCAAATGCTCGACACGGGCTTTTGCGGCAGGAGAAATCAGTGGTCCCAAATCCTTGTCATTTTTACCTGCTGATACGACCAAGCTTTCTGCTTTGGCTTTAATCTCATCAATCCATTCGCCAGCTGCGCCTACTAGTACGACGACCGACAGTGCCATACAGCGCTGACCAGCGGCGCCAAATGCTGCGCCTGCTAGCTGATTAAGCGTCTGTTCTTTATTAGCATCAGGCAGGATAACGCCATGATTTTTGGCACCCATCATACACTGAGCACGCTTACCTGACTTACTTGCACGCTCATAGACGTGTTTACCAACGTTGGTAGAACCGACGAAAGAAACCGCTTTGATATCTGGATGGTCGCAGATAGCATCGACGGTTGCTTTGCCACCGTGTACCACGTTAAGAACGCCTTCTGGTACGCCTGCTTCAATCGCTAGCTCTACCAAACGCATCGTCACCATCGGATCTTGTTCAGACGGTTTTAGGATGAATGTGTTGCCCGTGGCAATTGCCATTGGGAACATCCATAGCGGAATCATCGCTGGGAAGTTAAATGGTGTGATACCAGCGCAAACGCCGAGTGGCTGCCAAATACTATAAGTATCGACACCTGACGCGACGTTTTCTACAAAGTCACCGATTTGCAGATTGGCAATACCAGCGGCATGTTCGACCACTTCTAGGCCACGGAACACATCACCACGCGCATCAGCAATCGTCTTGCCTTGCTCTGCGGTCAAGATTTCTGCCAGCTCATCCATATGATCACGAATCAGAGACTGGTACTTTAAAAAGATACGCGCACGCGTGGTAATTGGCGTTTTGCGCCATGTCTCAAACGCAGTCTGTGCAGCTGCGACTGCTTGATTAATCTCATCATTGGTGGTTTGCGGAACTTTGGCAATGACTTCTTGCGTCGCTGGATCAGTGATATCAATCCATTCGTCGGTGTTTGATTGTACGAACTGACCATTGATAAGCTGTTGAACGTGGTGCATAAGATATCCTTATCTTTTTTGCGAGACTACCGTGTGACGGCACCTAGATATTTATTAGAAAAGTAAAAGCGATGAGGGTTTGTCTATAAAACATTCATAAAAAATTGAATTTTAAAATGATTTATTTTGTATCGTTATTGACTATAACAATAAATCAATTTTGCGGTCAAGCGCTTTATCGAAATTTTATCTAAGTTTATTTTAATAGCACGTGTTTCTATAAAAATGGTTTAAATAACAAACACAAAAAAGCCCATGATTACTCATGAGCTTTTTAAAGTTAACCTGACTTTCATACCTGATGAATAAAATCACTGGTTTATACGACGTTGATTTCTACCAATCAATAATCTTTCATTGCCTGCTTGATCGCATCGATAGCGGTTGGGTTATCAAGCGTTGACATATCTCCTGTCGGTTGGTTTTCTGCCAGAGCACGAATTGAGCGACGTAAGATTTTACCAGAGCGTGTCTTGGGCAGTGCCTGAGGGAAGTAAATAGCGGCTGGTCGCGCGATGCCGCCCAAAGATTTGACGACTGCGCCTATCACTTGCTGCTCAATACGAAAACGGTTTTCAGTGGTTTCGATTTTTGTTTGATCCTTTAGGACGCAGAAGGCAATAGGTAGCTCGCCTTTTAGCTCGTCTTGAATGCCCACCACGGCACACTCTGCCATCTCTGGATGTGTACTGATGGCCTCCTCAATCTCTTGCGTGCCTATTCGATGTCCTGCGACGTTAATCACATCATCGGTACGCCCTAAGATGTAGAAATACCCTTCTTCATCTGTTACTGCATAGTCTGAGGTTGAGTACTGCTGACCATCAAACAAGCCAAAATAACTACTGATAAAGCGCTCGTCATTACGCCATACCGTAGTGAGACAGCCAGGCGGTAGTGGTGCTTTAATTGCAAGCAACCCTTTTTCGCCAGCTTGACAAGGATCGCCTGTTTCCTCATTGATGACGTGCGCTTCATAGCCATACATCGGGTAACCAGGTGACCCCTGCTTGTGAGGCTTATGATTGAACTTTGGCGTATGGCTGAGGATTGGCCAACCAGATTCTGTCTGCCAATAATGATCTAAAATCGGTACGCCTAGATGTTGGGTTAACCAATTGGCCGTTGACTCATCAAGCGGCTCGCCTGCCAAAAAGAACGACTTAACACTAGAGACATCGTAGCGCGTCATCCAGCTTTCGTCTTGCTTTTTGAGCATACGCACGCCTGTGGGTGCAGTGAACAAAATATTGACTTTGTTGGCCTCAACGATGCGCCACCAGATGCCAGGGTTTGGCATATGCGGTAAGCCCTCATACATGATACTGGTCATACCCGCCAGTAACGGCGCATAGATTGTATAAGAGTGCCCAACGGCCCAACCAATGTCAGATATTGCCCAAAACGTCTCGCCCGCCTTGCCATCATAGACATAATCCATTGACGTCGTCAGCGCAACTGCATGACCGCCTGTATCCCGCTGCACCCCTTTTGGTGTGCCAGTAGTACCAGAAGTATAAAGCAGATAAGACGGGGTGTTTGACTCAAGCCAAACTGGATCTACGACTGCATTGGCCTCACAACTATGACGACGCTCGGTCGCATAATCAACATCGATCGCTTTGGTTTCGAATGGCAATATACCGCGATTGACCACCAGCACATGCTCTGGCTTGACAGTCGCTTGTTCGACGCCTTGGTTGACTAGGTTTTTATAATTGACGACCTTACCGCCGCGTAGCCCTGCATCTACCGTAATGACCATTTTCGCTTCGGCATCATCCATACGGATAGCCAAGTTATGGGCAGCAAATCCACCAAACACGACTGAATGGACAGCACCAATACGCGCACAAGCCAGCATGGCATAAGCCGCTTCCAATATCATCGGCATATAGATAATGACACGGTCACCCTTGCCAATACCGTGACGCTGTAGCACATCGGCAAAGTAATTAACTTCTTTATACAAGTCATTATAAGTCAGGCGACGCTTGGTATAGTCTGTATAAAACTCGACGTTATTGCCCAAATCTTTAAACGAATCAACGACCGCTGGAAAGGTTTCTATCAATTCTTGATTAATCTCTGATGACACCCACACAAAAGCATCTTGCTCTGCACGGTCTGCCAGATGACGATCGACACAGTTGTAACAAAGGTTGGTCTCACCACCGACAAACCATCTGGCAAAAGGCAGATTACTGTCATCTAGAATTTGCTCAGGCTCTTTATGCCAATATATACGCTTCGCCTGCTCAGCCCAAAACTGCTCTCGATCCGTAATAGACTCGTGATAAATATCAGCGAAGTTTGGCGTGTCTGTTATTTGGGTAGAAACTGGGGATTGGGAATGGTCGCTCATAGTAGCTGTCCTTAGCATAAACGAGAAATGAGGCAATGATATTTTATCGTTAAAGCACTTAGCAAGTAGGGTATTCAGCTATAGTTTGCTTCGAATATAAAAAATCATGTCTTAAAAAATACTGGTCATCCTTGCCAGAATTAAAAACTGATACAATATGTATCGGTTTAAAATGTAGCAGAGCCTATCATAAAGGTCAACTATTAAGCGTGTGATACGCACTACATTTTGCCGAATACAAATATTTGAACATCTAACTAGGGTCGGTTGAACAGCCCCTAATACTAAATCTCAGTTTGATTGGCATACATCTCACGCATGACTTTTTTGTCATGTTTACCAACGGAGGTTTTTGGCAGCTCATCAACGAACTTAAACTGGCTTGGGACGCCATATTTAGGAATGATACCGCGCTCTACCGCTTGTTCTGCAATCGCTTTGATATCATCAGCACTGGTATCCTTAGCATCAGGCTTTAATACCACCAAAGCCAATGGACGCTCGCCCCATTGCTTATCACGTACGCCAATCACTGACACATCAGCCACTGACGGATGTAACGATAAAATCGTCTCAATTTCCAGCGACGATATCCACTCACCCCCTGATTTAATCACGTCTTTTAATCGATCGGTGATTTTGATATAGCCATCAGGACGTATGTACGCGATATCTTGGGTGTGCATATAGCCGTTTTCCCACAGCTCCTTGCCAGCGTCGTCGTTTTTGAGGTAACTTTGGGTCAGCCAAGGTGCGCGTAATACCAACTCTCCTGTATTATCCTGTCCTTTCACTGACTTATTGCCTTCACCCCATACCTGAGCATCGACCATGAGCACCGGCTTACCTGTCATGCAGCGACGAGCAATGTCTTCTTCTTCGGTCATTTCAGGCTCATCAAGACTAAAACCCGTTAAGCTAATAAGTGGAGCCGTCTCTGACATGCCATAGCCTGTATAAACCTCAATACCTTGGGCCATGGCCGTTTTTGCCAGACCTTCAGTCAACCTTGAACCACCAATAATCATTTTTAGCCCATTAAAACTGACATCGCGATCTTGTGCTTCTTTGAGTACCATTTGCAAAATTGTTGGTACACAATGGGTGATACTGACCTTTTCATTGACAATTAAGTCCATCAACGTATCAGGCGCATAGCGACCTGGATAGACTTGCTTTAGACCTACCATGGTCGCTGTAAACGGAAAACCCCATGCATGTACATGGAACATTGGCGTCATAGGCATATAAACATCACCATAGCTTACGCCTTGCTTATCAGGCAGCATACCCAAGGTTGCCGCTTCTGCTAGTGTATGTAGCACTAGCTGACGATGGCTAAAGAAGACCCCTTTTGGATCACCTGTCGTGCCTGACGTATAAAAAGTCGTCGCAATAGTGTTTTCATCAAAATCCGGAAAATCAAATTCGCTATTGGCAGCTTCTAATAGCGCTTCATATTCGCCTGTGACACGGCTTTGATTGCTACCAAAGATACCTTCAGCAGTGACGCCGTTGTCATCAAGCCAGATAATATGCTCAATACTTGAGTTTTCAAACTGATAGTCTTTAACCAATGGCGCAAACTCAGAATTGAGCATCAGCACTTTAGGCTTGGCATGGTTGATGGTATAAAGGATTTTCTCAGGCGATAGACGGATATTGACAGTCTGTAAAACGTACTCTGACATTGGTACGGCAAAATAAGACTCAAGATAGCGATGACTGTCCCAATCCATTACGGCAACCACATCACCTGCGTCGAGTTGCAAGCCTGCCAGTACATTGGCCAAGCGATTGATACGCTCAAACAGTTCTTTATAAGTCAGGCGCTTCTTATCCGCATAAACAATCTCTTGGTCTTGCGATACCGTTTTGGCACGGTTTAATAACTGCTTGACCAATAATGGATAATCGTAGGCAGATGGTGCACTGTGGTAAATGTTTGACATAGATCTGACTTCCTTGTTTGTCGTACTGATAAGGGATAAATAGCAATAATAATAACAATCAAGTTAATAGCAGCATAAAACCTACTACGCTAACCATTTTAATTTTTATAATGTAATAACATCGTTATTGATAGTAAGAAAAAAGCGGCGCTGTGTAAAGCGGTCTTACATTAAGTATCACAAGATGGCTGGCTATACACATACTACATAAGACAGCCAATCACTTTGCCCGTACTGTGGTTTTAATCATGCCAAAACTGGCGACCAATAATGCCAATACCTGTACAAATAATAATAGGCCGACCGTGAGAGGCCATTGCCCGCGCGCATACGCCATACCACACAGCCACGCGCCTAGCGTACCGCCTGTATAGTAGCCCATATAATATAGGCCCGATGCCAATGAGCGACCCTTTTTCACATTGACCGCGATATAGCTGATGGTCGCTGACTGTGTGATAAATACGCCCGAGGACATGATGGCCAACCCGATGACCACGCCCCATAATGGCGTGACCAGAGTCAATAACACCCCAACCATAGATACGACGATAGCCACTCGTACGGTACGTGCTGAGCCAAATCGGCGTAGCAACGATGTAGACAGAGGTGTGATGATGACACCCAGCAAATACACCGCAAAGATATTGGCAAGCGCGCCCGTCGTCAGCTTATACGGCTCACCTGTCAGATGTAAATTGATAAAGGTAAAACAGCCCACGAGTGAAAACAGAACGCAAGCACCAAGCAGACAAGACGTGACGACATAGCGATTGGTCAGGTGCTCCCCTAACGTCTGTATCGCTGAGCGAAAATTAGGATTGGCCACAAAATGACGAGACGATGGTAGCATCTTGCCAACCCATATCGCGCCTAATAATGTCATCGCTGTCATGACATAATATCCATGACGCCAACCGATCAGCTCATGTAAATGCCCCAGCAAAAACCGACCCATGAAGCCGCCAAATACTGATCCTGAGACATAGAAGGACATCAGCTCGGTCACTGCTCGCCCTTCAAACTCCTCACCGATATAGGCAATCGTCACCACCGTAATACCTGGTACAGACAGCCCTTGCATAAAACGCCACAATCCCAACCACTCAATGCTGGAGCTTTGAGCAATCAGCGCTGTCGGTATGGCTAAGAACAATAAAGCGCCAACGATGAATGACTTGCGCCCGACCGCATCTGAGAGCATGCCCAAAAACGGCGACATGATGGCAATTGCCAACACAGTAGCCCCAACGATCATACCAGCCTGCACTTCGGTCGCGGCAAAGTCCACCATCATGACTGGCAGTACCGCCTGAATAGAATACACCTGTAAAAAAGCAAACATGCCTATCAGACCAATCGTGAGCTTCAAAATCCATGAAGTCGAATGATTGGAAGAAACTGGTGGCGTTGGCACAATATTTTGGATTTGATCTGTAGAATGAGTCACAAGGGAGCTGGCTATATTGGTGATGCCATGACCGAAAATAGTCACAGTCGTTGGCGTGGATGACAGAGGCGGATAACCAATACTTATGCTTAATTTAGAATGAAAAAGCACAGTATTAGGAGATTAATGCCCATCATAATGACAAGAAAATCATGTTAGCACATCTACCAATAGACTCAGGTTTAAAAGTGTTATTACCACTTGATAGATTCTTTATTTAGGCTAGGGCGTGTCCTCATTTTAAAAATGGTGATAAAAATGAGATAAATGGCAGTCAAACGAGGAAAATAGTGCAGATAATATCGAGATATTGACCAACTATTTGACGATGTTTGGCAAAATTTAGCTGTTTTTAGCCCATTTAGAGGACACTCGTTTGAATTGAGGACACGCCCTAGGGCTTATCGCAGAAAAACTTGGTTAAAAATTGCGGGTCGATTTAGGACGTGTCATCATTTAGATTGTGGGGCTTAAAATGAGAAAAATTGCCGCCAAACAAGAAAGAACTCGCCGTAAATAGCATGTCTTTTTTATTTTTACATTTTTACATTGCTTCTATCTTTTTTATTACAGACTTTACTCGCTTAAAAATCAATAATTGTAGGTAGAAAAAACGAACCATTAAGGAGTAATATTGATGACTGATCACATTCATGATTTAGGCGCAGGATTTTGGAACATACGCGGATCATTCCGTATCGGTGGCGTACTAAATATCGGCACACAATGCTCACTAATAAAGCTAGCATCAGGACGCTTTATCTTTTTAGACAGTTACGCTTTGACAGGTGATGTTCGAGAGGAAGTGATGGCGCTTACCAATAATGGTCAAGATGTCGAAGCCGTCCTGAATGTACATCCATTTCATACGGTACATTGCGCCCAAATGGCCAAAGACTTTCCGCAAGCGACATTTTATGGCAGCAGCCGTCATCATAAAAAAGTACCAGAGATCAATTGGGCAGATGATTTGGTTGAAAGTGAGGCCGTCGCTGCACGCTATCCCGAGCTTCAGTTTTCAATGTCAGAAGGTATCTACTATATCTCGCCCAATGAGATGATTCATGCAGGCTCTCTATTGGCCTATCATCCTGCCAGCCAAAGCTTACACGTGGATGATACGTTTATGAGTCCACCAACCAAGTTATTAGAAGCTGTATTGCCTGAGCTAATACTGCATCCTACGACCAAAAAAGCTCTGAAAAACGAGCCAAGTGCTGGCAAGGATTATTGCGATTGGGCGACCCATTTGGCACATGAATGGCGTGATGTTCGAAACTTCTGTGCAGCACACTCTTATCTCGTTCAGTTTAAAGAAGGCGAGTTCGAAAAAGCGTTGTTAAAAGCGATTCGCAAAGCGCGTCCAAAGCTTGAAAATGCTTAATTTCTAAAAATTAAAAACAAGCCTAAGCCGTGTCCTCATTTTAAAAATGGTGATAAAAATGAGATAAATTGCCGTCAAACAAGGAAAATAGTGCAGATAATATCGAGATATTGACCAACTATTTGACGATGTTTGGCAAAATTTAGCTGTTTTTAGCCCATTTAGAGGACACTCGTTTGAATTGATTACACGCCCTAGGCATGTAATCAATTCAAACGACAACGATTCAAATGGATGAAAACAAGAACATATCCTAAAAAAGAAGCTGCCATTTTGGTGGCTTTTTTTAGGAATTAATTTCTGATCTAAAGTCGTGAGTTGCTAAGTAGATATAATCCTGTTATAAAAATTAACAAAAGTATCCTTAAATAATACATAATAAGACCAACTGTAAACTTTATATGATGATGGTGTACAAGGTTTATGCCGTGTCTATTCGATTTTTAAGGGACTATAACTTTATCAAGGACTATAATATGAATCGTCACTATTTAGCGGTTGCTACCATAGCAGTAAGCACCCTCGGGTTTTCTGGCTGTACCTCTCATCATCAAGCGTCAAAAGAACAGCTTTCTGACACTGGTGCGACTGTAATGGCATCGCAAGATAGCCATAGCGTCCATCAGCCTAAGTGGTCATACAAAGGTAGTACAGGTACTGAATATTGGGGTGACGTCGAAGGTGCTAGTACCTGCAAAACAGGGAAACAGCAATCGCCTATCAATATTACAAAAGTGACGGCCAGTAGTGCAGCCTCGCCCATTATTGATTATGCTCAATCTACTGACATTCGAATCAATGACAATGGCCATACTGTCGTTTATACACCAACGACCGAAAACAACACTATTATGTTAGACAATGAACGCTATGTACTGAAGCAGTTTCATTACCATACGCCAAGCGAACATCAATTCGGTAGTCAGAACTATCCAGGCGAGATTCATTTTGTTCATGCCAATAGCAAAGGCAATCTTGCGGTAGTAGGTGTCATGCTGAAAATTGGTGAGGCCAATGACATGCTGCGCGTATTGCTAAACGGTACTGAAATCATCACCCAAAATGATGACGAATTTACGGCCAATGACGTTGATTTATCCACCTTAGCACCTGTCATGGCTACTTTCTATCATTATAGCGGCTCGCTAACAACACCACCTTGTTCAGAAAAAGTCCAATGGTATGTAAGTAAGCAACCTTTAACACTGACTAGCGATCAATTTAAGATTATGTCTAATCTATACGAAGGCAATAACCGCCCTATTCAGCCACAAGGCTCGCGTAAGGTAGAACAGCTTAGCAACTAAACCAACCATCATTAATATGATTAGATCAATGTCAAAGAGATACCGTTAGGGCTGCTAATTGCTAAAATTTCACCAAACTAGGCGCAAGCCGACGATAATATCGAGACCTTAGCTAGGCTTGCAACAACGTTTGAGGGGATTTTAGCATCAGCCTGACAGGGCAGTGCCTTGCTTGATCCTCGCTCATATCCATCATAAGCCCACATTTGGTCTTATGATGGATATGAGCATGTATTTACACCAGTCATAGAATATTCAGTGCCATGATCGAATATCAGACACGGCCTAGTTCGATTGAAGCCTCATTCGAAATTATAAAACTATATTTCACACCAAAAATATGATATATAAATCAAGTTTAAAATTGTGTACTTTGCCCTATCACCTTGACGGAAACAGAATGAACTTAATATTATCTTTTAAAAAGCAATATTTTATCGGGTTATTAGCGATAGGATTAGCTGCTTGTCAATCGGATTCCAAAAATGAATCAGTAGCAGAAACGCCAGCAGTAGAAACATCAGTAATAGAGCCTCCTATAGTAGAAACACCAGCAGTAGAAACGCCAGTAATAGAGCCTCCTGTAGTAGAAACACCAGCAGTAGAAACGCCAGTAGTAGAGCCTCCTGTAGTAGAAACACCAGCAGTAGAAACGCCAGTAATAGAGCCTCCTGTAGTAGAAACACCAGCAGTAGAAACATCAGTAGTAGAGACTCCTGTAGAACATGCTTTATGGACAGAGTTTAAACAGCAACAGTCGCATAGATTACTAGATTGGTCTAAGGCAGGTTATAAGAGTGGCTATGCTGATATCCCTACCAACCCAGTTACTCATAATGTTGTTGAGTATGGCGCTATTGCTAATGATGGGAAAGATGACCGAGTAGCGGTACAAAGCGCTATTGATGCAGCAAGTGTGAATGGCGGTGTTGTGTTTTTTCCTGAAGGAAATTTTGACTTTTGGACAGGGCCTAATGGTCATTCTTTAGAACTTTCTGCATCAAACGTTGTTATTCGAGGCAGTGGTATAGGAAAAACCACATTAAAACAGCAAAACTTTCATGAGGGAAATATACATTTTGAGCGTTTTTTTCTTATTAATGTAGATAGCAAAAATAAGATAAAAGGCAGCGCGGTTTCACTGATCGAAGATGCAAAAGCACATGATAAAAGAATTAAGGTCAGCGATACCTCAAAAGTAAAAGCCGGTGATGTTATTTTGGTACAAATGGTAAGTGAAGAAAATAGCGCTGGCTTTACATCAGATAAAATAGCCAAGAAATTATTCTCTCCTTTAACAATAGAGCCAGAATGGACAGGTATTGCTCGTTTTATTCCTTTTGAACTCATGGTTACAGTGAAAGAAGTAAGCCCAGAGGAAAAAACAATATATTTAGAGCAACCATTAACCCAAGATTTTTTACTCGCCGACCGCGCTAGAATTTCACTTATTGAACCCCACTCTCAACTTGAAATAAGCAAATCAAACTGAAGTGGCGGATTACCTAGTTTTTTATTGAGTACAAAGCACA
>NZ_JASDDJ010000019.1 GCF_030407455.1 Psychrobacter sp. 5A.1
TCTTGAGCTAAAGCGTCATCTTCTATTTTGTAGGGCTTAATATCTCGGGTGGTTTTACTGTGAAGACGCTTTTTCCATTAGTAGATAGACTTTGCTGTTTTTGACCCGTGGTTCAGGTATGAAATTTGGAGGATTATCTAAGACTAAATCACAGTTTAATTGTTGCCAACCATCTCTTGCCAAGCTATAGCCATGTCTTAGATAAGCGTGACACTTAGCCTGACGCTGTGCCCAATCTCGTAAATCATGCTGATGCATCATGCCGAGTGGTCCTGCCATACCGACCAAAACGCCAAAATGGACGAATAAATATTCTATCCACAATGGACATTCATAGCTGTTATGAATGAAACGTCGATGCATGCCTAATGAATGACCTAAGCATAAGGTAATACCTGTAAATAAGACGAAAACCAGTAACGCGCTCCATGAAAAAGTCAGAAACCCTGCAACTATAGCGATTGATGTGTGGCATAGATACCAAGTTGATTTTAGCGGTGACCAAACCATTCGGCCTTTTTCAGCATTGGTTGAACCGCTCTCAACCATTCTAGGTGTGCCTTCTATTACTACTGTCTTATTAATATCAATCATCGCACTATTCCTTAGTCATGATTTTTCGAGTATGATAATAACTAGGTAATGAATAGTTAATTAGTTATTTAACTCATTAGTTAAATAGTTTAATGTTATTTAGGATAAATGCAAGGATTTATTTAAGCAGCAAAATAGAATGACAGTAATCAAAAGTATCATGATTAGAATATAGCTATCAAAAACGGAGCGCATTATGGCTGAAAAAGAAGATTCTGCAAAAGTATTTGAGGCATTATCCTCAACGCCTCGGCGGCAAATCTTAAGTTATTTATCTAGTACAGAGATGACATCAGGTGAGATTGCTGATAGATTTGAGATGAGTAAACCTGCGCTTTCAAAGCATTTAAAAGTATTAGAAAATGCAGGGTTAGTAAAAAGTGATAAGCGTGGTCAATACGTTCACTATTCTATCGTAGAGGATAATTTGGTCGCGACTTTAGTCAATTTTACGGCAAGCTTTTGCCCAGTCGGGAGTCCATTGAAGAAGGAAAGCAAAAGAATAGCTCAAGAGAAGAAAGATGCAATCAGTAACCAATAGTTAAAACTGCGTTGATTATCCAAACACAAAAAATCCAGCTCAAAGGCTGGATTTTTTATTCGCTAAAATAAATAGCTATAGAGTTACTTACTCTGGAACCAAGTATCTGCTTTGCTACGGGCACTAGCAATGTCTGAGCTCGATAAGTTCAATGCCAACTGACCAATTTTACCGCGTGCTTTGTTGCGTACTTTTTCATCTAGCATGCCATCACGGGCAGCCAAATCGTACCATTTATAAGCATCGACCAAATTCTTTTGCTTTTCATCTAACAATGCAAGCGTATAGCTGGCACGGTTGTCGCCACGCATGGCGGCTTTTTCTAACCAACCACGGGCTTGTTGTAGGTTAGGCTGTACACCTTCACCGCGCAAGTACATGATAGCAAGGTTCAGCTGAGCAGGGGCAACACCTTGTTGCGCTGCTTTGGTATACCACTGGATTGCTTGCTGGGTGTTTTGGGCCATCCCTTCACCTTTTTGCAAACGCTTGGCCAGATAGAACTGAGCGTGATCATTACCTTGAGCGGCACGGCTAGACAGCTCGCTTATAGGCATTAGCTCAAAACGTGACGTATCAAGCGGTACATTGGATATTAACTCAGCATTGGCTAAACCAGCACAAGAAAATAATGCAGTAAACAACGCAGCTTTTAATAATTTCATAGCAGCTCCAAAATTAGGCAGTTAATAAGCAAATAGATTGTACCGCTAAAGTATTTTAGACGGCGTTAATAATTAGGTGGAATCTCATGATATGAACTTACCTAATTAATAATAATGAGGTTTATCATTTCTGTATCATCGATTTAACCCTGACTAATCAGACGAACGGTCAGTATAGTGGGATGATTGACAATATTTTGCTAGCTTAACACCCAAACTTACGAAACTCAAATACTAATTACAAGCTCTAACAGACAATTGTACTTGATTGTTCCTAATAAAATCAGTTAGTTACTAAAAACCCCTCATAAATTAACAGTCTGTTAAGGTTAAGACCAGTCTATTCATGGCTATTTTGATGATGTTGGATGAATGAAGTGACGAATATTACGCCGACTCTTTTTTCGTCACTCGATAAATGGCGACGTCTGCTAACAGGTTAGGCGCTTGTCTTATTAGCGCTTTCATCAACGGTGTATGGCCTTTTTCAGAATCGCTAACTGCAAAACGATTAATGATATGAATATCATGTTGCGCGCATAACAGCTCAAAATCTTTAAAGGTGCATAGGTGAATGTTTGGCGTGTTGTACCATTCATAAGGCAATGCTTCAGAGACAGGCATCATGCCTTTCAGCCCTAAGTGCAGGCGGTTTTGCCAATGGGCAAAGTTAGGGAAGGTGATGACGGCTTCGCGGGCCACACGTAGCATATCAAGCAATAGCACATCAGGCGATTTAACTGCTTGCAGCGCACGGGCCATGACGACGGTGTCAAAGCTGTTGTCAGCGAAGCGCGCTAGACCATCATTGAGGTCTTGCTCGATAATAGATAAGCCTTTTGCGATGCCATCGTTGATTTTTTCTTCGTCAATCTCAAGTCCGTAGCCAGTCACGCCGCGATTTTGTTGTAGGTGAGCGAGTAGTTCACCATTACCACAGCCCAAATCCAGCACATGCGACTGCGGGGCAATCCAACGCTCAGCCAATTGATGATCCATTCTCATGAGCGGTCTCCTGTAGCGGTACTTTTGCCAGAAATAAACGGCGCAGTTAAAAACCCTCTGACCGCACCCATATAACGTGGAATATCAAATAAGAAGGAATCATGTCCATGCGGTGCGTCAATATTGATATAGCTGACGGGTTTGCCCGTGGCCATTAGTGCATCGACAATCTCTTGTGAACGCTCAGGTGCAAAGCGCCAGTCAGTGGTGAATGACACGACCAGATATTGACATTGTGTATGAGCAAAGGCGGCTTTGAGCGCAGAGAGCTCTTGCTGACGATCAGACTCAATACCTTCAATCGTCGCTACTGCATCTTCGAACGCATTCTGTGCATTGGCTTTACTAGACTCGACTGAGGCCGCGATTGAATCTTCAATGTGCGCTGCTGACTCTGTAGGGTCTTTTGCTACGGATGATGGGTAGTCGCGTATTGGATAATCACGTATTGGATAGTCACGCGTCGGATCAAAGTAATCTAATGCTTTGGTCATGAGCAGATAAGTATTGGCATCGAAGTTTTCACTAAAGCGCTCACCTTGATAGCGTAGATAGCTTTCGACCTGAAATTCAACATCGTAGCCATACATAAATTTGCCAGATTTTAAATCACGCCCAAACTTGGCCTTCATCGCGTCATCAGTTAAATAGGTAATATGGCCAACCATACGCGCCAATATCAGTCCGCGACGAGGATAAGTGCCTTCTTGTATATAGCGACCATCTTTAAAGTCAGGATCGGATAATATAGATTGGCGCGCCACTTCGTTGAAGGCAATATTTTGAGCCGATAGCTTCGGTGTACTAGCAATGACCACACAGCGCTTGAGTCGCTCTGGATAATCAACAGACCATTGCAATGCCTGCATACCGCCCATCGAGCCGCCAACGATGGCATGCCAAATGTCGATACCCAGACGATCTGAGAGCATGGCTTGGGTTTTTACCCAGTCTTTGATGGTGATGAGCGGAAAGTCAGGGCCATACACTTGCGGCTCACTGCTCTCATTTGCATTGCTATCGCTTGAATCAGCGTTATCATCTGAACTGACGCTATCGGGATTGATAGTCGTAGGCCCTGTTGAGCCAAAACAGCTGCCGATATTGTTGACGCACACCACATAGAACCGATTGGTATCAATCGCTTTATTGGGGCCAATCATATTGTCCCACCAGCCTGCCTTTTTGTCCTTAGTGCTATGGAAGCCAGCTGCATGATGATTGCCTGATAACGCATGACAAATCAGAATCGCATTTGATTTGTCGCTATTGAGCGTGCCGTAAGTCTCTACCATCAAGTCAAACGAGGGTAGGGTACGGTTGCATTCCAACGTTAATGGCTCAGCAAAATGGAAGTTCTGGGGCGTAATGACACCCACTGATCCGACAGCACTAGCAGAGCTGTTGGCGTGGGATTGAGCATTAGGGTGCTGGTCACTGGTATTATCAGAGCGTGCGTTCAAAGCTACCTCGCAATACAACAATCATCAATAAAATAAAAGCAAAATGGCACGTTGTTGACAGGCTATTTTACCTACACGGTTTTTATAAACTGGGCTTACCTATTGTATGGGGATGCGCGTAGGAGTACAACCATCGAGCGCGCCTTTTGAGCGTAGTTTTTTTGGAAGATGGGCCATAGTCAAATAATGAATAAGTCGCAAGTAGCAAGTCATCAATAATCAACGGCAAATGAACAGCAACTGCGTATCAAATTGTATAGGGGTGCTTTTACCACGCGTCATTAATGGATAAAATGCTACACTAATGAGGTGTTGATTCAATGATGTCTTAACAATCTTACCTCGCATCATGTTGACATCGTCTTTAATAACTTACTGCTAATAAAGTGCTGCTATGAAACCTAAATTGCCCCCACGTATTGCTGTTTTGTTAGTGAATCTTGGTACGCCAGATGAACCAACGGCACCTGCCGTACGGCGCTATCTCAAACAGTTTTTGTCAGACCCGCGTGTGATTGAGATTCCCAAATTCTTATGGGCGATTATTCTCAACTTGTTCGTATTGCCCAGTCGTCCTAAACGTGTGGCAAAAGCATACGCCAGTATCTGGGAAGGCGACTCGCCGATTCGTAAGATACTAAAAAGCCAAGTCGAGCTATTAGAACCACGTTTGGCTGATAGTGTGGCGCCATTTCGTGTCTCTGTACATCCTGCAATGAGCTATGGCAACCCTGGCTTGCCTGACGTGATGGATAATTTGCGCAGTGAGGGTGTTGATCATTTTGTTATCTTGCCACTGTTTCCACAGTATTCAGCCTCTTCAGGCGGTGCGGTCTATGATGCATTGACGAAGTGGACGCTCAAGCAACGCAACTTGCCAAATTATACGATTGTCAAAGACTACTTTGCGCATCCACTTTATATCCAAGCATTGGCAGATTCGATTCGTCGCTTTCAAGCGGTACATGGCAAGCCTGAAAAGCTAATGTTTAGCTTTCATGGTATTCCGCAGCCTTATGCTGATAAAGGTGATCCGTATCCCAAGCGTTGTAAATGTACTGCAGCACAAGTCGCTCATGCGCTTGGCCTAACAGAAGATGAATGGATTATTAGTTTCCAGTCGCGTTTTGGTAAACAAGAGTGGGTCAAGCCGTATACTGATGTGGTACTAGAAGATTGGGGCAAGTCTGGCGTGCGCTCGGTACAAGTGATTAGTCCAGCATTTTCAGCGGATTGCTTAGAGACGCTAGAAGAGCTGGCGATTGAGAATCGTGAAAACTTCCTTGAGGCGGGCGGGCAAGAATATCACTATATTCCAGCATTGAATCTTGATGATGCGCACATTGATTTGCTTGAAGCCCTCAGTGCGCCCTTAGTAAAAGGCTGGGCGGGCACTTTGGATGGTTGGGCTTAGTCACTGAATTTGACGGCTAGATGTCTTTGATATCATTGATGTAATGGCTATTATAGCTATAATGAATAAATCATAAAAAATACCGGACATGATGTTCGGTATTTTTTTGTATGTGTCATATCAATAGAATAAAGTTGAGATTTTTTGTTACTGGTATGTAACAATGTACCAAGCAGATTTTTGTTTTGTGGTCTTTGCTATTTTTACATAGCTGCTTAATTTTATATTTGTACCACTTTATTTTTGAGGATAAGCATGTCTAGCTTGAACGATTCACTGAACCCTATATCATTGCAAAAACCTAATGGCCAACCACCGAACTTACCGCCAATGGATGAATATGGTAATTTGTTGCCACAGTTATTAGCAGAACCGCGAGTTTGCCAAGCAGGATGGGGTGTAAACTGGATTACCAAGGCATTTGCAATATTTAAAGATCAATTCTTATTGTGGTTAGCGATTGGTGTCGCTTACCTAATCATCGCTGTCATTGGCAGTAGTGTCCCCGTGGTAAAATTTATTTTCCCTTTCATATCTTTTGTATTTGTTGGCGGAATCATAAAGGGATGTGCCGACCAAGCTACGGGCAGAGAGTTAAAATTTGATCATCTTTTTTCAGCCTTCAATACGCATCTTATGCCATTAATTATTTTATTTGTACTGTATCTAGTGGCTATGATTGTCATGATGATACCGATGCTGATCGTATTCGGCAGTATGCTTGCATCCTTAGCTCAAGAGTCAAGTAATGTTGCGATTGTAGGCATACTAATAGGGACTTTATTGGTTTCTTTACTGTTACTCCCTGTATTAATGGCCATTTGGTTTGCACCTGCTTTAATTGTACTTCACGATATAGAACCCGTTCGAGCGATGAAAATGAGCTTTAAGGGCTGTTTAAAAAACATTCTACCGTTTTTGGTTTTTTGGATAGTTGCTCCTATAATTATGATATTAGCCGTCGTTTTTACATTGGGACTGGGTATTCTAATACTGCTCCCAATAGGTATGATTACTTATTACACCAGTTATCGCGATGTGTGGACCGATCAGCCGTTATCAGCGGCGTAAGTCATGTTTATTAAAGGTGGTTTTTAGCAAAACCTCATCTACGTCATGATCGATAAAAAAGCACGCTTAATATAATTAAGCGTGCTTTTTTTTGACCAAAGTGTTGTATCAACAGCCGTATTAATTGCTAAAAATCATCATCGTTGCTACGTTCAGCCGCTTCTCTATCAGCGATATCCATCGCATCTGGATAATCGCTGTCATCAAGGTTGTCCTGAACCAAAATCTCATCGACACGCGACTCATCAATATTTTGACGATGCACAGGTGTCAGTCCTTGCGTGGCATCACTGCCTACTTGTGAGTTGTTAAACCCTGCACTATTATCATTGACATCGTTGTTATCAATGGTATGTAACATCGGATTGTCTAAATCGACCAGTTGGTTGCCTTCATTGTCTTGGTCATTGATGTTGTCATTATTGTCACGGCTATTGCCATCAATATGATCCATTGCTTCTGGTAGCGGATTTTTTGAGTTTTCCATGAATAATTCCTTATTGTAGTTATTAGGTATAAAGGTAACGCACTGGCTTATCTGAGCATCGCTCATTGCAACGTAGATAATATGCTTCTTAGTTTGTACGCTTATTCAATTTTTCACTAGTAGTAAGGTGTGACAGGATGTTCAAAAATGTAAGACGATTGGCAAAATGCAAAACGGCCACTCATATTGAGCAGCCGTAAATATTAAAAAATTTGCTGAAAGCTTTACCTACCTCATAGCAATGTCGTTATATGGTAGATTGCGCTTATCGTAATCATGGTTTTAATGATTGGCGTGGTTGAACTTATAGTTTAACTTCTGTACCAGACATGATTCATAGTCAGCCAGTTTAAATCGCCACAGATAAGCCAAAGCAATGCCGTAGATGACAGTTTCAGCCAACTCTTCAACAATTTCACCAAATGTATGCGGAAACATAATGGCGTTCTCACCCATGTATTGAATGATTGCCAATACAGTAACGCTGAGATAGAGTGAAACAGGCACGTTTTTTAGCACTGCCCAAAGGTAATGCCTCGAATAGGCCAACAGGCCAAGCGCAACGAGATAAATCACGGTCAGTACACAGTCTTCCCACCAGTCATAAGATTGACTAAGCAATGAAAAATCGCTTGGCACCAGCAAGTCGGGTAGATAGTTCAACTCTCGACGAATAACAGAGACAAATATAAGTATGGCTGCCAGCCAAAAAGCCTTAATTTGTGTGACATGACTTTGTATAACATATTGTGAAATACGCAACAGGCACGCTATCAACAGTATAATGCCGGGGGCTTCAATGATGCCATCTGAGCTCAAAATAAATGACTCCTGATTTAACAGACAAAAAAGTGAGCCCAAAGGCTCACTTCAAAGCAAAAAATATCGAATAGCTAGGGTTTAACAGATGACCTATTATAAACCCAAACTTAGATATTACTGTTATGAAATATAACTAACTGGTCATAAGTGGTTGTTTGTATGAATGATATAAGACGATTGAATACAAGTTTTCGCAAGAGAGTTGAGGACTTAACTTACTATCAAGCCAGGCTAACTATTTAAGCCTCACAATCTAAATGAGGACACGGCCTAGTGTTTACTGTGTTGATATTTGCCGAACACGTATCACTTTAGGTATCGTGTCGAGGTAGTCGCTAACAGCTAAAAGATTGCCCTCTGAATCAAAATAGTGAAAATTATTGCCTTTCACAAATTCAAAAGTATCTATGTAATAGTTACCAGTGAAAATAGGCATATCATACTCCATCGGTATGATTATTTTATTATCTTTATTTATCATGCCATAGCCACTTGCTTTGGCCACGACTGCCAAGCCATCACGAAACGAATCAGCATTGAGATAGTTGAAGGGTATAACAGTCTTTCCATTGCTATCAATATAACCCCACATCTGATCTTTTCTTACGGGTGCTAGACCTTCTGAAAAATACCTGATTTCGTCAAACTGATATGGGACAGTAAGTTCGCCAGTATTATTGACAACACCCCATTGACCATCATGCTCAACAGCCGCTTTATTTTCAGAAAAAGGTCTGACATCATCATACATTATCGGAATAATGACCTGGTTTTTTTTGTTGATGTACCCTTGATGTCCATTCTTTTCTATGATGGCTAGTCCTTCAGAAAAATCAGCTGTAAAATCATAACTGAATGGAGCGATGACATTGGCTTGTTTGTCAATAAAACCATACTTGCCATCTTTCTGAGCACTTGCTAAACCTTCATTGAAGTCACATAGCTCCCCCCAACTTATTCCTTCCGAAAGTTTATATCCTGGCGATAATTCACATGCTATCGTGTAGCTGCTCAAAGACAAGCTAAAAGCTAGGGTAAGTGTGGTCAATAATTTTCTGATAACGAAACCTTTAGCCATCAACGTCAGCTCCTACGACTTAGATCCTATCGATTGGGTATGATATGGGCAATCTAAAGAAAAACCCATATCAAATATAATGAAAATCTTGGAAATTGAGGTGCTTTACTCTGTAAAAGCTCTTAATGCGCCTCATCCCAGTTCTGACCACTATCAGTCTCAACCAATAATGGCACTGCAAAGTCCACATTCCAGCCTTTTTCGACCGCAGTAACTGTCAATACATCTTGCATCGCATCAGTAATCAACTGGCTAATCTCATCGACTTTATCAGTATCGACTTCGAACACCAATTCATCATGGACCTGTAGCAGCATCTTAGCTTGATCTTTTGGCAATACCTTATCCACGGCAATCATAGCAAGCTTGATTAGATCAGCGGCAGATCCCTGTAATGGTGCGTTAATCGCCGCGCGTTCAGCGCCTTGCTTGACCATTCGGTTACTGTGGGTGATATCAGGCGTATAGAGTTTACGGCCTAATATTGTCTCGACATAGCCTTGTTCGTGAGCGCTGGCACGAGTATTGATCATATAGTTTTTGACACCCGGATAGCGATCAAAGTACATATCGATATAGTCTTGCGCTTCATTGCGGCTCATTTGTAGCTGCTTAGCCAGACCAAATGCACTCATGCCATATAGCAGTCCGAAGTTAATGGCTTTGGCATTACGGCGCTCAGTAGAGGTGACATCTGCGACATCTTTGCCAAGCACTTCAGCGGCAGTCGCAGCGTGAATATCCAAACCTTCGTTAAAGGCATGCGTTAAGTTATTATCGCCTGAAAAATGCGCCATCAAACGCAATTCAATTTGTGAATAATCCGCTGCGAGAATCACACGACCTGCTGGAGCAATAAAGGCTTGGCGAATTAATCGACCAGTCGCGGTACGAATCGGAATGTTTTGCAAATTGGGATCAGTCGAAGACAAACGACCCGTGCTGGTCAATGCTTGGTGATAGCTGGTGTGTACACGATCAGTTTCGCTATCTGCCACATTATCAAGCGCATCGGTATAAGTGCTTTTTAGCTTAGATAGGCTGCGATATTCCAACGTGATATCGACTAATGGATGGTCGATTTTTGATAATACTGCTTCACCAGTAGAGTACTGGCCTGACTTGGTTTTTTTACCACCAGCAACGCCAAGCTTTTCAAACAACATCTCGCCTAATTGCTTTGGTGAGCCAAGATTAAATTCTTCACCAGCGATTTCATAGGCCTGTTTTTCCAGCGCGATAATTTCTTCATCAAAGCGTTTTGATAGTTCGTTTAAGAATGGACGCTTGATAAGAATGCCGTTCGCTTCCATTTGGCACAGTATTTCTGCCGTTGGAATCTCTAACTCATGTAATAATTTAGCATTATTGGCATCGTTCGCCATCTCAACGCTGAACACCTCAAATAACTGATAAGTAATGTCGGCATCTTCACAGGCATAGTCACTGGCGATATCAATGGCGACTTGGTCAAAAGTGACTTGTTTAGCGCCTTTACCAGCGACATCTTCATAGCTGATGGTTTGGGTTTGTAGATAATGACGTGCCAAGTCATCCATACCGTGACGAGTGGCGGCAGCGTTAATCACATAGCTGGCAAGCATGGTATCCATGGCCCAATTATTGGGTTGTTCATGAATGGCACCGACCAAATCGATATCATAATGACTGAGAATATGAGCATCGTATTTTAGATGTTGACCGATTTTACCGATGTTTGAATTTTCTAAAATTGGCTTTAGGCGTGTCAAAACGGTGTCACGGTCGAGCTGTTTAGTTGTTAGCTCATCACCTTCTAGACTATGCATCAGCGGAATATAATAGGCTTCGTGGGCTTGCACAGCAAAGGAGAGACCGACGATTTCAGCTTGACGCCAATAGATGCTAGTGGTCTCGGTATCAATGACAAAATGCGGTACAGACTCTAATAGCTTAACCAGACTCTCAAAAGCTGGCTCGTCGAGCACAGTATGCCATGCTCTATCATGCGATTTGCTATCTTGGATATTTTCAATACTGCTTGATTGTAGCGACTTGGCTACTTGCGCTTGTGATTCAGCATTCGCTTGACTGTCAGCAACACTCTGCGAGCCGTTTCCATTAGCATTAGCTGGATGGTTTGGATGATCGAGAGACGCTAGCTCGTTTCTAAACTCAAGCTCATTATACAATTCGCGTAATTCGTCGATGTGGGCACTAGGGTCAGTATTGATTTTTAGATCGTTCCAATCTTGACCGATACCTAAATCTGTCACGATGGTAGCTAGCTTCCTATTAAACGGAATATCATCAGCATGTTCAATCAAACCTTTGGCACCGCGACCTTTGATAAAACCAATATGCTTTAACATATTGCCGATATCGCCATACTCAATGAGTAAGTCTTTGGCGGTTTTTTTACCGATACCAGGCACACCTTTGATACCGTCTGAGGCATCGCCCATCAATGTTAAAAAATCAATCATCTGGTTTGGGTTAATACCGAATTTTTCAATGACGGCTTCTGTGTCCGTAACTTTACCCGTAAAGCTGTCTTCTAAGATAACGCAGTCATTGACCAGCTGCATCATGTCTTTATCGCCCGTTGAGATGACGACATGATGACCTTCAGCGACAGCGCGATGGGCAAGTGTACCGATGATATCATCGGCTTCTGCGCCTTCGATACGCAACAGGGGCAGACCTAAGGCCGTGACCAAACGATGAATATAAGGAATTTGCTCTACCAGCTCTACGTCGATGGGTGGTCGCGCCGCTTTATAGTCAGCAGACATATGGTGACGAAAAGTCGGTGACTTGGTATCGAAACAGACGGCCATATGAGTAGGGTGATAACGGCGCATCAGCTTGAGCAGCGCATTGAGCGTGCCACGGATGGCATTGGTTATCAGGCCTTGTGAGTTTTGCATGGTTTTTGGTAAGGCATGATAAGTGCGAAACAGATAATAAGAGCCATCAACCAAGATAAAAGGGGGTTGGTTTTTATCAACGTGACTGGTATCCATCGTCGCTACATTGGGCATGGTTTCAAAGTTTGGCAATGCGGCAGGATCAATCGCTTGATGGGAGTTGTGGTCACTGTCGGTGATGGAGTCGGTCATAGGATCAGTCATAAAGGTCACTTATCAGCTATTAGATAGAAATATGTGCTTATTATAACGATAAAATCCGTGTGTGCCGAACTGCTTAACCGTTACGAGATGTTCAATATCACCTATTGTATTGCCTATTGATATGAATGATGCGCGTGGTACGACAATTGGTTCGGCCATAAAAAAAGAACCCAGCGTTAACTGAGTTCCTTATTTCGTAGCTTATCTAACAATCAAACAGCTTTAATAATCAAGCTGTTTAACCGTCGAGCTTGTATTATTTTACTTCTGAAGTTAATTCTACATCGATGTTGCCACGTGTTGCTTTTGAGTATGGGCATACTTGATGCGCTTTTTCAACCAGTTGCTGAAACTCATCAGCAGACAATTCAGTGTTTTCACCAATGACATGGATTCTAGCTGCTAGCTTATAATCAGGACCTTCGCCTTGTAATAGGTCTACTTCAATCGACGTTTTTGAATCAAACTTTGCTTTTTCCATTTGCTTAACAGCGCCAAGTGCGCTATCAAAGCAAGCGCTGTAACCTATCGCAAACATCTGCTCTGGGTTATTGCCATCTTTGCCTGAGCCTGGCGCTACCATATTAATGGTGAGATCGCTGTCGCTCAAGCTGGCTGAACCTGCACGGCCGCCAGTAACAGTTGCTTTGGTAGAGTATAGAGTTTTCATAACACATCCTTTTTTGTTGTCAGTTTTTATAGTTACTTTATATTTAACGGGTACGTTTTGATACGAGCTTCAGCATAACAAACCATTAAGTCAGCTGTATAGGTCAGTCGTAAATATATACTGTGGATTTGTAATTAAAGGATTCAGTGACGATTTTTGGATCTAGGGCGTGTCCTCATTTTAAAAATGGTGATAAAAATGAGATAAATCGCAGTCAAACAAGGAAAATAGCGCAGATAATATCGAGATATTAGTCAGCTATTTGACGCCATTTGGCAAGATTTAGCCATTTTTAACCCATTTAGATAACTATCGATTGAATTGAGGACACGCCCTAGTATTCGCTGAAAACACAGACGCAGCAGCCATTCGCTTGGTCAATGACAGAAGATTTATCAGCGGCCCAAATTGAACGCCACTATGAATTCAAAAATTGCGCCAATAGGCTCTATTTGACTATTAGGGCGTGTTTTTTTATGCGCTATTTCTGCACCTTGACGCTAAATCGGCTACAATACGTCCATTATTTATTCTATTTATTTAGATTGATTTCTAAATGACTAACTGTTGAAGCCGAAAACTATGAGCGTAGATCCAAAGAAATTAAACAAAGAAGTGGCCAAACGCCGCACCTTTGCCATTATCTCGCATCCCGATGCTGGTAAGACCACCATGACCGAAAAACTCCTATTGTGGGGACAGGCAATTCAGGTAGTGGGCGAAGTAAAAGGCCGTAAGACTGATCGTCATGCCACCTCAGATTGGATGAGCATGGAACAAGAGCGTGGTATCTCAATCACAACCTCCGTCATGCAGTTCCCTTATCAAGACCACATGGTTAACCTACTAGATACCCCAGGTCACGCCGACTTTAGTGAAGATACTTATCGTACTTTGACCGCAGTAGACAGTGCATTGATGATGGTCGATGGGGCAAAAGGCGTCGAAGAACGAACCATCAAGCTGATGGAAGTCTGCCGCATGCGTGACACACCAATCATCTCATTTGTGAATAAGCTCGATCGTCAGATTCGTGAGCCGCTTGAGCTGCTTAGTGAAATCGAAGCGGTTTTAAAGATTAAATGTATCCCTGTCACTTGGCCGATTGGTATGGGCCAAGATTTTATCGGCGTGTATCATTTGACCGAAAACAAGACCTACTTTTATGAAAAAGGTAATGGCGGCAAGATGACGGTCTCTGAGACCCGCGAAGGTTATGATTATCCAGATATCCGTGAGCGTTTGGGTAAGCTGATGTTTGACGCTTTCGAAGAGTCGCTAGAGTTGGTACAAATGGCGTTAGAAGATTTCAGTGTCGAAGCCTTTTTGGCTGGTGAGATGACACCAGTGTTGTTTGGTACGGCATTGGGTAACTTTGGCGTCAACATGGTACTCGATACCTTGGTTAAATATGCGCCGCCGCCAAAAGCCCATCCAACGACTGAGCGTGAAGTTGCCGCGACTGAGACTGACTTTAGTGGTTTTGTCTTTAAGATTCAGGCCAATATGGATCCGCGTCACCGTGACCGCATTGCGTTCTTACGAGTCTGCTCAGGAAAGTATGAAAAAGGTATGAAGCTAAAGCATGTACGTTTGGGTAAAGACGTACGTATTGCTGATGCATTGACCTTTTTGGCAGGAGATCGTGAAGCATTAGAAGAAGCGTATCCAGGTGATATTATCGGCTTGCACAACCACGGAACCATCTCGATCGGTGACAGTTTCACCGAAGGCGAAGAGCTGAACTTTACCGGTATTCCGCATTTTGCGCCTGAATTGTTCCGCCGTGTGATACTCAAAGACCCGCTAAAATCTAAAGCGCTACAAAAAGGTCTTCAGCAGTTAAGTGAAGAGGGCGCAACACAGGTATTTATGCCGCAGATTAACAACGATTTAGTCTTGGGTGCAGTTGGTGTGCTCCAATTTGAAGTGGTCGCGCATCGTCTCAAAGAAGAGTACAAGGTCCAATGTATCTTTGAGCCTGTATCGATTGCAACGGTACGCTGGATTCACTGTGATGACGAAGTGGCACTGGCGAAGTTTAAGAAAAAAGCCCATGACCAGTTATCGCTCGATGGTGGTGGCTATCTGACGTATCTTGCACCGTCGCGGGTTAACTTGCAGTTGATGCAAGATCGCTATCCAGAAGTGACGTTTAGTAATACTCGTGAGCATTAAAATCCATTATTTCACGAGATGATTTATCTATTAAGACACGCTAGCCGTGTCTTTTTTATTACTTATAATTTACGCTCTAAACGTTTCAAAAATAGCGGTTTTTCTAAAACACAAACAGTCTTCCTACAATACGCTGCAATTGTTACGGTAGAATGTTAGGGCGTGTTTGATATTCGACGATGGCACTGACAGAGACTGTTTTTTAACCATGCAATGGCAAAAAAGAGCCCTGTCTCCTTCTGTTGATATTGGAGCTGATGCTAAAACTTGCCCCCAGTTCTATATAAACACTGCGTTGTAAACCTAGTTAAGGCACGAGCATTACCGTTGTTTTACGCCTTGTCTAGAATACAGCTTTGATAAACTGTCGCAATCAGCAGTGCCTATTTGTGAATATCAAACACACCCTAAGCAGTATTTTATCTTTGTAAAAGAGGCCATATGGACACGACAACCCAAACTGATAACAATAAATCTATATTGACCTATCTTCCTTTGATGAAAGCAAGTCAGAGACGTCCAATGGCTGTATTGACGGGCAGTCTATTGCTCAGTGTCGCCAGCATGTCGGTCAATGCAGGTAGCTTCATTAGCAGTACGGAGTACCTACCTTACCAATTACCGAAAGACATACAAGAGATGTGTGGCGAGCAGGATAATTGCCCAGAAATTGAAGTTAAATATCTTGATAGCAGTCTCAATTGGATAAATGAGATCACGAATGCGCGCATTAATGACGTAGTCGTCAACAGTCAGGCGAGCGAATCATCACCGATTGCGTCCAAAAGTAGCGCGGCAGAGGTTACCACTGCTATTGATAGTTTTGCGAACTCACAATTTCAAGACATGCCAGAGGGCAGTACATGGGCCTACAATCTGATGGTAACGCCCAATTACTTGGGTCATGTCGATGACTTTGAGCTGTTTGAGATCAGTTCCTACTTTTATACTGGTGGCGCGCACGGCATGCCTTATAGCGAATATCTAACATTTGACTCTAGTACCAAAAAGCAAGTCATGCTTGACGATATGCTTGTTTCAGGTAAAAAGCCTCGTTTTGAAGCGCTCGCTTATGACGCTTATAAAGAATGGGTCAAGACGGTCGCTGACGATGTTAGTGACTACGAGAAAGGTTGGCCATTTACGCTAAGTGATAATCTAACTTTGACGGACAAAGGTATTAGCCTTCGTTATCAGCATTATTCCATTGCGCCGTATGCTTATGGTATGCCTGAGCTCAATATTCCATATAGCAAGCTCGAAGGTGTCATCAAACCTCATTTTATACCGAAATAGCGACCATATTTATTGAAAATTGGCAGTAATATTTTAGAGTCATTATTTTTAGCATTATCGACATTTAATAGAAAAATTAGGAGTTAGAACATGACGAACGATACAGATAGTACGAACACAGCAGTAGGTACAGCTACTTGGCAGCTCAATGCATTAACCGAGGCGCTAGGTGACTTGACATTGACGGTCAGCGATAGCCTATCTGTTGGTCGTGGCAGTGATAACGACGTAGTACTAGGCAGCAAACAGGTATCTCGTAATCATGCGGTGCTAAGCGTGTTGGATGGTCAGCTATATGTCAAAGATTTAGACTCTTCTAACGGTACATTTATCAACGACCAACGTATCGATGGCAATCAATCCAGTCCTCTACAAGCAGATGATACGCTTGGTTTTGCCAGCTTTAGCTTTCAGGTCCAGGCCTTTGTTGCACCTATGGTCGTCACTGAAACTGAAGCACCAGTGACGACAGATGCGTCGGTAGCGAGTACGGAGACGGATGTACCTGCTATGGTTGAAACGCCTACTGAAGCGCAAGTGGTGAGTGAATCAATTGTGAAACAGACAGGTATCAACACTGTGTTGTCTGACGCGGACGAAGCAGCGCCTACGCCCGTACGAGACACGCCAGTTGTTATAGAGACCGCATCTGATGCTCCTGCACCTCTTGTAGAAACAGTGGCGGAAACAGAAGCTGTGACGATCACAGAGCCAGCACCGATGGTGTTTACTGAAAGTGATTCATTAGTAGAGTCGTCAGCCGTGCGTGAAGAGCCAGCAGTACAAGAAGAGCAGGAAGAGTCAGCAGTCCAAGCGGCACACGATAAAACGACAAAGACAGAGCTGCAAGAAGAAGCAGATCCTGATGTTTTGCGTGCGAAGCAGGCAGCAACGGCACAGTTTTCTGGAACGGCCAATCTGGGTCAATCCCATGATCTTGGTACCGAAGGTAATAATGCGATGGATCAAGAAATCAGCAATCCAGCCAATGCAGGACGGGTAGAGAAAAAACCAAGCGGTGGTTGGTTTATATGGGTATTTATTGCCATTATTATTATTGCGTTAGCATTGTGGTTGTTTAATAAGGGCATCGTATAACCCATTTTTTGCTGACCCACTCGCTGCGAGTTTATGCCTAATGCCGTTAGACGGTGACGGCTGTTTTTCCTAGCGTCAACATTCGGTAGAGTGTTGACGCTATATTTTATCCCCGTTTCGAACAATCGACCGCATCAATTTCATTGACGGTATCGTTTTTATTATTTCAATTATTGCCAATACCTTGCTAAGAGAGCGTTGCTATGATGACCTTTGAAGAATACCAAGCTTTTAAAGATCGAGGCTTTAGTCATGCACCGCTGGTAAAAAAGCGTCTAATGGATGCGCAGACCCCCGTGTCTGTATTTTCCAAAGTACGAGATTTGAACGGCTCTGCCTACTTATTTGAATCGGTAGTAGGGGGTGAGCGTTGGGCTCGATACTCCATGATTGGACTGGGTAGCGATCTGATCTTGCAGTATGTTGATGGCAATATGACGATCAAAAGAAACGACCATATCGACATAGAGGCAGTGGAAAACCCTTTCGACTACATGCGTGAGCTGATGGCGCAGTATCACATGCCAACGGCTGATGATGTGCCGACGATGCCGAGCTTTAGCGGTGGTCTAGTCGGTTATTTTGGCTATGACATGGTACGTATTATCGAGCCAAGTGTGGGCTTATCTGCTGCACCCAATCCGATGTCGATGCCTGATATGTGGCTGATGCTCTCAATGAGTGTCATCGTATTTGATAATTTAGAAAATACATTATCGATCATCGTCTATGCTGACTGCCAGACTGAAGACGGCTACAGCTCAGCCATTCGTGAATTAGAAAAAATCGAAGAAAAACTGGCAGAGCGGTCAAATTTGTGCGCGCCAGTCATGCCCACGCCTAAATTTATATCGCAGACAGGTGCCGAAAAATATTGCAGCGATGTCAATAAAATAAAAGACCACATCGCAGCAGGGGACGTCATGCAAGTCGTGGCTGCGCAGCGTTTGACGGCAGACTATACTGGCGACTCACTGGCCGTCTATCGTGCGCTCCGCTATCTAAATCCATCGCCTTACCTGTTTTTGGTACATGGTTATACGCTTGATGACCACAAACGCTTTGATATCATCGGGGCCTCTCCAGAAATCCTATGCCGTATCGAAAATGGCAAAGCTACTGTGCGGCCACTGGCAGGGACACGCAAGCGTGGTCGAGATGAGACCGAAGACCTAGCGCTTGAGCAAGAACTGCTCAATGACAAAAAAGAGACTGCCGAGCACTTAATGCTCATTGATTTGGGTCGCAATGATATTGGCAGCGTTTGTGAATATGGCAGTGTCCAAGTCACAGAAAAAATGTTTATTGAGCGCTACTCACAAGTGATGCACATCGCATCTAATGTCGAGGGCACGATACAAGCGGACAAAGACGCGCTGGATGTGTTTTGTGCCACCTTCCCAGCTGGCACCCTGTCGGGCACACCCAAAATTCGCGCCATGCAAATTATCGATGAGATAGAACCGGTGCGCCGAACGGTGTTTGGTGGTTCAGTTGGTTATTTAGGGTGGAATGGTAATATGGACACGGCCATTGCTATTCGTACTGCAGTGATGCGCCGTGGTGAGATACATATTCAAGCCGGAGCAGGAGTTGTTGCTGATTCTGTTCCAGAAAAAGAATGGGATGAAACCAATAAAAAAGCATTGGCACTGATAAAAGCAGTAGAAATGGCTTGTAATGGATTACGTATTCGCTAGTTATTTAGCCAGTTATGTGGCAAAGACAAACGTGCAGTGCCGAAAGTACATTTATCGCTATATTTTTACAGATAAAAAAACCAACTTAATCAATAACTTAAATATTTTTATTAAAATAATTGAAAAAAATATGAAAAAGGGCTTGCGCATCTCAAAATATTTGATAGAATAGCCACCACTTTAAGAGAACAAGCCGACTTAGCTCAGTTGGTAGAGCAACTGACTTGTAATCAGTAGGTCGCCAGTTCGATCCCGGCAGTCGGCACCATCTCTCTTAAAGTAGCTTTTTATGAATATGTCTTAAACTAAAGTCATTTTTGTTTAAAGCAACCTAAGGTGGGATTGGGGAGCGGTCAAACCCAACAGACTGTAAATCTGTCGCGAAAGCTTCGAAGGTTCGAATCCTTCTCCCACCACCATATTTTTTTAAAGTTTGTCATAGCGCCAAGCATGCTCTATATAACTAATAACTCTCGATTAGAGTTAGTCCGAATAAGAGTAAATGCGGGTGTGGTATAATGGTAACACCTTAGCCTTCCAAGCTAATGACGCGGGTTCGATTCCCGCCACCCGCTCCATATATACACCATCGCAAAGCCTATCAAATATACATCACGACAGTCAGTTATTATTGCTGTATCGTGATATTTTTTTTAGTGCAGCTCAAAGGTTTTTTATATACGCTCATATAGCTCAGCGGTAGAGCACTCCCTTGGTAAGGGAGAGGTCTCGAGTTCAATTCTCGATATGAGCTCCATTTATTGATTATACCTTTTGTGATTGTTTTGCTATTTATATAGCTTTGCGTCGATATCGAAATTATAGAATATTGAAATATATAAGATTAGTGCGATACATAATGATTTAAAGGTGACACTGAGGTGTTGCCTTTTAGTGCTGTCAGTGTATTAATGAATAGTGGTTTTGATGATCTGATCTAAAGAATATTAAGACTGGTAAGCATGCAAACATTCGTACATTATTTTTTGCATTTTGGTTTTCCTCTCTTGATTGCCATTGTCTTTTTTAGACAAGAGTGGAAGAAAGCATATCTGATTTTGCTCGCGACGATGTTGGTGGATATAGACCATCTAGTGGCGAATCCCATATTTCAGGCAAATAGATGTAGCATTAATTTTCATCCGTTACATACGTATTACGCAATGCTGATATATGTTGTTTTACTCTTTCTTCGTAAGCCTTTTAACCTCATTGGAATTGGATTGCTGTTTCATATGTTAACGGATTTTACGGATTGTTTGATGATGTCAGTCAGCTAATATTGCGACTTTGTATATCATGATAATTATTCAGTTATAAGAAAGGTTATAATCAATCGAACGCTTTATCGACCTATTAAAGAGAAATGGGTTTTGATTGACAGATGTATGACTATTTAAGACAAGTCAGCGTATAATAACGGATACAAGAATGAGTTCGGAGCATTGTTTAAGCAGTGGTTCGTGCGGTTGATAGCTAGGTTTATGATGGTTTTATTCTATTATGAGCCATTAAACAGCTTTTTATTAATCCTTCACCAAAAAAAAGAGGAAATACTCATGGCAAAGGCCAAGTTTGAACGTAGCAAGCCACACGTCAACGTCGGTACAATCGGACACGTTGACCATGGTAAAACAACCCTTACCGCTGCAATCGCAACCGTAGCTGCAATCACCTCTGGTGGCGAAGCCAAAGACTACGCGTCTATTGACTCAGCACCAGAAGAAAAAGCACGTGGCATCACCATCAACACCTCACACGTAGAATATGACACAGCAGCACGTCACTATGCTCACGTAGATTGCCCAGGTCACGCCGATTATGTTAAAAACATGATCACTGGTGCTGCTCAGATGGACGGCGCAATCCTAGTTGTATCTGCAACTGACGGCCCTATGCCACAAACACGTGAGCACATCTTGCTTTCACGTCAGGTTGGCGTACCGTACATCATCGTATTCATGAACAAATGTGATGTTGTTGATGACGAAGAATTGCTTGAGCTAGTAGAAATGGAAGTTCGTGAATTATTGAGCGACTATGACTTCCCAGGTGATGACACGCCAATCATCCATGGTTCAGCGACTGAAGCCCTAAAAGGCTCACAAGAAAAGTATGGCCAACCAGCTGTCGTAGAACTACTAAACGTTCTTGACACCTACATCCCAGAGCCAGAGCGTGACGTTGACAAAGCATTCCTAATGCCAATCGAAGACGTATTCTCAATCTCAGGTCGTGGTACTGTTGTAACTGGCCGTGTTGAATCTGGTATCGTACGCGTTGGCGACGAAATCGAAATCGTCGGTATCCGTGACACTCAAAAAACCACCTGTACTGGTGTAGAGATGTTCCGTAAACTGCTTGACGAAGGTCGTGCAGGCGAAAACTGTGGCGTACTACTACGTGGTACTAAGCGTGAAGACGTACAACGTGGCCAAGTACTTGCTAAGCCAGGTTCTATCACTCCGCATACCAAGTTTGACGCTGAAGTATACGTGTTGAGCAAAGAAGAGGGTGGTCGTCACACACCATTCCTAAACGGCTATCGTCCACAGTTCTACTTCCGTACTACTGATGTAACTGGCGCAATCCAATTACAAGACGGTACTGAAATGGTAATGCCTGGTGATAACGTTGAGATGGGCGTAGAGCTTATCCACCCAATCGCTATGGACAAAGGTCTTCGCTTTGCTATTCGTGAAGGCGGCCGTACTGTAGGCGCTGGTGTTGTTGCTAACGTATTGAACTAATCTATTAGTCTCAGTAATGAGCTTATGAGTTAGTCATAAAAAAGCCATCCTGTTATAGGGTGGCTTTTTTTATTGGGGAGTGGTTATTTATATGATTACATCGTTACATCATTGGATGAATAAACGTGTAGCAAGCTTTACCTATATTATCTAAGCATAATGTAATGATAAAAACAGCCTAATAATCAGCATAAAAGGAACATTATGTTTGCGATAGAAGCATTACCAATCAATGCAGCAGAGCTTGAAAACGCGATTCAAATGGTCGCCAACATTGAAGCGATGGTGCAGCCAGAAGATGCTTGGGGCTATCAGACGTTGCTTGAATTGCTTGAGCAAGAGAGTATGAGTCTGTTAATTGCTTATGAGCAAGCCGAAAAAGAAAGTGTTATTCATCGTGAGATAGTTGGCTATTGCTTATATCAAATGACTTTTGAGCAAGCAGAGGTGCTACGTATTGGGACCAATCCCAAGTATCAGCGACAAGGCATCGCTTCAAAAATAGTAGAGAAGCTACATGAAGTATTACAGCTCAATCAGGTAGAGAGTCTTTTATTAGAAGTACGTGCAGATAATGCTGCTGCGATTGCACTGTATGAGCAACAAGCGTTTAGCATCATTCATAGACGCAAAAACTATTATAAAGTGCCACATAAACCAGCAGTCGATGCATTAATCATGCAGCATAATTATATTTAATGAAGAGAGTAAAGCTTAGGGCGTGTCCTCAATTCAAACGAGTGTCCTTTAAATGGGCTAAAAATAGCTAAATTTTGCCAAACATCGTCAAATAGTTGGTCAATATCTCGATATTATCTGCACTATTTTCCTCGTTTGACGGCAATTTATCTCATTTTTATCACCATTTTTAAAATGAGGACACGCCCTAATAAAAAATAAGAGGCGATGATAAAAGTGGCTATAACGGCTACGATATAAGAGCAGAATTAACTAAGATTTAAACTTTATTGCAAAGGAATCTTCTTTTTACAGACTTCTACATCAAGCTGATAATCATTATCCGCTTTCATATGTCCTAAGATATCTATGCGCTCGCTCAGCAGCTCCACCATTATGCTGATATTGGCTTGCTGTTTTTTGACTTGTTCTAGTTTTTGCTGAGTGAGTATGAGCTGCGAATCAATATCCAAGTGACCATCATAATAATCATTCAAGCTATTTTTGATTTCAGTAAGGGTGAAACCAATAGCTTGCGCGCTTTTGATCAGATCAATACGTTCCACACATTCTGGATGAAATTCGGTATATAAACGTGAGCCTGCCTGACGCTTGCGAGATTTTAGTAGGCCTAATTGCTCGTAATGGCGAACCGTGTCTTTGGTCGTACTGGCCTTTGCTGCTAGCTCTCCAATCAATAGAAACGATGTATCAAGTGCCATAATAACCTCTTATTTTTTCCGCTATGATAATCATAACTCTAGTTGCCAAGGCGTATCACTATCCAGTAGCGATACGGCTAACGGTTTATGAGAGTGCTTTTGCCATTTTACAGAGCGACTGCCTATTAAGTTGCCTAGCTGAGTGAGAAAATCAGCACGTGGCAAGGTGGTGGCACCTAAGCTCATCAAATGATCGTTTGGTAACTGACAGTCAACGAGTGCCACCTCACTTTGCTCACACAAGCGCATTAACCCCCAAAACGCTAGCTTTGACGCATTAGACGCTCGATGAAACATTGATTCACCAAAATAGATACTGTTTATTTTTAGTCCGTACAATCCGCCAATGAGTTGACCTGCTTCATCCCAGACCTCAATACTGTGCGCAAAACCTTGTGCATGCAATTTGGTATAGGCTTTAATCATTTCATCATGAATCCAAGTATGTTCTCCTTCCGGCTGATTATCATTAAGGCCATCGCTACGCGGTAAGCTACAGGCATGTATGACATCATCAAACGCTTGATTAAGCGTCACTTGCCAACGTCCGCGATTTGCTTGCTTGCGTAGTGATTTGCTTGGCTGATAGTCTGTTGGCACTATTACACATCGTGGTTCAGGACACCACCAAGCGATAGGCTCATCTTCATTAAACCAAGGAAACAAACCCTGCGCATACGCAGATATCAGTGTTTCAGGGGCTAAATCACCACCCATGGCGACGATGCCGATGCCATCAGGATCGATAGAAATAGGATCAGGAAAGTCATAACGCCCAAGACTTTTTAAAGTCTCAGGCGTGATGTGTTGATCGTTCTGTTGAGTAAAGTTGCCCATTTAGGCTTCTTTATCTGCAGTTAGTGTTGAATCGTAAGTATGATCGCGAGCAACGGTCTCTCCCAATGCATCCAAGTATTTTTCAGCATCAAGCGCCGCCATACAGCCAGTACCAGCAGATGTGATTGCTTGACGATAGACATGATCGGCGACATCGCCTGCTGCAAACACCCCTTCGATACTGGTTTGGGTGGCATTACCATTCAAGCCACTATTGACGATCAGATAGCCATCCTTCATGTCCAATTGACCTTTGAACAAGTCTGTATTTGGCTTGTGACCAATAGCCACAAACATACCAAATACGTCAACTTGCTTGGTGCTGCCATCAATGGTTGATTTGATAACAACGCCATTGACGCCCATATCATCACCAACCACTTCTTCCACACTGTGATTCCACTCGATTTTGACGTTACCGTTTTTTGCTTTTTCAAACAGTTTGTCTTGTAGGATTTTTTCAGAGCGCAAGCTGTCACGGCGATGCACTAGGGTCACTTCAGACGCAATGTTAGACAAATATAAAGCTTCTTCAACAGCTGTGTTACCACCACCGATGACGGCGACTTTTTGGTTTTTATAAAAGAAACCATCACAAGTGGCGCAGGCTGATACACCAAGCCCTCTGAATTTGGTCTCTGATTCTAGCCCTAGATATTGGGCAGAGGCACCAGTTGAGATGATTAGTGCATCGCAAGTGTAGCTACCGTTGTTACCTGTCAATTGAAAAGGACGCTCATTTAGGTTTACTTCGTTGATGTGATCGTAGACCAATTCAGTACCGAAGCGCTCAGCATGTGCTTTCATACGTTCCATCAATGCAGGACCCGTCAAATCATGGGCATCGCCTGGCCAGTTGTCGACTTCGGTCGTGGTGGTTAACTGTCCGCCCACTTCCATACCAGTGACCATAACTGGCTTAAGGTTGGCGCGCGCCGCATAGACTGCCGCAGAGTAGCCAGCAGGGCCTGATCCTAAAATAATGAGCTTTTCGTGACGTGGAGCAGTGGTGTCAGTTGCCATGAGTTGTTCCTTGCTAAATATACGAATTAAAAGTGTAAGGTATCAATATAATAAAAGACGAATATAAAAAATGACTACGAATATGCTTCTTCTAATTGCTATGTGATAATAACATAAGGGCACAGCGCACAAAGTGCAAGTTTGCTAAAACAAACGCAGGTATCATTAGAATCAAAGCATAAACAGCATTGAAATATTAGTGCGAAAAACAAAGGGTATTTTATAGCGTTCACGTAATATAGTTGGCAATATTATGTCAATATCGTTTCGCTAATCAGCTGTTTTTTTGCACAAAATGTACGTTGATTTACTTTCTTGCGTGCTTTCTTTATAAGACGGTCGCCACTGTACCTATCTATTTGTTATTATAAGAAGTTATGCCAAGTGTAGTAGGAGCCAAGCGCTAATGGTTGTTTCAAGGCTCTATGATCGGCACATGCCAAACAAACACTTCGCTAGGTACATTTATGTCAACACTTTATGTCAGTATGATTAGGCTTAGTCATACATTGGCGACCATTTAGTATTAATAACAAGGCAGATCTTACGTGATATCAGCACCGCTTATTGAGTATTTAAAAAAGGGAATATTTACCCTCCTTGGGTTAATACTGGCCGTTTATCTGTTTGTCATTCTGATGACTTACACAGGCAACGATCCTAGCTGGTCGCACATCAGTAGCGATATGACCACGATTAATAATGTGGGCGGCGAGGCAGGTGCGTGGTTATCTGACTTGCTTTATAGCTTTTTTGGTTTTAGCGCGTGGTGGTTACTGGCATTTGTGGTTTATGAATCTATCCTTATTTGGTGGGACAATCAGCCCACGTTTTGGCTAATGCGTGCGGTCGCTTATGTGTTTTTATTGTTAAGTGCCAGCGCATTATTTGCACAATTGGTGGCTTTGGTTCAGCAAGTAACGAACCCTACATCAATGGGGCTCGAAGGTGTCGCTGGTGGTATCATCGGGCTAGAATTACAGGCACGTTTGGCACAGTTGCTAACGCAGTGGGGGAGTGTGGTTTTCTTGGCAGTATTTGTCGTGATTACTGCTACTTTTGCTTTTAATATTCATTGGATGACGATATATCAGAAGATTCGTACATTGTCATGGTTTGGCTCAGGTGTGAAGCGTAATGAGGCCGTAAAAGCGGCTCAACCAAGCCGTGCTTTGCCAGATGACAGCCCTATCGCAGATGAACAAGTCAATCAACAAGCAGAGTACGAACAGCTGCCACTTGAGTTGCAATCAGCTGATCAAGCTAGCAGTGCTCAGGCCGTGAATAATACTGGCCGTTTCGGTAATGTACTGTCAGACTTTTTGGCAACGTCAGGATTGGCAGATAGTGTGAAAGCCTCCGTCATAGCCGCAAAGGCAGCGGCGATGTCTAGTCACGCAAAAAGCGAGCTCTCAGATACTGATATTGGTACTGATATCGAAATCGATACCCATACCCATACCCATACTAGGACTCCTGACAGTACTATTGATAATAGGGTTCATAATCCCACCAAATCATTGACATCAAACGCTATCGCACCTGCTGCTCGCAAAGTTGAGCCAAGCTTTGCGTGGAATGATGCAAACACGGTCGATGATTTGCTGGCGAGTGAACAAATGGCTTACAGTGCCAATAGCATGGACAGCTCTGCTATGCCAGTGCCTAATGATACCCAAACAGAGGCTAGCACAGCCGCATCGTTAGACAAGGCGGTATTTGCCTCTGACGCAGCACCAACAATCCATTCGGCAGTGATTCAGCCAGCCGCATATCATCAAGAAATACTCATTACGCCACCAGTTGACAAGTCGGAAAATCGTATAGTAGAGAGTCCAATTTCTACCAGTCAAGCACCTGCCACGCCTAAAGCATTTGCAATCAATGAAAATGCTGAAAGTGTGGATAAATTAGCAGAAGCATGGTTGGCCGAGCATGCCGATATCTCAGAACATATCATAGAAACGCCGACACAAAATCCTAAGGTCTTTCATGTGGACACGCTCTTTGAGCAACTAATGCAAGATGAGTTACCAGCGTTTGTATCAGAAGAGCCGGT
Organism: Psychrobacter sp. 5A.1; assembly: GCF_030407455.1. GTDB lineage: Bacteria > Pseudomonadota > Gammaproteobacteria > Pseudomonadales > Moraxellaceae > Psychrobacter. The sequence continues at coordinate 27,265 of NZ_JASDDJ010000019.1, forward strand.
TAGTTTTGCAAATGAGTTAACGCATCAATCGTCTAAGACGCCTAGTGAGTTGCCAGACAATGATAAAGTGGTAGATGATGACGAAGTGGCAGTGACGTCTGAACCGCCAGTTACTCAAGCTTCAATGGGTGTCATTCCGCCAGTGTCCGACGCCCCAGATATGACGCCGACCAATACGCCACCTGCCAATCCAAAAGCAGCGCCTACTGTGGAGGCGGCCAGTCCTGTTGCTAGCATGCAACCTATAACGCCTGCCAAACCATCCGTCAGTTTTGCTGTTCCAGAGGGAGATAGCAGCAACCATATCACTGATATGATGCCAGACGATGACAGTCTTTCTGACGATACTAATGTACCGGTCATGCCGCATATTAGTGATGACGCAGCCTTCAGTCAAAAGTCACGCTCGATGCAAACCGCCGCTTATCGCAGCAGTCTAACGCCTATTCCAGAGGTGTCGATACTAGACAAGCCTGATCCTGACCGCAAGCCCAGTTATACGATTGCTGAGCTTGAGCAATTGTCTGAGTTATTGGAAATTAAACTACAAGAATTCAATGTCAAAGCCTCGGTGGTCAATGCGATTCCAGGGCCTGTGGTCACTCGTTTCGAAGTGGAGCTGGCGGCTGGTGTCAAAGCCAGTAAGGTGACAGGGATTTCGCGTGACTTGGCGCGCTCACTCTCCATGGCGTCTTTGCGGGTGGTCGAAGTGATTCCGGGTAAGCCCTATATCGGTATCGAAGTGCCCAATAAACAGCGCGAAATGGTGCGGTTGATTGAGCTACTGAATACCGAAAAATTCAAGGATCCTAAAGCACAGATCAGTATGGCGATGGGTAAAGACATCGGCGGCAACCCAATCATCACTGACCTTGCGCGTGCGCCTCATATGCTCGTCGCTGGTACGACGGGCTCTGGTAAATCGGTACTGGTCAACTCGATGCTACTATCGATGCTACTCAAGTACACGCCCAATGAGCTGCGCCTTATCTTGATTGATCCAAAGCAGCTTGAGCTTGCCAATTACAATGATATTCCGCATCTGTTAACGCCAGTAGTTACCGATATGACGGAAGCGGCCAGTGCCTTGTCATGGTGTGTGGCAGAGATGGAACGCCGTTATCAATTGATGAGCTTACTGAAAGTGCGTAAGCTAAATGAGTTCAACAAAAAAGTCATCGCTGCTGAAAAATCGGGCAATCCAATACTTGATCCTTTATGGCGACCAAATGATAGCGTGAGTATTAGCCAAGCACCCAAGCTAAAAACCTTACCAATGATTGTCATTGTCGCGGATGAGTTTGCTGATATGATTATGCAGGTCGGTAAACAAGCCGAAGAGCTCATCACACGCTTGGCACAAAAATCACGAGCTGCTGGTATTCACTTAATGCTAGCGACTCAGCGTCCGTCAGTCGATGTTATTACGGGTCTGATTAAAGCCAACATCCCCGTGCGTGCGGCACTACGAGTCAACTCAAAAGTCGATTCGCGCACGATTTTGGATAGTGGCGGTGCTGAGGATATGCTAGGCAATGGTGATATGTTGTTCTTAGGGCCAGGACAAATAGAGCCTAATCGTGTGCATGGTGCGTATGTCAGCGATGAAGAAGTCAACCGTGTCTGTGATGCGTGGCGTGAGCGCGGTGCCCCTGACTATATTGATAACATGGCAGGCAATTTTGAATTGTCCAGTCCAGGTGGTGGTACAGCCAATGCCTCTGGTGAAGATGATGATTTATATAATGATGCCGTGGCCTTTATCATGGAAACACGTAAAGTGTCTGCTTCAAGCATTCAGCGTAAATTTAGCATCGGCTATAACCGTGCTGCGCGTATTGTCGACTCTATGGAAGAAGCTGGATTAGTCAGCTCGATGGGCAAAAGTGGCAAGCGTGAACTATTGATGTAGGATTAATCCTTAAGTTTCTTCCATAAAAAAGCGAGTCATGAGAATGGCTCGTTTTTTTTGCTTTAAATTAAGATGACGATATGTATGTACTCTTCTAGCTGTTTATTAAACTGATATACTTTATATTAAAACAAGTATCGAGCTTCACTTATTAGAAGTGCTGTACGGTGCAGTGTGTAAATATTAAGAGATCTATATTTTATCGATACATTAGAGAGCAAAAGAAGCTTATGTTTCATTTCGATTTAATAGCATGTTATTTGGGTGTTTTTTTAGGTGGCCTTCTACTATTTTTAATGGTGTTAGGCTTTATTCTTGATACTGTTTTTCTATTTTTTCCTAGAGTAAGATGTACAGTTGACAGCTATAGCATATACCCTATATTTCCTCAAGAATCAGAAAAAGACATACAGCTATATAATCTGAAAATCAACTATAAATATAGTTATAAAGGCATTGTACAAAGGTCTAGCAGACTGAATCATTACAATTCTTTCGAAAGAAGCACTCCTATAGAAGTTGAAAATGCTTTGAAATGTTACTTTGTTAATTACAAAGAAATCTATGCTTATGTTTGTCCATTTATAAATAACTATGCTGTGTTATTCCCATTAAAGTTCCATTTAGTAAAAAATGGAGCTATCTTTATCTCATGTTTGCTAGCATTTTTAACATTTGGTTATTTTATAAGTTTTTGATAAAAACTTAATATCTAGTAGTAAATATATATCAATTTTAAAAAGCAATCACTCCAAAATTTACGACAGTTACTCTCCAAGGAAGGTCAGTTATGTTTAAAGAATATACTCAGTATGATGGGCTAGCCTTAGCGGCATTGGTCAACTCAGGTGAGGTCAGCGCAAAGGAATTGCTAGACGCTGCTGTCCATCAAGCCAATCAAATCAACCCTAAGCTAAATGCCATCGTGCATCGATTTGATGAGCGTGCTTACAATGCTGCGCAGGCAGGTTTGCCTTCAGGTGTATTTACTGGCGTGCCGTATTTACTAAAAGATTTGTCATTCAGCTTCGCCGACGAGCCGATTACGATGGGCAGTCGTAGCGTCAATATCATTTCAGAAAAAGACAGCGAAATCGTCAAACGGATGAAAGCGACAGGTGTTAATACCTTTGGCAAGACTAACACTCCTGAATTTGGTTTGATTATCACCACTGAGCCAAAAGCGCATGGTGCTACTCATAATCCTTTTAAAAAAGGCTATAGCTCTGGCGGCTCGTCAGGCGGCAGTGCAGCAGCAGTTGCGAGCGGTATTGTACCGATGGCAGGCGGCGGTGATGGTGGCGGCTCGATACGTTTTCCCTCTGCTTGGTGCGGTACGTTTGGGTTAAAGCCAAGCCGTGGACGTAATCCAATGGGCCCTAATCTTGGTGAAGGTTGGGAGGGGGCAGTGGCTGACCATGTGATTACGCGCTCAGTGCGCGATAGTGCAGCGATGCTAGATGCCACTAGCGGTGCGGAGATTGGTGCGCCTTATGTTATAGCTCCGCCAGACGGCACTTTTTTGCAAGCGGCCATGCGTGCACCGCGACAGCTAAAAATCGCTTTGCATCAGCAGCCTTTGATAGCCAATACGACAGTGGACAAAGAAGTGCTTGCGGTACTTGAGCAAACGGCTAAGCAACTAGAGTCTATGGGTCATCAGGTAATACCAGCTGAGCCAAATATCAATACTGAGCAGTTTTGGCATGATTTTATGGTGGTGGTCTGCACGCATACGGCTTTCACAATTGATAATATCGAGCGTGAGTTTGGTGCTGCCCATGTCAAAAACTTAGAGCCACAAACCTATAATATGGCACTGCTCGGGCGTTCGCTATCGGCGGTTGATTTGGCACATGCCAAACATGGCTGGCATCATAGCCAGTATCAGACGGGTTTATTACTAGAAGACTACGATATGATACTGTGCCCGACTGTGCCCACGCCTGCGGTAAAGCATGGTGTGCTACCGCCGAGTCGTATAGATGAGATGATGATGCGTAGCGCTGAGGTGCTTAACAAGGGCTTTAATATGGGTAGATATGCCTTTAGCTCAGGCATGATAGAAAAGCTCAGTGCCCCTGTATTAGGTAAGATGGGCTTTACGTTATTGGGTAATGTTACGGGGTTACCCGCGATGTCAGTACCCGTCGGTATGAGCAAAAAAGGCCTACCGATTGGTATGCAATTAATCGGACGCATGAATGATGAAGCAACATTATTCAGTGTGGCGGGCGAGATGGAGCGTGCTGGTTTATTTACCAAACAAGCTTTTGAGAAGTAGGATTGAGATCTATGGTTTGGATTGATAGCACTCAATCAAAGCGGTAAATATCCATACCCAAGCTATGATGGGCCATACTTTGATGAACGACAGAGACGCGCTGACCAGTACCTAATGCAAAAAACAGCGGTAGCAAGTGCTCATCACTTGGATGAATGTCTTTGTAGTCTGGGTATTGCTGCCAATCGAGCGCCGTGGGAATGTCTATTTTGAGCTGCTGTAACAACCATTGCTTAAATGCTTTGGCTGCTTGATCAATGCTGTCGGCTTCCCAGCGCAATGCTTGTAAGTTATGCGTAATATTACCTGAACCGATGACAAGGATTTGCTCATCACGCAGATGTGCCAACTGAGCGCCTAACTGATAGCAGGCGATACTGTCATAATGCTGCGGCAGTGATATCTGTACGATAGGCACATCGGCTTCTGGATACAGATGTCTGAGCGGCGCCCACACACCATGATCACAGGCACGCACTGGATTGACACTACAAGTAATACCACGTGCGGTGAGCTGCTGAGCAAGTGTCTCAGCCAGCGCTGGCTGGCCTATAGCAGGATACTGAATGTCGTAAAGTTCAGGCGAAAACCCTGAAAAGTCATGCCACGTCTTTGGCTGCGGATTACTGCTAATCTCTAGCTTTGCTGACTGCCAATGCGCTGACATAATGACGATGGCACGAGGCTTGGGTAAGTTTTGACCGATACGAGCCAGTGCACTGGTCGTCGCAGACTGCTCAATTGCAAGCGTAGGCGCACCATGCGAAATAAAGAGCGCTGGTAGCTTAGATGTATTCGTCGCTACATCAGACGTATTCTCCCATGCGGCAGCCGCTGTGATAGGCGTCTGCACACTATGATGGTCATCACGTTGATGAGAGGGTTTAGAGGCGTTGGGTGTCGCGTGTTTTGGATATTTCATGCTGCATTTATTAGGGCGTGCGCCAGTATTTCAATCTATTCTGCGACTGATGTTTCAAATCAAAGAAATAGCTCAGTATTTTATTTAATTACCACGGTGATAAGGGTGGTTATTGTTGATACTCATCGCGCGATATAATTGTTCCATAAGTACGACGCGAACTAATGGATGCGGCAATGTCAGTGCTGACAGTGATAATTTTGCATCAGCCTTTGCCAATACTTCTGGCGAGACACCATCTGCACCGCCAATTACCAAGGCAATATCATCGCCTTGCAGCATGCCATCAGCGAGCTTATCAGCCAATCCTTCTGTCGAAATCATCTTGCCTTTGACATCTAGTACCCATAACTGCTCGCGGCTCGATGCATTATGAGCGGCTAGTATAGCCTGACCTTCCTGCTCACGGTACTGCACCAAATTGGCATCTGAAGGGTTTTTCGCCCGCTTGGCTGCCGCAATTTCGACAATTTCTGTGCTTAGCATCGGTTGAATGCGTTTGTAATATTCGTCAAAACCCGTCTGTACCCAGCTAGGCATTTTATTGCCAACGGTCAAAATCCTTACTTTCATAATGCTTACCATCTCGATAATTGAATTCAAGCTTACTAGGGCGTGTTCTTGATAGTTGTATCGCTCGTTGTTTATTGTCTGCAATTTACATCAGAGGGTTAATCGTCTCTGATACGTTGCTACTTGCGCCTTGATCATCGTCGCTTTTATCACTTTGGGTTGGCTTTGGAATGACAGTCAGCTTTGCATCAGACTCAAAGACAATGGCTTCGACATCATCAAAGTTATTAATCCCTTCAGAACGCATGGCACATTCGATTTCTTGACGCGTCAAACGCTCATCACGCATGGCATCTGGCAAAAACTGCCCTTGATAAAAAACGATACGCGGCTCTGATAAAATAAAGTTACTAAATTGCGGTGAAATAGCCGCGTATTTGGTCACCAAAAACTGCAATAGGTATAGCACTACAATAGACGAAACCCCTTCGAAAAAAGGAATGTCTTTGAGCAAAATCGTACTGGCACCCAGTGAGCCGATCATCACCGTAACCACCCAATCGAAGTTATTGAGCTGCGACGTTGAACGTTTGCCAGAGACTTTAGTCACCATGACGATTAACACGTAAACCATCACAGTCGTCAAAACAATGCGACTAAGCTTGTCTATATTGTCAAAAAAGATCATGTCCATGATGTTTGCTCCTATTATAAAGGTAAAACAGGTCATCGCTAAAATCTTACGGGTGCGTGTCCTCACTTTAATCGATAGTCATCTAAATGGGCTAAAGCTGGCTAAATTTTGCCAAATATCGTCAACACGCCCTAAATAATATCTCGATATTATTTACGCAATTTTTCTCATTTTTAAAATAATGACACGCCCTAAAGTTAGCCTAACGGATTTTACGTATTAGTAGGGGAAAACTTTGTAGTACCTTGTAGATGATGGTTTGTACTTACGTTGATTTGCGTATAGGGTCTAATAATCGATTGATAGACCATAGGCTGATTCGTGCGCTGACCAGAGTGAGTACCAGCATCAGTACCAGTGATGAAAGCAAAGGCAGAGGACGTTGCATCGCCATCTCAAATAGTACCTCACGGCTTATCGTGTCAAACAACCAAAACCAGATGGCTGAAAAATAAATCACAGTCAATAACCAGACAATTACTATCCCGCCAAACATCAACTTATTGATCTCAGCTCTCGTCAGTCCTCGCTGCTGATGCTTGATGAACTTACTGACAGCGATATAAGCACCCACGATAATAGAAACCACCATGACCAATTGTGGGTTCAGCGCAAGTTTGGTCTGTATCATCATAAATACTGTGCTGGTGAGCATGTACCCAATCGCAAAAAAACCGATATATCGAGCCAGTTTAGGCTGCACTTGTATAAGCGTCTGTGGTTTGTTCAGACTGGTTGTCTGGCGTGACATAAGCTAACCTTTATAAAGGTAAAAAATAGAGTATTGATAATACAACGTCTTACAGCATTAAAAATCAGCGCTGCGCTGTCCAGTCGAGCATGGCATCTAACACAGGTCGTGCTGTGTAAGAATTTAGCGCCTGCTCGGTATTGATTATGCCGACAACGACGTAATCTTGTCCTGAAATCCCTTTAACATAACCTGCCATTGAGGTGACGTTGTTTAACGTGCCAGTTTTTATCCATGCGCGTCCAGTGGCTGTCGATTCAGGCAAGCGTTCGCTATGGGCGGCAATAGTACCACTGACCCCAGCGATACCTAACGAGTCGACGTAAGCATCGAAGTTTGGTTGACTATAAGCATACGTCAGTAGCTCGCTTAGGTTGGCGGCGGTGATTGTACACTCACGGCAAAGTCCTGAGCCATTGGTCAAATGAGGCGGCGGCGTACTGAGATTGGTTTGCCACCATTGATTGATAGTTTGTAAGGCTGCTGGATAGTCTGTCGTAGCAGGTTTGCCAAATTGATATAAGCTATCAGCCTTTTTACCATTAGATTTATCGGCCGCTACTTTATTATCCATTTCATTACTAGCACTGGCTTTATGACTGCTTGGACTAGTCGCAATTGTGCTAGCAGGTATCGATTGAGTCAGCCTTTCTTTATCGTAAGCGCCTATAGATAGCGCCACTTGCTCAGCCATGACATTGTTTGAGAAGTGGTTAATGTCATGAATCTGCTCGGTTAAATTTAACGACGGATAGCTGACCATAGGTAGAGGTGACATCGCGATAGCCGTAAGTCCGTGTGCTCGTTTTGTTGTCTTGGTCATATCGTAAGGGGTTTCTTGTGAGATTACCTGTCCACTCAAAGTATTCCCCAACGCTTGCCATTTGGCAGCGATGACGTGTGCGGCAAACTCTTTGGCATTGGGATATGCCACGTAAAAGACATGCTCACCGCAGCTCTCTGGCAGACTGGCATTTAACACAAGCTGCGTGTTTTGCCACTGCGGCGCTAGGCTATAGCTTGCCTGCCCACAACTGGCTGCACGGGTATTGATTGTAGCAGGCAGCTGATAATTGGCTAACCGCGGCTTATAGGTCACGCTTGCTTGGCCATTATCCTGAGGGTAAGTCTTGATGCCAATGGTGCTAAAGTTGACCAAAAACCCATCTGGGCTGGCGTTATAAGGTCGTAGAGGCGAGTTATCAAAGGCGGCTGGATCTTTACTGACATTGTTAAAGACAGCACTGTCGATGATGATGTCACCATCGATATGACGAATACCTGATGCTTGCACTTTATACAGCAACTGCTTTAAACGCTCGTGGGTCATTTTTGGGTCGCCACTTCCTTGGATAATCAAGTCGCCCTGCAGACGGTCACCGATGACAAGGCCAGTATGATACACCCGCGTATGCCACACAAAATCCGCCCCTAACGTGTCCAAAGCGATAAAGCTAGGCACGAGTTTCATGGTGCTGGCAGGCGTACGAGGAATATCGGACTGGTGATCCAGCAAAGGCGAAAATGAGATTTTTATAGCGTTTTTATCGGTGCTTTGAGCGTTGGCATCATGAGTGAGCGTATGCTGGGAGCCATCAGGAATGACCGTCGGGACGCTTTCTACGCTTTGGTACGTATAAGGGTCATCGGTATAAGCATGTATTTTTTGCTCGTGCTTTTCAATGGTGCGCTGCTCAACAGTACTCAATGCGCCCTGATGGTTCGGATTGCTTTCACTTATGTCCGTAGCGGTATTTGTAGTTGCGCGCTCAGATCCTGTAGTAGATGCAGCTTGGCTGGCAGGCTTGCCACTATCAATGACTTGAATAGGAGCAGGCAGATGACTGGCAGTCTTGTCACCCACAGGTGTGATGACGATGCTGATATCTGCTTCTGTTAGATCGGCGCGCGCCAATGCTTTTTGAATGGCTTCTGGCAATGCTGCTTGCGCGTGTATTGGCGCTACTATAACCGTTGCCAATAGCGCTAATCTAGATAGACGTTTATTAGGATGGTTTAGCGGTCGAAAATGACGACAAAGCGTGGTTATTTTGGTTGCAGCAATAGAGTAATGACGGTGTTTAGAAGGGTATCGCATGAGCATCTTTCATCAGGTGGCAAAAACAGCCTATAGTAACATGAGATGCTGTTTTCGCACACGATGTCAGAAGTACAATTTTAGCAATAACAACGCCCTTATTTAGATAACGAACTCTAACTATCGATTGAACTGATAGCATGCTCTACTGTTAGCGCACATGTAAAAAAGCCATCGCCGTCATAACAGCATCATTATAAGCATCGTGAGCGCCCAGTTCAGGAATGTTGTAATGCGCTAAGATACGAGTTAAATGCTGAGCTTGGCTGGAAAGTCCTTGCGTATGACCACTGATACGCCGACTGTACAGGTGCCGCAAATCTATAACTTCGTTTGGTAGAGACGTTCCCATATAGCGTTTGACCAAAGGGTTCAAAAAGGCCATGTCTAGCTGTGTACAAAACCCAACGACTGGTCGATTGTCTATGAATGGTAGTAGTAGTGCCAACATGTCATCGTAACTCATGCCATGTTCAACATCGGCGGTACGCAGGCCATGAATGACAATGGTGTCACGGTCTGGCATGACAGGAGGTCTGCAAACTAAGTGCATGCCATTACCCGTGTCGATGATATTGCCATTGATATGTATCGCTGCTACAGACAACAGGTGATGCTTTTTGGGATTCAGCCCCGTCATTTCGCAGTCAATCGCCACCCACTGCTCAGCCGAAGGTATCGTAAACATTGAGGCAAGCTCTGGACGCTGTAATTGCGTCTTTTGCCAAGCGCAAGATAACTGCTGTAACCAGCTCATATTAGTCGTTCACTCATGTATGTTATTTTTTTTATTTATAAACTTTCTCTATTCATGAAGCTTCTGTATTAAGACGGCCACATTTATACGATTTCTAACTGATAGTGTTGACGCAATTGGTTCTTAAAACTTTTGACCACAGCCAGACATTCCTTGAGTAGGTCACGCTCAAGTGCAGTCAAAGTTGTTGGATTGACTTGCCGTGCATGTTTATCATCGGTTGAGAGCGCCACGGACAAGCGCTGCGCCATAAAAAATTCCAAGGCTTCTAGTAGAGTATCGGCGCGTTCTTGGGTCAAAGCATTAATCTGCACCAATGCCTTTAAACGCGCCTTGGTACTAGGCACATCGAGCACATTGTTCTCTAATGCTAAAGTGCGGATACCATGAACTAATGGAAAGATCCCCGCTTTTTTTAGGTCGATGTCGGATGCTGCTGATTTACCACCTAGTAAAGGGACAAACTTTTGCCACCACTGGTTAACATCACCGAACTGTAGCGCTGCCCGCGCAAACTGCCTGACAAACATAGGATCTGCTTGTTGATGAGCAAGCTTTAAATGCTGACGTACTTGAGTAAGCAGTGACTCATCGCCGCAGACGTATTCACCATCTAGTATCGCAGACAAGTAAATACCATGCATCGGATCTGAATTTCTAAACCATAGGCCAATTTGTGCAGTGAACTGCTTGAGCGGTTGTCGCCACATGGGATTGGTCATCATAATATTGCCATCACACAGTGGGTAGCCAAGCGTTGCTAAATGGCTATTAAAAGTATCAGCAAACTGTGCTAAATCAGAGTGTGTATAGCCATCACGAATGATGAGCGCGTTGTCCTGATCGGTACGCATGATTTGCTCACCGCGACCTTCTGAACCCATAACGATAAGGCAGGTATTGGCCATCACCTCATCAGGTACGATTAGCTGCCATAGTTTGGTAAATACCTGCGCGTTTAGCGTCTGTACCATACGACTGATATTGCCGATTTTGACACCATTGTGATGCTGTGCCCGAATATAGCGACCGATCAGCTCAACAGCGGTATCTAGGCTCGATAAGTCTTGTGCCTGTTCGATTTGAATACTAATCAGCTGCGAATGATGGCCAATGTGAGCGAGCATATCGCTTTGCCCGAGTACTCCGACGACATCGCCACTCTTACCAATGACTGGCAGTCTATGAATACGATAGCGAGTCATGGTCAGCAGCGCATCGCCAATCTCATCACTGGCTTTGATCGTGCGCAGGTTAAAATTGGCATAGCGTTGACAAGGTGTGGTGGCAGGATTTTGTCTGTCGCTTACGGCGCGGCAGATATCAGTATCGGTCAAAATCCCTAAGAGTAATTTTGTCTCAAGTTGCGCTGTTTGTGAGCCATCTAAGTCATTCAAATCATATAAGCCATGTAGCGGTCGGACCAGTACATGTTTTAATCCAGCTTTGGTCATGATGCGGGCCGCTTCGTACAAGCTGTCATTGGCATCGACGATATGCACTGGCAACAGATGAACATCTATCACTGGTTGTAGCATGATCTGCTGTACTTCTTGTTGGTTGGTGTAGCTGGCAGGCTCTAGCATTTTATTATGACGTCGCTGGCGCAATGCTTTTAATCGTTCAGGCAACTTGTCTGATAGCATTTGGCGTACCAGATGATTTTGCGCGCTGATTTTATCGATAGCATCACCAGCGACTTGAAGTAGTAACGTCTCTTCACTGGCTCGGAACTGATAGGGTTGTATGGGCGTGCTTTTACTGTCTGGCACATTATCTTTGCTGAGTGACTCAGGTAGGCGGCGGCTATCGAACCAGTCATTATTGTTCAGACCATCAGCGTGATTGCTACCGACATAGGACGCGACAAACTCACCATCCAGTGATTGCTCGATTTGCCCTTTGATGACCACATACAGACATTGTAGTTCTCCTGCAGGCAAGCTTTCGTTATTGGCAAGGTAGCGTATTTGAGTGTTTTTTTTAATGCTTTGACGCTCGGCTAAGCTCAATACGTCAAAGGGCGGTTGGCTAAAATCAAGATGGGGCATGGCATCATCCTTGATGGCATATTTCCGATAGAGACTTTACTATAGCACTAGGGCGTGTCCTCAATTCAATTGATCATATCTAAACGGGCTAAAAATGGCTAAATTTTGCCAAACATCGTTAAATAGCTGGTTAATATCCCGATATTATCTGCGCTATTTTCCTTGTTTGACTGCAATTTATCTCATTTTTATCACCATTTTTAAAATGAGGACACGGCCTAATAAAACAAAAAGCCTCCAATAACCATACTTATATAATGGTTATTGGAGGCTTCTCGATACTGTGATATTTACCCTAGCTTCACTAAATGCTTTTTGAATTGACTGAACCTAAGCACCTAATAGTTTACGGATACGACTGATTGCTTCTCGGCTCTCATCGACACTTGCGACCAAAGCAATACGGACATAACCTTGTCCAGGATTGTGACCATCAACCTCGCGTGACAAATAGCGTCCTGCCAATGCATGGATATTGGCTTGCTCATACAATGCTTTGACAAAGATTTCATCATCACCATCGAACTGTGCAGGTGCTTTTACCCAGAAGTAAAACCCAGCATCAGGCATGCGTAATTCTAACAAGTCTCCAAGCTCAGACATCCATAGGGCAAACTTTTCTTGGTATAGCGCGCGATTATGGGCGACATGTTTTTCGTCTTGCCACGCAGCGATAGAGGCCAGCTGATGTGGTATCGGCATTGCACAGCCTTGGTAAGTGCGATATTGCAAATAAGCCTGCAAGATTTTGGCATCACCAGCCACAAACCCTGAGCGTAAACCCGGTAAGTTTGAACGTTTGGATAGGGAATGAAACACGATACAGTTTTTGAAGTCACGGCGACCAAGGGCAGCGCAGGCTTGTAGCAATCCAATCGGTGCCGTATCAAAATACAGCTCGCTATAGCACTCGTCACTGGCAATAATAAAACCGTACTGATCTGACAGGCGAATGAGGTACTCCCAATCATCCATTGTCATGACTGAGCCTGTAGGATTGTTTGGGCTACAGACAAACAATAGCTGCGTACGCGTCCAAACGTCTTTTGGTACCTCGCGAAAGTCACCTTTATAGCCATTGTCTGATGTACACGGGACAAAATAAGGCGTTGCTTGTGCCAGTATCGCTGCGCCTTCATATATCTGATAAAACGGGTTGGGCATGACAACCGTAGGCGATGTATTGGGTGCTAGAGAATTGCTCTCTGTGTCAGCTACATCGCGATCAACGACCGCTTGTACAAAGCTAAAAATCGCTTCACGTGTGCCCATCACGGGTAATACTTGGGTATTGGCATCGACATGATTAAGAAAAAAGCGTTTCTCTAACCAATGGGCAATGGTTTGGCGCAGCTCAAACATGCCATTTGTGGTTGGATAACGACTTATTTTGTCCAAGTTTTCGCGTAGGACGTCCAGTACAAATGCGGGTGGCTCATGCTTTGGCTCACCAATACCTAGCTTAATCTCACTGTAGCCATCGGCTGGCTTGCTATCAGCAAGCAACGTTGCCATCTTTGCGAAAGGATAAGGGTGCAGGTACATTAAGTTGTGATTCATAAGTGTGGTAACTATAATAGACAATTGATAATAAAGTTATAAAGAAAATTTACATGAGAGCAGTGTAGCACTTCTCTAATTTTTTGTCCTTTTCTTCTTATATCGTGAATGTGCATCTATTGAGCGTGGATTATTCATTGCACGATCGCCTATTCGATGGTCGTCAACAAGTCTCTTAAACCTTTCACAATGTATAACTTATAACACTATGAAAATGACTACCCATACAAATGGTAGATCATTTTAAGGAAAATTTGATATGTCTAGTGTGCTAAATAATGATGATCTCATCGCTAAAGATATCAATAATGAAAATCTTGATAATAGTTTGCAGCGTACCGATGTGTATCAGCTACTCAAAGAGCGTGAACAGTGCTGGTGGCAAGCGCGGCAACAACTGATCGAGCGTCAAGAAAAGAAAATGTTTTGGTATGGCGAAAACAGCTTGATTATGTGGTTGTTGTGGCAATTGGTCGGCTACGTGTTGGTGGCGATGGCTTTGATGCTACTGAATAATGTATTCAGTATTTCGCTACCTCTCTGGCAATATATTTCGTTGTTTATAATACAGACCATATGCTTTGTCAGTGCGCTTGCTGCTAAAGGCCAATTGGCAAATAAACTGCAATGCAAGATAGATAACGATGAGCTGATGCGCGAAGAGGCGCTGAATGAGATGGTTGTTTTGGCAGAGGACAGTCTGTATCCTGATGTGCATGCCAAATCGCCGATCTCTTTAGAGCAGCTAGATGACTATCTCAACGGACAGTTTCATTTAGCAAGCTTGCAGTGTCTGCTACAAAAAGAAGTCAATGCGGGACGCTTAATCATGGAGCACCAGCCACTCGAGGTAGGCGTTTTACCACCAGACCTCGCTGATGATGAACTGAATGAGCATGCTAGCGAGATTATGTACAAAAGCACGTTATAAAACGTACTTCTATGATGACTATCAGAATACTTTTGCTAGTTAATATTCAAAATAATGGCTAACCAGAACTATCTAGCCGTATCAAAAATATATTACGCTATTATGCTCTTTCTGAACGGTAAGACTGGCTAATAGCGCTGCTTTCAATGCTTCAAGTCTATCAGGTGAGAGTGGCTTATCGTTTTGATCGCTGATATAAAACATATCCTCCGCACGCTCACCTAGCGTAGTAATACGAGCAGCATGAACTTCAATCTGCTCTTGCAAAAACACTTGCCCAACTCGCGCCAATAGCCCTGGCTGATCGAGTGTCTCCAAGCTCATGATGTGCTGATCTGACGCTTCATTAAACTCAAAGTTAATCACCGTCTTCACTTCAAAATGTCTCAACTGACGTGGCATGCGCTTGTTCGTCAGCTTGAGCATGGTAGGGTCTTTAAATGAGTCAATTAAGCGTTGTTTTAGCTCTTGTTGACTGTCCTCATCGACCAGTAATGTACCACTAGGATCAAGTAACACGTAAGAATCCAAGGCAAAATCTCGGGTCGCTGTGATAATGCGTGCATCTAACACATCGAGATTCATCTGATCAAATACTGCCATCGTAACGGCAAACAGGTTCATCTGATCTTGGGTATAAACAAAGACCTGTACCGCATCAAGTGCCAATTCGCGATGCTCACGCAAAACGACCAATGGTGGACTATCAGCATTAGACGCAAGGCCAATCGGTGGGTGATTCAAAATAGCTTCAGTATGCCATAAGATATCTTCTGCAATCTCTCGCAAAAAATACTCGTCGCCCAAATCATCCCATAGTCGCAATACTTCATCGCGATTCATGTGTTGGTTATGGACATTATCTAGCATCGCTAAAGCTTGCTTGCGTGTGGCACTGATCATATCTTGGCGATTGGTCGGCGCATCGATATCAGCGCGCAAAATGCGCCGAGTTTGTGAGTATAACTGTTTCATGAGGGTTGCCCGCCAGCTGTTCCAAAGCTGTGGATTGGTCGCATTCATATCTGCCACGGTCAGTACATACAGATGATTCAGATGAGTCACGTTACCGATTAAGTCAGAAAAAATAGTCACCACTTCAGGGTCCGAGATATCTTTTTTCTGTGCAGTAATCGACATGAGAAGGTGATAGCGTGTGAGCCAGCCGACCAAGTTGGCATCCGCCAAGCTCATGCCATGTGATAGGCAAAACTCAATCGACTCTGTACGGCCAAGTTCACTGTGATCACCGCCGCGACCTTTAGCAATATCATGGAACATCGCTGCCAGTACCAAAATTTCTTTACGCTCAATACGCTGAAAAATAGAGCTGACCAGCGGAAACTCTTCATGAAACATGGGGTCTGTAAAGCGGTGCAAAATTCTAATCAAAAATAAAGTATGCGCATCCACCGTATAACGATGAAATAAATCATATTGCATCAGGCCAGTGACTTGTGCAAAAGCAGGAATATAGTTACCCAACACCCCATAGCGATTCATGGTACGCAGACGATGGAATAGGTAGTTTTGTTCTTTTAAGTTAGATAAGAACAAGGCTTTATGAGCAGGGTTGTCTCTATATATCTGATCGATGCCGCGTGCTGCAATTTTGAGCGCGCGCAGAGTATGAGTGCGAACCTTGTCGATACCGTGCTGACCCATCAATAAAAACATCTCTAAAATGGAATCAGGATGCTGCGCAAAAACCCGATGATGTGCGATGGCAATCTGGTTACCAATACGGTTGAATCGCGCATTGATGGGTTGTTTTTTTGGCCGCTCATCGTCAGGCAATTGTGGCTCTATGATCGTTTCATAGTAATGATTGGTCAGCATCTCAGACAGCGTTGATATCTGCATGGCACAGCGGTAGTAGTCCCGCATGAACCGTTCGACCGCAGCGTTGGGTTGGTCATCTGGTTGGGTCTCATAGCCCATTAATTGAGCAATCTCACGCTGATAGTCAAACAACAGCTTGTTTTCATTACGGCCTGTCAGTACATGCAGGTAATGTCGAATTTGCCATAAATACCCTTCTGCAAAATTCAGCTCGTCAAACTCTTTTTCAGTCAAAAAGTTTTGTTGTACCAAATCATATAGCTTGCTCACGCGAAAATAGCGTTTGGTGACCCAGCCGATGATATGGATATCGCGTAGACCGCCAGGGGCTGTTTTGATATTTGGCTCAAGATTGTATTCTGTTGCATTGTGCTGTAAATAACGCGCTTTGGATTCTGCCATTTTTACATCAAAAAAGGCACGAGGAGACCACTGTTTATTGACGATTTGAGCGGGCATGTCTTGCAACGCTTCGTTACCGATTAATAGTCGAGCTTCTAGCTGCGCACTGGCTATCGTATGGTCAAGCGCGGCCTCTAGCGCATCATTAACGCTACGTACAGAAAGCGCAGGCTCTAGTCCGATATCCCACAGTAGGGCGACCAGTTTGTCTATCTTGCTACTGGCATCAGCGCCTATCTCATCAGGAGACAACAATAAAATATCGATGTCTGAATAAAGCGACAGCTCACCGCGTCCATAGCCACCAGTCGCAAAAAATGCCAAATCAGTTTTATCCAACTCAAACCATTTAAACAATGCGATCAATAGGCTATCGATAGCGCAAGCACGTGCGGCGACCAGTTGGCGAATATTGGTGCCACGCTCTAGTGAACGGCTGATATCCTCATTGATCTGTGCCAACCATTCAGGAATGCCGAGTAGATTCTGGTCTGTCGCATGTTTGGCCGATAGTTGGGGCGTGTCAGTCACTATGTCATTCGATAGTATCGGTAAAGGCGTCAGATCAACAGAGGCGATATCACAATTAAACATGAGTGTTATCCAGTTAAGAGTTTAGAAATAGAACGTTTGAGCTGAAAAGCATCGGGCAACCAGTGTGCTGATTGCTGATCAAAATCACGAATAGCATGTATCAATAAAGGTACTAGGGCGTGTCCTCAATTCAAACGAGTGTTCTCTAAATGGGCTAAAAATAGCTAAATTTTGCCAAACATCGTCAAATAGTTGGTCAATATCTCGATATTGACCAACTATTTTCCTCGTTTGACGGCAATTTATCTCATTTTTATCGCCATTTTTAAAATGAGGACACGCCCCAACAAATATATTAATAAAAGTTATCAGGTCATCTGAGTATAAAGACAAAGCACGTATAAGCACAATACTCAATATACGCTAACTTGATATGTGCCAGAGCGTGTCCTCATTTCAAAATGTTAGCCCATTTAAGAGGAGACTCGTTTGAATTGAGGGCACACCCTAGGGTCTGTTGAACATTCAAATATTAGGGCTGCTGATTGCTAAAATTGCACCAAACTAGGCACAAGCCGACGATAATGTCGAGACCTTAACTAGGATTGCAACAACGTTTGGGGTGATTTTAGCATCAGCCTTTCAGGGCAGTACTATTTTCTGCCAATATATGGCGAAATTGTTTAACCTAGAATGACTAGGCGTCAAAAATTTCACTGCATATTGTCTAAAAAATAGTCTCTGTCAGTGCCATGGTTGAATATCAAACACGCCCTAATTAAAGGCCAAAAAAAAGACCGCCTAAGCGATCTTTGATTGTATTACTGTGTCAAAAAGCTCAAATCTTCTTCGGGGCGAGTGGTAAATACCTCACAGCCATTGTCCGTTACGACCATGGTGTGCTCCCATTGGGCAGACAACTTGCGGTCTTTGGTAATGGCTGTCCATTCATCTGGCAAGATCTTAGTCTGCCATGTGCCTTGGTTAATCATAGGCTCGATGGTGAACGTCATGCCTGTTTTTAGCTCAAAACCAGTACCCTTTTTGCCATAGTGCATGACTTGTGGCTCGTGGTGGAACTCGTTACTGATGCCATGACCACAGAACTCGCGGACGATACTGAAGCGCTCTGGCTCGGCAACGGCCTGAATAGCAGCACCGACATCGCCTAGACGCGCACCATTTTTAACAACGCTCATGCCAGCGTAGAGTGCGTCTTGTGCCACTTTGCAAATACGCTGCGCCATGATAGAGCCATTACCAATGATCCACATTTTTGAGGTATCACCATAATAGCCATCTTTAATGACGGTCACATCAATGTTGATGATATCCCCATCTTTTAGCAGCTTGCTTTCGGTTGGGATACCGTGACAGACAACGTGGTTGACTGATGTACAAATAGATTTTGGAAAGCCATTGTAGTTAAGTGGAGCGGGGATGGCTTGCTGCACATTGACGATATAATCATGAGCGATTTGGTTCAGTGCTTCGGTACTGACGCCCACTTTGACATACTCATCGAGCATGACAAGGACATCACTAGCAAGTTTACCGGCCACGCGCATTTTTTCTATGGCTTCTGGGGACTGGATAAGCGATTTTTTAGTCATCATTATCTTACTTATAGTTATGGAGTTAATGATTGAATTATAGCATAAACGTACTGGTGACACTTTGACGTTAAGTAATAGCGAATCTATCGTTATTATTGATAAAAGTTGCTTTACAGCGTGGTTATGGCGTATATGACTCATGAGTCAGACTAATATATTCATATTTTGACAAATTAGTTGAATGTTACAGGATATATAAGTAATGTAATTTTGACTGCTAAAGGAATTAGCAGCAATCTTTACCGCCTTTAGGTAGTAAGGATAACCAAATTCAATGATAACAAGGATGTTGTTATGACGCTTTCTTTGTCTATTCGCGCCGCTCTTACCCCCAAATCATTTGTACCTATACTGGGTTCCATTAGCACCGCACTTCTTTTAATGACGATGCAAACCACTTCTGCTCAAGCGGCAGGCCAGTATTATAATTGTGCCAATGCTAATGGCTGCAAGCTGGTTGATAGTAAATACTTCACTTCTAATTATACCAAAACTCAGTATCCAGTCGTTATGGCTCATGGGCTTGGTGGTTTCACGACGCTATTTGGTGTCATTGACTATTTCAATGGTATTCCTAAAGAGTTGATGAAAGGCGGCTCAGAGGTGTACACCACCAAAACGTCAGCAGCGAATAACAGCGAGGTTCGTGGTGAGCAGCTGCTACAACAAATCAAAACCATCGCGGCCATTTCAGGCGAATCCAAAGTTAACTTGTTTGGCCACAGTCAAGGCGGTATAGATATTCGCTATGTCGCTGGTGTGGCACCAAATTATGTGGCCTCTGTAACGGCAGTTTCAAGCCCAGAGCAAGGGTCAAAAACGGCTGATTTCATCAAAAATACTCTTGAGCCAAACAATTCTACAGGAGAGCCCTCAAATCTCACCACACAGCTAGTCTCAGGGGTGTTCAATCTGATTGGTGGCTTTACAGATATTGGTTCGGGTATCAGTATTCATCAAATTCAACAGCAAGATGGCTGGAAAGCACTCGTGGCACTATCGACCGATGGCGCCGCGCGTTTTAATGCCAAATTCCCTGCTGCCATGCCAAACAGTTATTGTGGTCAACCGACTAGTACGGCCGTCAATGGCGTCAAATACTATTCGTTTAGTGGTGTCGGACAAGTCACCAGTGTCCTTGATCCTAGTGATTATCTATTGGTAGCAACAGGCGTACCATTTGCAGGCGAGTCTAATGATGGGTTGGTATCTGCTTGCTCAAGTCGTCTTGGTTATGTGATTCGTGATGATTATAGAATGAACCATTTGGATTCAGCCGATCAAGTGCTAGGTTTGACTGCATGGGGAGAGTCTGAGCCAAAGTCTATCTATCGTACTCAAGTCAACCGTCTAAAAAACGCCAACCTGTAAACCAAATCGTAAAATAAGAACGCCCATTTATGTCGAATAATCGCCGTGCTATCTATGTGTCAATCGCTATCATCGCCGTGATCATCATCGTCACGGCAGCGGTTATTCTGTGGTTCAAACCTGACGGAGATGATAAAAAAGATACCAATGCCACTCAAACCTTGCCTGCTGTTATAAATAGTGAAGATAATGCCTCACTGTCAACGGAGTTGGTGACTGGTCAAACAGCACAAGCGACGACGACGTCAAGCCAGTCGACATTTGTCACAGGATTGGAAGATTTGCCACGCTCATTAAAGGGTACGCAAGTGGACGGTGACATCATCATTGATGAAAACAAACAGTTGGTCGTGACGGAAGGATTACGGCGTTTATTCGATTATTTTTTATCAGCGCTAGGCGAGGAGGAGGAAGCCGTTATATTTGAGCGTGTTGAGAGTTACATTCGCCAGCACACACCAGAGCCTGCCGCCAGCCAAGCGGTCGCTATATTCAATCAGTATGTGGCGTATCTTAAAGCACTTCCCGAGATAGAAAAGCGTTATGGAAACCTACAATTACAAGCAACAAAAAGCGGTGAGCTGGATTTGAACGCAGTCACTCAGCAAAGACAAGATGTCGCCAACTTACGTCAGCAGTACTTCGACAAGCCAACCATCACAGCATTCTTTGGCGCAGAAGATGATTACGACGACTATAGTATAGAAATGGTCAAAATCAACCAAAACAAGCAAATGTCTGACGCACAAAAGCAAGCTGCTAGGAAAAATTACATCAGTCGCCTGCCAAACAATGCTACTAAAGACAGTATTATGCAACAGGCCAATCTTGGTGAATTAATGGCTCGTACCGAACAGATGAAAGCTCGTGGTGCAACGCCTGAGGCACTATATAATATGCGCCGAGAGCTGGTAGGCGCACCAGCAGCAGAGAGACTGGCGCAAGTAGACCGAGAGGATGCCAATTTTGACCAACGCTTCACCCAATATGAAACACAAAAACAGCGCTTATTAAGTCAGAGTGTGGATCAAACCCAAGCGCAAGTTCAAATAAATCAGCTTGAACAGCAACTATTTAATGATACTGAACGCAAGCGCCTAGACGGTTATGCGGCACTGCAACAGCAGCAAGCCACTAGTACGCCATAACCATCAATAGCATGACTCATGCACGATATTTGCAAAATAGAACGAATATGCATCACGCGTAATCACCCAATTTATAATGACACCTTACTGCAAGTCATGCACAATATTGCAATGGTTTAGGACAATGCATAAAGTGGGAAAGTAATATGAAAAACATGACTAAAATAATAATGGTGGCAACATTGGCAGTTGGTACGCTTGCTGCTGGTTGCCAGACCACGAATCTGCCTGCGCCAGTCAGCCAGCCAATCACGGCAGAGACTTTGCAAGCACATCATTGGCAGCTTGTTGATGCCAAACGCCGCAACGGTGATCAGGTGACGCAGTTGTTTTTTGATCCAGCCAAACCTTTAACGTTAAATTTTATGAACGACAACGGTAGAGATTACGTGGCATTTATGAATACCTGCAACAATATGGGTGCTGGCTATAGCGTCGTAAATGGTGAGGTAACGATCAAAAACGCCATGAGCACTCTGATGGCGTGTCCTGAGCCACAAGCAAGCTTTGATACCGCCACATTAGCCACTGTACAAGGTAAATATAACCTTAGTAAGAACGCCAAAAAAGTGACTATTTTGACTATCAAAAATGATGACCAAGTGGCTTATTTTAAAGCGGTTTCTAAATAGCTTGATGATTGAGTAAAAAGTTCGGTTAGTTCGGTTGAGCTTAACCGATTGAAGCTACTCATTTGAAATGGCCCTTCTTGAAAAGCAGAATGCCTCACTAACAAGTGGGGTGTTTTTTTATCCAAAATCGAGTCCAGTTAGGATACACTAGAGTAATGATTCTGTAATATCTTTGGTCATTTAAATCAGTGGCAATGGCTTTAACGCTACATCATCGGTGGTCGTTTTTTAGATATTTACAGCACTTTTATCATCAGGATTTATTGGATACGACTGTATGTTGAAAACTATCAAATATAAAACAACCCTGGCTGCATCAGCCTTGCCAACACCAATGATAGGTAGCTTGCCGATAAAAGCACCTATTGCCATCGCCATGTTTGCCGTCCTCACTGGCTGTCAGACGCTACCAAGCAAACCCGTCAGCACGTCTACCAGCACCGTCGAAAGCAATCCACTGACCGCGCATATGCCTGTAATGGATCGTCGAGGATACATTGCTTATGTAGAGGAGCAAGGCACTGGTACAGCGAAAGTATCGACACTGTATAGCATCCGTCCAGATGGTAGCGATCGTCAGTTAATCGATCAGCTCACTGGCTATATCTATGCGCCAGCGTGGTCAGTTGATGGTCAAATGCTCGCTTATAGTAAACAAGCGCCACGTCAAAACCCAAAGATTTATATTTATGATCGTAGTAGCGACACTCGCAACTTAGTGGTAAATGCTGAAGGCAGTAATATGTCGGCATCATTTTCACCCGATGGTCAAAACCTGCTTTATAGTTCAACCATCGGCGGCAATGCCGACATCTATGAGATGCGTCTGAGCGACGGTAAGACCACACAGCTCACTACGTTACCGAGCACGGAAGTGCAGCCAAGCTATGCGTCTGATGGTAAAAGCTTTGTCTATACCAGTGATAAAGTCCGTGCTGGACGTCCGCGTATTTATCGTTATGACTTCGTCACTGGTCATGCGACGGCTGTGCCGACGCATGGCTATGTGGCCAGTCCTCAGTTAAGCTTAGATGGTCAACGTATGGCATACCTAAACGGTCGCAAAGCTGCTGTTATGACGCTGACGACTGGACAAGTGATAAATTTGGCAGAGACAGGACTGGATGAGCCCGCCCGCCTATCGCCCTCTGGCAACTATGTCGTCTATCCCACTCGCCCTGCTAATGTAGGCGGACAAGTCACCGACCAAAGTGGTGGAAGTCTGGTTATTCATTCATTGTCAGGCAATACAAGCTATGCCATCAGTGGTCAAAACGGTGGAGTAGTACGGTCGCCGATATGGGGTCGTTAGGGATACCTATATATTATGTAATGGAATGTATATATAATCATTTATAAAGCAACATAAGTTGGTTCTAAAAATACAGGTTTTAATTGCAACCACATAAAACTTTATCAGCGCCTCATCGTATTAGGTGAGCAAAAGGAGAGAGCACGTAATGCAAGAGTCGTTTTTGATATTCATCACCAAAATCAGCTTGTACCCGACGATAGTCTTTACAGGATTGGTGATGTTCGTGACCTTGTATTGGCTTGTCTCCTTACTTGGTATGGTAGATATGGATGCGGTAGATATTGGTGATGCTGGTGGTGAAAGCACTGATTTAACCACACCAGGATTTGTCTCTGGGCTTCTGCTAAAATTTGGTTTATATGGCGTGCCACTCATCATTATTCTGAGTTTAATCAGTTTAATTGGTTGGCTATTAAGCTACTTCTACACCAGTTTTTTGCATCAAAATTTTGACACTGGCATTTTATATTATGTTTTTGGCACAGGGGCACTGATATTCGTATTGGTCGTTTCTATGTGGCTGACAGGCATTATCATTTCACCTATCCGCAAAAATATCGCCAAAATCCCCAAACGCAATGCCTCCAGCAATATTGGTAAAATCGCGGTCGTGCGCACGCTTAGCGTGACGGATAAACATGGCGAAGCAGAGTTGAATGATGGCGGTGCAGGCTTGATACTCAAAATTCGTTCAGATAATAACGATGGTGATGATGTACTAAAGCAAGGCGATAAAGTGATGTTGGTAGAGTATCTTAATGAAGCCAATACCTATCGAGTCGCCCCTGTAAAAGACAAGTAACCCTCATCAATGATTTGACCATTAGGGTTCCTTGTCATTGTTTTTAGGGCATGTCTTCATTTTAAAAATGGTGATAAAAATTGCCGTCAAACGAGGAAAATAGTGCAGATAACATCGAGATATTGACCAACTATTTGACGATGTTTGGCAAAATTTAGCTATTTTTAGCCCATTTAAAGGACACTCGTTTGAATTGAGGACACGCCCTAGTACGTCATGATCGCTTTTAGTGCAAATGAAACTCGCAGAATGCACAGGCGATAACGGCCAATAAACAGTGATTGAACCAGAAGCATGCACGATTTTTAAAAATGATACTTTTTAGCAATAGTACGAACGGTTTTAAATTCAGTTTTCGTTGGTTCAAGATAAGTTAGATACAAAGTTGGCAAGTGAAAGTGCTACATAGAGTAGGCTAAGCGAACCCTACAGGGCATCTGATGTATCTAGGATTGACCATAGAATGTTTTAATTAAAGGAATGGATATGGACATACTCATTATCGTCGGCGTGGTTGTGGTGCTGGCGTTTGTTTTCATGATGGTAGCACTTTTGATGCTCAAAGCCTTTTACTTCAAGGTTGAGCAGGGCAAAGCATTGATTATCAACGGTGTGAGTAAAATTGCCGTACGTTTTGATGGTGGCTTTGTTTGGCCGGTTATCAACAAAAAAGAGTTGATGAGAATCTCACTTATCACTTTAGAAGTCGATAGACGCGGCAAAGAAGGGCTTATTTGCGCCGATAACATGCGTGCTGATATCACAGTCGCGTTTTATCTACGCGTCAATGAAACCGAAGAAGATGTATTAAAAGTTGCCAAATCGGTTGGGGTTGAAAGAGCCTCAGATAAAGTCGCTGTCAACGAGCTGTTTAATGCTAAGTTCTCTGAAGCGCTAAAAACAGTTGGTAAGCAGATTGATTTCGTCAAACTGTTTGAAAACCGCAGCGAGTTTCGTGACAGTATCGTTCAAGAAATCGGCAACGATCTGAATGGCTATGTCTTAGAAGATGTGGCGATTGATTACTTAGAGCAAACACCAAAAGCGTCATTAGATTCAAGTAATATTTTAGATGCTGAAGGTATCAAAAAGATTACTCAGCTAACGGCTTTCCAAAACGTCATTACCAACGAGCTTGAGCGTGACGAAGAGCTGGCCGTTAAGAAAAAGAATGTTGAGACCAAAGAGGCGATGCTAGAGCTTGAGCGTCAGCAAGCTGATGCCGAAGCCAAACAGCATCGTGAAATATCGTCAGTGATTGCACGCGAAACCGCTGAAACTCGCAAAATTGAAGAAGAAGAACGCAAAAAGTCTGAGACAGCCATTATCTCGGTTGAGCAGGATTTGGCGATTCAGCGTGAGAATCAGCAGCGTGAAATCGAAGTGGCAGGACAAAATCGTCTGCGTGCAGTCGTCATCGAAGAAGAAAAAGTGACGCGTGCTCGTGATTTAGAAATTGTCTCTCGTGAGCGTGAAGTTGACTTGCAACGTATCGAGGCCGAACGTGCGATTGAGCTTGAGAAAAAAGAAATCGCCAACGTCATTCGTGAACGTATCGCAGTGGACAAAACGGTTGCGCAAGAAGAAGAGCGTATCAAAGAAGTCCGCGAAATTAGCGAAGCGGAGCGTTCTAAGCAAACACGCGTCCTAGCAGCAGAAGCTGATGCGGAAGAAATCAAAGTACGTCAGGTGAAAAAAGCCGAAGCAGAAGAGCTATCTGCCAAGCACAAAGCCGTCGAAATCACCACGCTTGCCGCTGCTAATCTTGAAGCATCTGCTAAAGATTCAGAAGCCAAAATTAAAATGGCCGAAGGTACCAAAGCAGAAGAGTCAGCACATGGCTTCGCTGAAGCGGCTATCCAAGAAGTCAAAGCCGCTTCTTTAGAAAAAGAAGGCATTGCGAAAGCCAATGTTATCAAAGCGACTGGACAAGCTGAAGCGCAATCAGATCGTGAAAAAGGCATGGCAGATGCTGAGGTTATCGCGGCTCGTGGCGAATCCAAGGCAAAAGCTGAGCGTGATATCGGTATGGTCGATGCAGAAATCATCGCCGCTCGCGGTGAATCTACCGCCAGAGCTGAGCGTGAAAAAGGCATGGCAGATGCTCAAGTTATCGCGGCTCGCGGTGAGTCAAATGCCAAAGCAGAACGCGAAGTTGGATTGGCAAAAGCCGAAGTTACTCGTGCGCATTTCCAAGCCGAAGCAGATGGTCTGGTCGAGAAATTCAATGCCATGGGTAGCATGAGCAAAGAGGCACGTGAGCACGAAGAGTTCCGCATGAGCCTTGAGACAGCATTGCAAGAAGCGCTTGCTTCTATTGACGCTGGTAAAGAGATTGCGAAAGAAAATGCTGAAGTATTGGCAGTGGCGCTACAGAAAGCCAAAATCGATATTGTTGGCGGTGAAGCGCATTTCTTTGACAACTTTGCCAAGTCACTGTCTATCGGTAAAGCCATCGATGGCCTAGCGGGTAAGTCAGACACATTGAGCGGTATCATCAATGGTGTGATGGCCAGTCAAGCCATGAAATCAAACCAGAAAAATGATGATAAAACGACTTATTAATAGGGTCTAAATGACTAGCCTTAATGTGCAAGTATTAGTAAGCAAGTTTTTATCTAACAGTATGAATAAGTAATATTCTCTGAAATACAAAATCTGTCGTTTAGGCGGCAGATTTTTTTGGCTAACTCAGGGTGATTCAGAACGACGAATCATGATGAGTTGGCTAATCTAAAAAAATAGCAGTGCTGATAAAATCACTATTAAAAAATTAATAAAAGAACAAGTTTTTAGTAGTAATTAGGTTTTACAATGAAGTAAATAC
>NZ_JASDDJ010000002.1 GCF_030407455.1 Psychrobacter sp. 5A.1
CAATCCACTTTAAAGTTGTAACAACAGACATTGCTAAATAAGCGAGTTAGGTCATGTTCTAACCACCCTTGTCTTAACTTTTTTACCTCTGCCCATTTTTTCTCAATAGGATTTAGGTCAGGGCTATAAGGTGGCAACCACAACACTCGGTGACCATGACGATTCAATAGCTTTCTGATTCGCCTTGCTTTATGGAAGCTGGCATTGTCCATCACGATGACACATTTGCGGTTTAGTTTTGGAATTAAAGTCTCTTTAAACCAGTTATAGACGACCTTCCAGTTAACATTATGTTGAAAGGAATCGACGGCAAACAGGGTCTTAAGATATAGAGCACCAATCACATTGATTTTATTCTTTTGCTGCCAGTTATATTTGTCAATGCAAGGTAGGCCTTGGGGAGAATAACCAAAGGCTCTGAGCACTTCTCTTTCAAAGCCACTCTCATCCATGTAGATAATGGGATAGCCTTGACGTTTGTAACGCTCAAGTTTTAGCTGGTACTCCAACCGTTTAAGCCAGCTAGCTTTAGGATGTTGAAGACTTTTTTTTGCGAGTATAACCAAGTCGCTTCATAGCGACTTCTATACCCGATTTACTACAGCCAAGACGAGCAGCTCTTTCATAATAGTAAGCATCAGGATAATCAGTAATATCCTGCTTAAGGGCTTCATTGGCTATTTTACGTGGTGATCTGTTAGCTGGCTTAATACTGATGTCTTTTTTCCAATTGGTTATCGTTGTTGGGCTGATGTCGTAGAGCTTTGCTGCCGTGCGGATGCTCATACCTTGGTCAATAGATTTTAAGATTTTTTTACGAAGGATGATTGGGTAAGTCATAGTCTTTAATTGGTTGTCTATGGTTTAGAGCAATCGTAACATTTATTAGGTGGATTGACTATATCTAATGCTTTCTCAGTATCGTTTGTTTTTTCTAAAGCTCTACCTATATTAAGTTGAGCCTGTAGATAAACTTCTAAATTATCTGAACGCTCTATTTTAGCCCATGCGGACATGGCTTTAACTAAATCATTGTTTTTTGCTGAAACAACTCCAGTATTAAGTTTTGCTCTAGCATATGAAGAAGCATCATTCTCTCTCTTAACATTACTCCATGCGTTCAAAGCGTCTTTAGTTCTCTCTATTTTATTCAAGCAAAACCCAATATTAAATTGAGCTCTAGCATACATTACAGGATCATCACTTTTCTTAATACTCATCCATGTCGATATAGCATCTGTAAGCATTCCCTTGTCTAGGAAAGCTAATGCTATATTAAACTGTGCTTTTGCAAAAGCTTCTCCACCATCCTTCTCACGCGTCACCTTCTGCAACTCTTCGATCTCTTTCCGAGTTTCTTCGTCCAGACTTTCCATGTCATCAATATTCATACCTTACTCCCCAACCAACGCCAAAAACTCTTCCTCACCCACGATTTTCACGCCCAATTTTTCTGCTTTGGTCAGTTTAGAGCCAGCCTTATCTCCTGCTAGTAGCGCAGTCGTTTTTGCTGAGATGCTGCCTGAGACTTTTGCACCAAGTGCTTGCAGTTTGGCCTTGGCCTCATCACGTGCCATTTTTTCAAGCGCACCCGTAATCACCCACGTCTGCCCATCAAGTGGCAAGTCTCCAGCAGCTTTTTGCTCGACCTTATCCCAATAGACACCTGCTTCAAGCAACGAATTAATCACTTCGATATTATGCGGCGCACGGAAAAACTCGTAAGCAAGCTCGGCAGTGATAGTACCAACGTCAGGGGTTTTAATTAGAGTTTCGATACTGGCTGCCATTAGGCTATCGAGATCCTTAAATTGCTGAGCAAAGTTTTGCGCCGTGCCCTCACCCACACCGCGGATGCCAAGTGCATAAATAAAGCGAGCCAATGTCGTGTGCTTACTGGCTTCGATAGCGCTGATGATATTCTGTACCGATTTTTCACCCAATTTTTCTAGCGTGACGAGCTCGTCCGTATGATTGTGCAATTGATAGATATCTGCAACCGTCTTAACCAAACCATGCTCAAAGAAGCTAATGAGCCAACTCGCGCCAAGCCCATCAATATCCATGGCACGACGTGAGACAAAATGAATCAGCGCTTCTTGTTGCTGCGCGGGACAAAATAGGCCGCCAGTACAGCGTGCCAATGCTTCATCTTCAGGCAGCACCACAGGAGAGTCGCAGACAGGACAGGTAGACGGTAGCGTCACTGGTGTTGAGTCTGCTGAGCGCTGGTCATGCCAAACGCGAGTAACTTTTGGGATAACATCACCAGCACGATGGACGCTGACCATATCACCTGCACGCACATCTAAACGCTGAATCTCACCGAAGTTATGTAAGGTGACATTGCTGACGGTAACACCGCCGACTTTGACAGGTTCAAGCTTACCCACTGGTGTGATTTGTCCGGTACGTCCGACTTGCCATTCGATATCGTTTAGACGCGTCATGACCGTTTCGGCAGGGAATTTATAAGCAGTCGCCCAGCGCGGCTCACGTGATAGAAACCCAAGTTGCTGCTGCAATGATAGGTTATTTACTTTAATCACCATGCCATCGATTTCAAACGGCAAACTGGCACGGCTCTCAATCACAGACTCATAGTAAGTCTGTGCCGCGCGTGGATTTGCGACCACTTCTACCGCACTGACGGTAAAGCCAATGGTTTTTAGCCAAGCCAAGCCTGCTGACTGCGTTTCGATGGTCTCAGGCAATCCCTGATTGATAGAGTAAGCATAGAACGCGAGTGGGCGACTGGCAGCCACACTGGGATCGAGCTGACGCAAACTACCCGCAGCGGCGTTACGTGGATTGGCAAAGGTTTTATTTTCACTCTCTTCTGCTAAGCGGTTGAGACGATCAAAACCTGCCTTTGGCATCAGTACTTCACCGCGCACTTCTAACAACTCGATGTCAGCAGCATCCGCGAGCCAAAGTGGCAAGTTGCGAATGGTCTTGGTATTTTGAGTAATATCCTCGCCCGTTTGCCCATCACCGCGCGTGACCGCTTGTACAAACTTGCCATGCTCATATTTTAGCGATACGGCCAATCCATCGAGCTTTAGCTCCATCTCATACTCAGGATTTTTTTGTGCATCATTTAGACGGTCGTTGACGCGGCGCATAAACGTATGCAATTCGTCATAGTCAAAGACGTTGCCCAGTGACAGCATGGGGATATCATGGGTCACTTGGGTAAAGGCAGATAACGGCATATCACCGACTTGATTGATGGGACTGTCCGGCTGTATAAGCTCTGGATGTGACTCTTCTAACGCAACCAAGGAGCGACGTAACTGATCGTATTCACTGTCTTCTAAGATAGGATTGTCGAGTACATAATAAACATAGTTGTGTGTTTTGATGGCGTCGATAAGTGTGCGCATCTGGGCAACGATTTGCGCAGTAGCATTTTGCGTGGTTTTAGTTTGAGCAGCGGTCGGTAAGATAGAGTCAGTCATAGTCGGTGTCTTTTTTTTGTCATTCAAGATGCCAATATGATAACAAGTTTGTGAGAGACTCGGTATAGTCAATCCCATATAAATCAGATACTGTGTCAGGCTCGCTCAGTCTACTAGGTGTAGTACTTTCACTCACCTTCCTTGTATCTAAATTATAGTCAAATCCATATAAATCCGCTACATCGTCATCCTCACTAACCATACTAATGTATAGCTTGCACTCGGTTTCCTTGTATCGAAAATATTTGGAATCAACTATATCTTGAACCGACTCTAGGGCGTGTCTTCAATTCACCCGATAGTCATCTAAATGGGCTAAAAATGGCTAAATCTTGCCAAACATCGTCAAATAGCTGGTTAATATCCCGATATTATCTGCGCTATTTTTCTTGTTTGACGGCAATTTATCTCATTTTTATCACCATTTTTGAAATGAAGACACGCCCTAGAATTTTGCAGAAATGAAAGCGCATTAAAAAAGGCAAATAACGTCAATCGCTATTTGCCTTTTTTAAATTTATGACCACGTTTATATATTGCTTTGCTTAGCCTTTCAACTATTAGACTTTAAGCTCTTAACCCTCATAATCACGAACTTGGTTACGTAGCTGCTGCTTGTATTCAGGCGTGATTGGTTGGTTTTCTTCATCGAGCATAATGGCATCTAAATCACTGGCCATCATGTAGGCAATGCTCATCATACTATCAAAGCTGCGCACAGTTTGTGGATGCGGCAATGATAAAAATACGACGATACCGTTATAAGCGTTGGTCGCGACACTGTGTGGATCAAATGGCGCGATACCGCTATCGGTGATGCCCATCATGCTAAACCACAGTATCCCTGTGCCGTCTTTTTGCTCATAGCGATGGAACATATTCATCGCACCATAGCGTAGACCGTATTTATCAATCAATGTTAGCAAGTCACGACCACGGATAATTGCCGCTGGACGATCGCGATATTGATGCGGCAAGATGGTGATATTGATGTTGTCTTTGGCATTGATCAATGGGCCGTTTTGCGCGTCATCACCTGACTCTGATAAATGCTGATCAAGTATCGGGCTATTGTCATCGAAGCTTGGCTCTTCTGCGGTATCGATGGTTGGCATCAGGCTATCAGTTGCCGACATCAGGCTTGAAAACGCATCAGGCTCTTGCTCGATATGCATCTGATCAGCGACTTCTACAAACTCAGCGCTATCGGCACGACGTTGCTCTTCTTGCCAGCGTGCATAGTCGGCTTCATCGATGACGTTATGGTCGTCATTTACATCAATGCTTATGTCATCATGTCCAGCCATTCGTGATGCATCGATATTGGTATGCGCTTGCATCGAAGTCTCTTCTTCGACGACAGCATCTAGATAACTGCGATCAGGGCCAATGCTTGTCTCGCCAGCGACCGTATCATCAAAATCTGGCTGATCGACGAGGTTGCGCTCGTGACGCGGTATGATGGGAATACCATTTTTATCATAGTTGACCGCAACAGCTTCAGCACCACCACGGCGCTTGAAGCTGCGAATGACCATAAACAGCCCTGCAAGCACGATAAACGCGGCAATGGCAATCAATATAAACTGAATAACGGTCATGATAAATACATCCTAGTATATATAACAAAAGGGAATACACAAACGAGCATAAATGGCAATATTCTAGCATGGCTGACCCATGTCGTCACCACATTGTGTACTTTATAACCAGTATGCTTGACTGAGGTCAAGCTTATTTGCATTTATGCCAACTGATTGATTATATTTGCATCGCGCTGATTCTCATAGCACTTTTAATGTCGGCTATTTCACGCTTAGCTCTCTACATAACGCACGGCTTCATCTAGCGACACACTGACTAACGTAGAAATACCTGCGCTTGGCATGGTGATGCCTTTTAGCTCATCCGCAATTTGCATCGTCAGTTTATTATGACTGATAAAGATAAACTGCAAGTCATCTGCCAGCTCATGAATCAAACTGGTAAAGCGTTCGACGTTGGCATCATCAAGCGGTGCATCGACTTCATCGAGTACACAGAATGGTGCAGGATGCTGCTTAAATATCGCAAAAATCAAACTCAGCGCGGTAAGGGTTTTTTCACCACCTGACAGTACCGCTAGACGACTGTTGCGTTTGCCCTTCGGCTGCGCCATTAAGGTAAGCCCTGCCCGCCATTGCTCTGACTTTGGCGTATTGGCTGGCATTTCCTCAGTATTCAGTGTCAGGCTGGCTTGCCCACCGCCAAAGACCTTGGCAAATAAATTGGCCAGCTCATTATTGACCGCATCGAGCGTCTGCATAAATAGCGTCTTGGTCGTCTCGTCAATAGAGGCAATCGCTTCGGTCAACGTCTGCATACTGGCTGCTATATCTGCTGTCTGCTGCGCGAGTGGATCTAGGCGTTCGTTCACTTCGGCCAGCTCTGCGACCGCTGCCAAATTCACTGGCCCAATCTTACTTAACTGCTGGGTCAACTTGGCTCGTTCGGACTCAAGCTCAGCGATTTTGTCTGGGCGCACCCGGCGATCATGAGCGATGAAATCTGCCAATAAGTTTGAGACACTCATGCCTTGTTGAGGCTGTTCTGCTTGCGATTTGTATTTATGGCTCACCTGATAGTAGGCATCTAGGGCATGCTGCGTATGCGCACTGGCATCCTCTAAACGCGCCGCGCTCAGTGCCAGCTCAGTGGTGTGATTGGCAAGCTCGCGTTGCTGCGTTTGCAACGTATGTTGCAACATATCAAAGGCCGTCTGCTGCTGAGCATACGCCTGTTTGAGTGCCATCAACGCAGTATCGCGCTCGGTCAACAAAACCTGCTGCTCATCACGCGTGGTCTGTGCAGCCTGCAATGCGGCTTCTAGCTCTGGCAGTTTAGTTTGCTGCTGCTCATGACGCGTCTGTAGATGTTGCTCACTCTCTAACGACTTGTCATGTTGCTCAGTCGCACGTACCAGACTGCTCACACTATGCTCTAAACGCATCTCATACTGCTGAATACGCAGCTGCAATGCTTGCCAAGCGTCATCATCGGCTTGACGGGCGCGGTTTAGCTCACTGCGCTCCGTTTGTAATTGCTGATTTGTCGCTCGTGCTTCTGTTATTTGCGGCGTCAGCGCTGCATTCTCTTGTTCGATATACTGCTGTTCTTGCTCAAGCGTCTGTTGCTCTTGTTCTAATTCTTGTTGCTCTTGCTCAAGTGACGTTCTCTCAGCATTTAGACGTTGGCTATCTGCTTGCAAGCGCTCAGCATTGGCGCGCTGGGTCGTCAGTTGCTGTTGGTGTTGATGTTTGTCACGGGTTAATTGCTCAGCTTGCGCGCGCGTTTCTTCTAAGCTAACCATCAACGCATCATAGTCGCGCTGGTCTTTTGCAATGGATTTTTGCTGATCTTGTATTTTGGTTTCACACTCATCAAGCAAGTTTTCTAACGCTTGCAAACGCGTACGCTGTTGCAGGCGCTGCGTGAGGAATTGGCTATTGCTATCGTTTTGACCGTCCTGTGCGCCAGCAAATTTGCTCAGATTCATCGTCCCTTGACGACTGATAAGCCAACCGTCTGTGGTTAACAAAATGGCTGACGATGGCAATGCTTTTAAGACCTCGGCAAACGAGTCGAGCGTCTGTTGGTGAGTCGTTTCATATTGACCGATATATAAATAACACTGCTGCCAAAGCGCTAATGTAGGCTGTTTAATCAATTGCGATACTGGCAACACTTTGTCAGTTAAGCTATTTGGCAAATCGCTGATAAATGTACTTTCACTAATATCGCTTTGCTCAGCAGACAGCCATAAGCTATGGCCCGCCTCTACTAGGGTTTTATCTTTTGCACTGGCAGGTGTGTTTTGTGCCGTTTGATAAGTCAGTAAATCTGCAACGTGATGCTCAAGCGCTTGCCATAAGCTATCGGCTTTTTGAGAAACGTCATTAGCATTATCAATGCGTGGCGGGTTGGTTTGAGTCGCCACCAGCACATGGCTGTCTAGCCACAACGCCAAGACACTATCGAGTAGCGGCGCATGCGCTTGCCCTTTGGCACTCAGCTCAATCTGCTCACGTAGCGTCGCAATGGCTAACGGCTGATGATGTATACCACTGCTATCTGTGTTATCTGTCGCGGTAGAGTCAGTTTTTGCTGATTGCGGCTGTTGTGTAGGTTGGGGATGCAATATCTGATGCAGGGTGTCGTATTCACTGGCCAATACTGCATGACGCTTTTCATAGTCACTGAGCTCACGCTGCTGTGTGCTCAGCTTTTGCTGCAAGCTATGCGCTTGCGGTTGTAGCTCGGACAATCGTTCATCCACACCCTCACGTTGACGCTCAACCTGCTGCAACTGTGTGTTTAGATCAGCGACTTGCTGCTCTAGCGTCTGAGTCAGATATTTTACATCATCCATTTTACTCAGATCAGCACTGTCAGATGGTGATAGTGACTGCTGTAATTGCTGCCACAGGTTTTGCCAATTTTGCTGGCGGCGTTGCCATTTATCATGGCTGTGCTGATGGCGCTTTTGTGCTTGAGCGTTGATGGCTTGCTGCTGCTCAAGCGAACGTGCCTTATCTTGCAAGCGTGACAGTTGGTTTTGCGCGTCATGCCATGCGCGCTGCAACGGCTGCTCATTGCGCTTATAGTTGTCGCGCTTATTTGTCAGCTCAATGAGCTGTGGACGTAACGATTCTAGCGCTTGATTCTGCTCCGCTTGCTCCGCTTTTAGGCGTTCGATATCAGCGAGTGATTGCTCACGCTGCTGCGTTAAGCCAGACAATTGCTGCTCAATAGCCATCAGCTGCGACTTGGCATCGCTCAGCTTATGTTCCGCTTGTTGATAGCCGAGCTGCTGCTGATAATGAGCACTTTGGGCATCATCTTTGAGCCATTGCTCTTGGTTGATACGGACAGTGAGCTTGTCCTGCTGAGCTTTTAGCGTGTCGTAGTCAGCCTGTAGCCGTGACACTTCAGTAGCACTGCGTTCATGCGCTATTTTTTGCTGTTGATGGGTTTGCTTGGCTTGATAGAGCTGCTGGATGGCAAGCTGCTGCTCGATATCAGCACGCGTTAAGGCCAATTCTTCGTAACGCTGCGCACTGGCGGCCTGCTTAGACAGTGATTTTTGTTGACGCAGTAATTCGCTTTGCATATCGTGCAGACGGGCTAGATTGTCTTTTGTCTTCTCTAACTTCTTTTGCGTTTCTTCACGGCGCGCCTGATAGCGTGAGACGCCTGCTGCCTCTTCGATAAACTCACGCAGCTGCACGGGGCTGGACTCAACAATCCGCCCAATCATTCCTTGCTCAATCACCGCATAACTGCGCGCGCCCAATCCTGTGCCTAAGAACACGTCGACCACATCACGGCGGCGACAACGCGTGCCATTGATGAAGTAATCCGAACGCCCCTCTTTATTGACCTGACGGCGAACGGACAGCTCTTGGTATAAGTTAAACTCGTGGCGAATACCAGTCTGCTCATCTTGCGTATGCTCAAATGTCAGCTCCACACTGGCAACGCTTTTGGCCGTTTTGTCCTGCGTACCAGCAAAGATGACATCACTCATCGCTCCACCACGCAGCTGCTTGGCGGAGGTCTCGCCCAGCACCCAGCGGATGGCATCAATCACATTGGATTTGCCACAGCCGTTCGGCCCGACGATGGCGGTAATGCCATGGCGGAAGGTAAAAGTTGTTGGATTGGCAAAGGATTTAAAGCCTGCCAGCTTTAGAGATTTTAGACGCATGAATAGTCAGTAGATATGGTGAAAACAGGCGGCTATTCTACCTGAAATAGTGCTTAGTTTTTAGCATTTATAACTTCCTATTTATAAATATCAGGCACAATGTTAGCAATCAGCAACGCCATACCCAAGGGTCTAGGGCATGTCCTTACCTTCAAAATGAGGACATACCCTACCTGATGCCCCTTAGCTGCTCAGTTTATTTTCGCCAGCGATGACTTTTAGTGTTTTTCCTACTTCGCTACTATAAGTCTGTTTGAGTATATCACTGACAAACACCCACTCTGACTGACAAGACTCAGGTGTGACCGTGACCGCCATATAGCCACGTTGATTAGCATTCATATATTGCAAATCAGTCACCAGCCCTGTCAATACAGCTTGCAAGGTTGATGGCGGAATATCAGGGACGTACTCTTCAAAGCCTGGTGAGCTGACAGAGCTGGTCGCAAACTCCACACCGACTGACACCCCCTCTTCATTGGTCAGATTACTTGCCCATGCATTATGCGTATCGCCTGCGAGTACCACCAAATTTTTATTTAAGCTGCTGACTGCCTTTAACAGTCTCTCACGCGATGCACCATAACCATCCCAAGCATCGAGATTATAAGGCAGATAAGGCTGCGCTAAAACACTTTGTTCTTCAACGGTCAACATGCCTGGATTGGTCTGTGCTTTATTTACTAAGCCCAGATAATCAGTAATACTTAACCCAAGATTTGGATTACTCAGATTTAGAATGACTGGCGCGGGTATCAGCATCCGAGCCATCAATATTTGCTGACCGAACACTTGCCATTTGGCGGTTGATTGTTGCAACTGACTGACCAGCCAATTGTTCTGCCTCAGCCCCAATAGTTGTCTTTCAGGGTCATTGGTGGCTAATGTAAATGCCTCTGTATCAATATATGGGGATCCATTACTATCTACTTTAGTAAAATTGGTATAATTGAGCTGCTCATCACGCCCAATGACTCGAGTGTCTAGCATATATAAGCTCAACAACTCCCCAAAATCAAAGCGGCGATAAATTTCACTTTGTACCTCATTGCGTATTGGCATCCACTCATGATACGCGGTCACAGCAGCCAGTTTTCGATTATCCCAACCTCCTTCAGTGGCAGATTGATGGTTTTCGGCACCGTCACTATAGGTATCATTTGCCAGCTCATGATCATCCCAAACCGCAATCATAGGCAGCGCGGCGTGCAATGCTTGCAGGTCTAAATCGGTTCTATATTGAGCATAACGCGCGCGATACTCATTGATATTGACGATTTCTTTACTTGGCATGACTTCACGGCCAATGGACGAGGCATTTGCTGAAGCATACGCGGGTACTGTATTGCCTTGAGCATCGGTATTGGTACGACCATATTCGTAAATATAATCCCCCAAATGTACGAAAACATCCAAATCATTACGTTTGGCAGCATCAGCATACACATGAAAAAAACCTGCGGGATAATTGGCACAACTAAAAACCGCCATTTTTACTTGATTGACGTTGCCAACAGGTAAAGTTTTCGTTTTGCCCACACGGCTAGACTGATCACCCACCATAAACTGGTAATAGTAAACGGTATTGGGCGTTAGCGAATCGACATCGACCTTAACGGTATAGTCTTTTATGGCGTTCGTCGTTACCTCACCTTGTACAATCACATCGCTCATTTGCTCATCACGAGCCACAATCCACTGCACAGCAAATGTATGAGAGCCGGTATTTTGCGGTGTGACTCGCGTCCACAATACCACTCGATCAGATAACGGGTCGCCACTGGCAACACCGTGATCAAAACCAATGGTTTTATCTGTGTCTATACGATCGTCATCATCGTCAGAGTCACAGCCTACCAAGCCCAAACTGGTCGCACCTACCGCCGTCATGCCTATCGTGGTTCCAAACCCTTGGATGAAACGACGTCTATTAAAGCCTGAGGTATTTTGGGTATCGTTATTGGGTCGTTGCTTGGATAAATGGGTATCAAGAGCAGGTTTTGAGAGAGGCGAATTGCTCGGTTTTTTTACGCCATCCACAAAGACATTATGGATAATTTCTTTTTTTGTATTTTCATTGATAGCGCCTGCTTGGCTGATACTCGTTTTTGCGGTGTTGTCATCTTGCTTGCTCATGGTCAGTGCTTCCCTATATATAACGTCATTTATCACCGTCAATAATTATCTTTATTTAGGGTCTGTTGTGAATTTTTCTGACTTCTCTAAATAAAGATAAACAAAATTCTATGATGAGTATATCGCTATAAATACAGCGCTTCCTACCATTAAAGGCGACCGTCAGGTTAGATTTTTATTTTTTTATTCATCAAACCTTCACTAGAACGTGCCTCATTTTGACAATGGTGATAAAAATGAGATAGACAGCCGCCAAGCAAGGAAAGTCGTACAAATAATATCGAGATATTAGCAAGCTACTTGACGCAGTTTGGCAAAATTTGGCCATTTTTAGCCCATTTACCGTTTAGGGTTCAGATCGAGGACATGCCCTAAACTACAGTACCCCAATTCCACTTAATAATAACTGTCCACCAGCAAACACTAACAACACGCCAAACGCACGTTTAAGCATCAGCGCAGGCAATACATGGGCGAGCTTGGCACCGACTTTTGCCATCGCAAAGCTAGCCACTGAAATGCATAAAAATCCCGTGATATGGACAAATCCTATCGTGCCCTCAGGCAGATTGACCACATCTTGACCGAACCATGCAAACCCTGCCGCGCCAGCCAATGCAATCGGTAGACCGCAAGCCGCTGACGTACCGACCGATTGTTTCATCGGGAGGCCCGCCCAATTTAAAAACGGTACGGTCAAACTACCACCACCAATACCGAAGATGGAGGATGCCATACCAATGCCTGTACCCGCACCGAACTGGATACCAGCAGAGGGTAATGGCTTCCCCAACTGCTCTTTATTAGAGAAAAACAGCATTTTTATCGCGACTAAAAGCGCACCGATACCGATAATGGCTTGTAGTATCTTGCCGTCAATCATATCCGCAACACCCGCGCCCACCAGACTACCGACGACCAGACCCAATGCCATTTTTCGCCACACTTCCCAGCGTACACCGCCGCGCTTATTATGAGCAGTGAGCGAGCTAATCGAGGTCACAACGATGGTCGCCAGTGACGTACCAATGGCCAAATGTGTCACCACTTCTGGCGAAAAATCATATGCGGTAAAGATCCATACCAATGCGGGTACGATAATCATGCCGCCACCAACGCCAAACAATCCAGCACTCACGCCAGCAAACGCCCCTGCAATCACAAACCACACATATAGCATCATCGAATTAGCCTTTTATCTTGCTTGTATTTTAAACGGTATTTTTATCTTACTGATTTGCCTGTTTATGCACTTAGTGGCATGTTCTTAATTGCATTTGCCAAATCACACCCCAATCTTTATGCTGTCTGTTCGCGAAAACCGTCCAGTATATCAAAGATTATCCCAGCGACATTACTCAAGTAGAATAAACTTATGCCGATACTTAATCAATCATCTCACTCTGCGCCTGAGTCATTAACACTTGAGCATTTACCTGAGCTGAATCATCGCCATCTTACCAGTAGCGCGTCTACGAATAGCGAGCTAATAGCGGATGTACAGAATGGCACATTGAATGCGACCGAGATGCACCTGCTAACGGCTGAAACCCAAAGCGCTGGTCGCGGACAACACGGACGCTCATGGCAATCACCGCGTGGCAATGTCTACCTGTCTCTCTATCATCCTGTTCACATACCGGTTAGTGGCTTACTCTCATTAATTATCGGTGTAGAGCTGGCAAAAATGCCTGTCATCCAAATGCTAAATGAGCAATTACAAATGCAAGGACTGACGCCAATCGGCGTGAAGTGGGCAAATGATTTGGGCTTTTACCAAGGTCAAAGCCAAAATCAGCCTGCCTTAGATAGCGCTGATGTGCATAATACGGAATTAAACCAGCAGACACTGCCGTTTAATAAGCTTGCTGGGATTTTGATTGAACCCGTATCGCAAGCAGGCAAACTGGTTGGTTTGGTGATAGGTGTGGGTCTCAATGTCCAAGCCACACCAAAGCTAACTGCGCAAACCTCTGAAGGCATGAGTTATCAAGCCATTAGCTTACAAGATATTGCTAAGACGCTACAGCCAAAAGCGCAGGCTACCAGTCTACCGAGCTTACGTGTGCTTTATCAGCAAATGAGTAAAGCGCTAATGGCTGCGATGACGCGCTTTGAGCACTTAAGTATAGAAAAACCAACGGGACATCGTTATTATCTGGACAGCTTTTTGAAGCAGTTTGACTCAATGGATGCACTGAGCGAACTGCGATTACGTGTGACCCAAGAGCAT
Organism: Psychrobacter sp. 5A.1; assembly: GCF_030407455.1. Classification (GTDB taxonomy): domain Bacteria; phylum Pseudomonadota; class Gammaproteobacteria; order Pseudomonadales; family Moraxellaceae; genus Psychrobacter. The sequence continues at coordinate 13,577 of NZ_JASDDJ010000002.1, forward strand.
AACGGTCAAACAAATATACTCACAGGCCACGCTTGTGGTATCGATACACATGGATGTTTGCAATTGCGTCAAGATAACGGTAAGATTTCTGCACTTTTCACCGGACGCATTGACGTTATTCAAACGACTTAATCGTTTAATCAACGAGCACTAAAGTGCAGTAGCTATCAGGATAGGATGTTGATAATTGCTTCACTGTATATAAAGGGAATTTTATGCTCTGGCTTGATCTTGGAAATACCCGTCTGAAATACTGGCTCACCGATGATATCGGTCAAATAGTCACACATGATGCCAAACAACATTTGCAGGCACCAGCCGAATTACTGATGGGTCTGACGGATCGCTTTGAACGTTTTGCCCCTGACTTTATTGGCATCTCGTCCGTACTAGGTGACGAGCTGAATGCCAAGGTATCAGAGACCTTAAGCCGTCTTAATATTCCGTTTGAATTTGTCCACGTCGATGCCGCTCACCCGCTAATGAAGAGTCAATATAATGATGAGCAGCTCGGCTGTGATCGTTGGCTACAAATGCTAGGCGCAGTCGATAAGAAAAAGCGTCAATGTGTGATTGGTTGCGGTACAGCAGTGACCATTGATTTGATCGATCACGCTGAGCATTTGGGCGGTTATATTTTCCCCAGTATCTACCTGCAACGTGAGTCATTGTTTTCTGGTACCAAGCAAATCACCATCTCTAACGGGACTTTCGATAGTGTCGGTCAAGGTGTGACCACACAAGATGCGGTACATCGCGGCATCTTATTATCAATCGTCGGTGCCATCAATGAGATTAGCCATCGTCACCCCAACTTTGAAGTCATCATGACGGGTGGTGATGCAGCCATTATTTCGCAGCACGTCAACCGTCCGGTACGTCTGCGTGATGACTTATTGTTGAATGGTCTAGCACGATATTTTGATCATAGTAAATAATTGACGTGTGTTGTCGTATTTTATAAAGTTAGAATAGAAAAAGCAGTACGTCTTAGGCGTACTGCTTTTTTTTGGTTTAAAAACACCTAATTTTTCTGTTATCACCTATTGTGCTATAAATATAATAGGTACATCAACTTTTCCACGAATTGCTTTTCCTTCAAACACAAATGGCCTCATCCGACCACTTCTTATCTGACGAGCAGCGCTTCGATCAAAACATCTATTACCACTGCTTTCTTTAACACTTATTCTGCTAATCTTACCTTGTCTATCGACTAATAATTCCAACAAAATCTTAAGTTTTTGTCCACGGACCACTTTAATAGGCTCACCCGTCTCCTTATCTAAACAGTGAAGATGCTTTCTAGTAAAATTAAAACTAGGCGTCTTCAACCAACTTGCATCACGACTAGCAAACTTAATAACAGGTTCAGGACTAGATAAGTCAACCAGCTCTGCTTGTGCAGGCGTTATACTCGCTGTTATCGTAAACAATGCAAACAAAGTGGTTAACAGACTATAAGTACTGATAGATTTTATATTGCTGAGAAAATGAGAAGCTGTCTTGTTGGAAGCTATGTGATTAAAAGCTAACTTGGTATGTAATTTATGGGTCATGATAAAAGTCTTTTATTTCAGTCATTAAAAAGTGCCACGCTATGAGACATATAACGTAGCACATTTTTAGATTTTAAAATAAAATTATTCGATAAAAGTTAACTTTTAAACAATTTTTATGCTTTATTTGGTCTCGTTAAATAGCTCACGACCGACCAGCATACGGCGGATTTCACTGGTACCTGCACCAATCTCATATAACTTAGCATCACGCCAGTAGCGACCAAGTGGATACTCGTTGGTATAGCCATTGCCACCAAATATCTGAATACCCTCACCTGCCATCCAGGTGGCTTTTTCGGCACACCATAGAATCACACTGGCGCAGTCTTTACGTACTTCTCGACTATGACCGGCACCGCGAGCGTCCAACATATCGAGGTTTTTACCCACGGTGTACAAGAAACTACGACCTGCTTGCAATATTGTATACATGTCTGCGATTTTACCCTGAATCAGCTGGAACTCACCGATCGCTTGACCAAACTGCTTGCGATCATGGATATAAGGCACGACATTGTCCATCACTGCTTGCATGATACCGATAGGACCTGCGGCCAATACGGCACGCTCATAATCTAGGCCACTCATCAATACCTTAACGCCTTCATTGAGACCACCTAAGATATTTTCACTTGGTACGGTCACATTGTTAAAGGTCATCTCGCCCGTATGACTACCACGCATGCCAAGCTTATCAAGCTTTTGCGCTGTGCCAAAACCTTCCATACCTTTTTCAACGATAAAGGCCGTCATGCCCTTGCCGCCTAGCTCCGGATTGGTCTTCGCGTAGACCACCATCACATCCGCATCTGGGCCATTGGTGATCCACATTTTAGTGCCATTCAACACATAGCTGCCGTCTTTCTCTTCGGCTCTTAGCTTCATGCTAACGACGTCTGAGCCAGCACCAGTCTCACTCATTGCCAGTGCACCGATGAACTCACCGCTGACCAGCTTTGGCAAATACTTTTGTTTTTGCGCTTCACTACCATTACGTTTGATTTGATTGATACATAGGTTTGAGTGCGCACCATAGCTCAGCGCCACCGATGCCGAAGCACGGCTAATCTCTTCCATCGCGACCATGTGTGCGACGTAGCCCATATTAGAGCCGCCGTACTCTTCAGGAACGGTAATACCATGCAGGCCGATGTCACCCATCTTCTGCCACAGATCCATTGGGAATTCATCGCTACTGTCAATCTCGGCAGCACGTGGAGCGATTTCATTGGTTGCAAACTGCTGTACCATATCGCGTAGGGCATCAATATCTTCGCCAAGCTGAAAATTCAATCCAGGTAAACTCATAACTATTCCTTGTGTTTTGATATTTTTAAATTTCGAATTTCAATCTGTTTTTTAAAACCACTGTAACTGTATTTATAATGTCATTTTTGAAGTCATAGTCAATTCAATGTGAAAGTATGACAAAGCAACCGAGTGTCGATGTATATTCAATACTTCAAGCGAGGTTAACACTTTCATACTTTTATAGTGGATTGACTATGCTGTTTAAGACTGACGTTTATTAATGGCGTTTATTAATGATGGCACGTGCCACATTTGAGCCATTTGGGCGCTTTAAGAACGCACTGATACGCTCGCCTGCCACGACCAATTTGTCCAAATCGATGCCCGTGCTGATACCCATACCATGCAGCATATACACCACATCTTCGGTCGCGACATTGCCTGTTGCGCCTTTGGCATAAGGACAGCCACCCAGTCCAGCCACTGAAGTATCAAATTCACTGACACCCATTTGTAGTGCAGCTAGCGTATTGCTTAGTGCTTGACCATAAGTGTCATGAAAATGCCCCGATAGCATAGAGATATCAGCATATTCTAATGCAGCTTGTAATGCTCGTTGCACTTTGAGCGGTGTACCAACTCCAATAGTATCGGCAATGCCAATTTGCTCAGCACCAATCTCTATCAAACGCTTGGTCACGTACGCTACTTGGCTTGGTTCAATGTCACCTTCATAAGGACAGCCAACCGTACAAGAAATCACGCCGCGTACTTTGATGCCTTGCGCTTTTGCCGCAGCAGCCACTGGCGCAAAACGCTCAATACTCTCATCAATACTGCAATTGATGTTTTTTTGGCTGAAGGTTTCGCTGGCTGAGCCGAAAATAACGATTTCATCAGGACGGTGCAAGATGGCATTTTCAAAACCGCGCATATTGGGCACTAGGACTGAGTAGCAAATATCTTTCTGCCGTGTAGGCGCTAGCGCATCAAGTAGCGCGCTATTATCGCCCATTTGTGGCACCCACTTTGGCGAGACAAAACTGGTCGCTTCCAGCTTTTTGACACCGGCCGCAATCAAATCATTGATAAGTGTTTGCTTAACCTCAGTCGGTACCGTCGTTGACTCGTTTTGCAAGCCATCGCGTGGACTGACATCAACGATGGTGACATGGCTTGGATACGAATGGTTTGGATATGCATTTTTCATACTTATCATCCTTGTTATTATTCGCCTTTTTATGAGGCTATGTCAGCTATTCGCTCTCAGTATTTTCACCAGCATCAATGCGTAATAATTCGTCACCATCAGCGACCAAATCACCTGCTGCAAATAGCAATTCTGCCACAACCCCATCCGTCGGCGCAGTAATGGTGTGCTCAATTTTCATGGCTTCGATGACTGCTAACGGCTCGCCTTTTTTCACAGTATCGCCAACCGCCACTTTAAAGGCCACTACTTGACCTGGCATCGGTGACTTTAAACTACCGACCGCTGCGGACTCTTCACCCACATGTGCCATAATATCAACAAGCGTAATCTCGTCACGGCCACTGTCTGTGAACACATAAACGGTCTCATTAAGTACCCAACTTTGCGCGCTAGTACGTGCACCATCTAACCATAACGTATGATTATTTTCGTCACTGCTAACATAGCTCACTTGACCTTCATAAACTGTTTCGGTCTGAGCAGCTACGTTAATATTGTCATTATCCTGCGTATTCGCCACTTCTTTTTCGATAACAAGCGTAAAGCTACTCGAATTATCAATGCCTTTTTTACTATCAGAACAACTTGCATTATGCCAGTTGCTCATGCGAGCAGTATAAGCACTCTCATCATAAACCAAGCTGAATGAGCGAGTGTAATCGTTATAAGCACGGAAGCCAGTAGGTTTGCTAAATGGATCGATATCTATCTCTTGCGTCGCCATCTCGCTTGCAAGCTGACGAGTAATGGCGGTCACAACCAGCGTCGATAAAGCTAAAGGCTGCTGGTTAAAAATCGCATCACGCTCGTGCTCAATCAGTGCAGTATCGAGATTGGCTTTGCTAAATGAATCGGTATTCAAAATATAGCGCAAAAATGCCGCATTATTCGGCAAACCGACGATACGTGTTTGGGCAAGTGCTCGATCGAGCTTGGCTAACGCTTGCTCTCGCGTTGGCGCATGAACGATGAGCTTGGCAATCATAGAGTCATAGAACGGGCTAATCACATCACCTTCGCGCACGCCATCATCGATACGCACGCCAGTACCGTTTTTATCAATCATAAAAGTACTGTGTTCAGGTTTTTGATACGTAAACAACGTACCTGTCGCTGGCAAGAAGCTATTGTCAGGGTTTTCGGCACAGATACGCGCCTCAATAGCATGACCGTTGATAGTTAGGTCGGCTTGGGTTTTTGGTAATGGTTGACCTGCCGCGACTAAGAGCTGCCATTCGACCAAATCAACACCGGTAATCGCTTCACTGACTGGATGCTCAACCTGCAACCGCGTATTCATTTCCATGAAATAAAAATTCATAGAGTCTTCACGCTGCTCAACGATGAACTCGACCGTGCCTGCGCCGACATAATCCACTGCACGAGCCGCTTCGATGGCAGCCGTTCCCATCGCTTCACGCATCGCAATATCAACACCCGGTGCGGGCGCTTCTTCTAATACTTTTTGGTGACGGCGCTGTACGGAACAATCACGCTCAAACAAATGCACATAATTGCCATGCGTGTCACCAAATACTTGGATTTCGATATGACGTGGTTTCAGCGCGTATTTCTCAACCAACACTTTGTCATCACCAAAACTGGTAATAGCTTCACGGCGACATGAGTCTAATAAATCCACAAAGTCGCGGCTTTGCTCCACGATACGCATGCCTTTACCGCCGCCACCTGCACTGGCTTTAATCAAGACAGGATAGCCAATACTATCGGCTTGCTGCTGCAAAAATTCTGCATCTTGATTGTCACCATGATAGCCCGGTATTAATGGCACGCCAGCTGTTTCCATCAAACGTTTGGATTCAGATTTGCCACCCATGGCGCGGATAGCATCAGCCGATGGACCGATAAAGACTAAGCCAGCATCCTGACAAGCTTGCGCAAAGTCAGCGTTTTCACTTAAAAACCCATAACCCGGATGAATCGCTTGTACGCCAGTTTCAAGCGCTATCGCAATAATGGCAGCACCTTTTAGATAACTGTCTTTCGGCGCCGAACCACCCAAATAGATAGCCTCATCACAGACAGCCACATGCTTGGCTTCACGATCCGCATCAGAATAAACAGCGACGGTGCTGACACCCAGACGCTTGGCAGTCGCGGCTACTCGGCAGGCAATTTCACCACGGTTGGCAATTAGAATTTTAGAAAACATGACTGTCCTTATCGTTTAATCTATAACTTGCAAAATTGTAGAAAGTTAATGATGACGTTATTATTTTTTTAACTCTCTAGATATCATTTGGAATACTTAAGTTTTAAGCTTTGCTAGAAAAATTTTTAGTATTTAGGATGAAAATTGCAATATGGCTTTAAAGTCAGGTAACGTATCGAAGTTATTAGACTCTGTATCAATGCTATGCCAACTAGACTTTGAATTTAAGCATAAATTAGCAACGACTTCTACAGCAACCAAATTCCTATCAAACTCTAATAAGCCCACGGGTATCCAGTAGTATTTATCTGCAAATGAATTGGGGACAGGGCATCCACAGTTGGTGCAAAAGTGCGAGCTAAATCCTGTATTTTTTTGCCAATTTTTTATAGTATCGTGCTTTAACCATTTAAAATGGCTTGCTTCGATAATAGTTGCTGAATTAGAACTTGAACCTGACTGTTTCTTGCATAATGAACAATGACACTGATAAATCTTAAAAGGGTCAGTTCGTATCTCGCTAAAAAACTGAATATCACCACACAAACATTCTCCTAACATTATATTGTTACCTTTTTGGACATCGCTTAATTATTAAAAAGCTTATGATTATCTAAACGGCTTTTTCTTGTTGTAAAAACTGCTAGTATTAATTTAATATGGCTTATAACGCGTTTTGGCATACTACAGCAACCAATCAGGTTTACGCTTTTGCAAAAAGGCTTGCACGCCCTCTTTTCCTTGCTCTGATGAGCGGATATCAGCGATGCCTTTTACCGTATCGGCAATCAGCTCATCTGTAATAGGCGCACCCGCGACATCGTGCAATAGCTGTTTGCAGATTTTAACTGCATCAGGGCTGTTCTTAACTACTTTATTACAGAACGCAGCCACTTCATCAGCCAGCCATTCTTCGCTAACCCGCTCATGGATAAAGCCAAGCTGACGTGCTTTTTTGGCATCAAATACTTCAGCACTTAAGAAGTAACGCTGTGATGCTCTGGCGCCTAGCGCTCGTATGACATAAGGGCTAATCGTTGCAGGGGCTAACCCTAAACGCACTTCGCTGAGGCAGAAGTTAGCAATTTTGACAGCGATGGCCACATCACAGACAGCCACTAATCCCATGCCACCGGCATAAACATCGCCTTGAATAGCCGCAACTGTTGGCTTAGGACATTCATAAATAGTCTTAAGCATCTGTGCCAATTTGTCCGCGTCTGCTAGGTTTTCCTCATAGCTATAATCTGCCATGGCACGCATCCAATTCAAATCAGCACCTGCACAGAATGCCTTGCCAGCAGCCGCTAGTACAATGACACGTACGTCATCATCAGCGCCAAGCGTATTAAATGCATCGGTTAGCTCAGCAATCATTTCATCGTTAAAGGCATTACGTATTTCAGGACGATTTAATGTCACCGTAGCCACGTGTTGTTCCACCTTAACCAGTAGGCTTTTATAATTTTCAGATTTTTTATCACTGTCTTTTTTCATAATTTTCTCTATATTTTTTATGTATGTATCTTTCTTTCTATAGATACTTAATCAAACTTTCAGTTAATCCATAATAATACAAGGAGACCAAGTGCAAAGACCAAGCGCAGATGTACAAATCGTATTTCCTAAAAGCTTGCCGCAGCAATACTTTATTATGAACAAAAACTTATTATGGGAAGACTTTAGAACACTTACATTCTAAAAACACCAAAGGTTGTCTCTTCGATCGGCGCGTTATAGGCAGCGCTCAACCCTAATGCCAATACATGTCGCGTATCAGCAGGATCAATCACGCCGTCATCCCATAGACGTGCGGTGGCATAATATGGGTGGCCTTGCTTTTCATACATATCAAGAATTGGGGCTTTAAATGCCGCCTCGTCCTCATCGCTCCACGCCTCGCCTTTGCGGTCAAAATTGTCACGCTTGACCGTTGCCAATACTGATGCTGCTTGCTCGCCACCCATCACCGAGATACGTGCATTTGGCCACATCCATAAGAAGCGCGGGCTATAAGCACGGCCACACATGCCATAGTTGCCAGCACCGAATGAGCCACCGACGATGACTGTAAATTTTGGCACTTTTGCATTGGCGACTGCCATGACCATTTTGGCACCATGACGGGCAATACCTTCGTTTTCATATTTGCGACCAACCATAAAGCCAGTGATGTTTTGGAGGAATACCAAGGGGATTTTGCGCTTGCAACATAGCTCAATAAAGTGCGTGCCTTTTTGCGCTGATTCACTGAACAAGATACCGTTGTTGGCGATGATACCGACTGGCATCCCTTCGATATGAGCGAAGCCACAGACTAGCGTCGTGCCAAAGCGTGATTTGAATTCATCAAAAGCACTGTCATCGACGATACGAGCAATGATTTCTTTGATATCAAATGGCTTACGCTTATCGGTTGGAATGATGCCATATATTTCTTTGGCATCATAGCGTGGTGGACGTGGTTTGATTTGATTGGGTACTTGCTTCGCAGGACGATTTAGATGACTAACGATATTTCGCGCAATCGACAACGCATGGGTATCGCTTTGTGCTAAGTGATCGACGACCCCTGACAGACGGGTATGCACATCGCCGCCGCCCAAGTCTTCGGCTGTGACCTCTTCACCTGTCGCCGCTTTTACCAATGGCGGACCGCCCAAAAAGATAGTACCTTGATCTTTGACGATAATCGACTCGTCACTCATCGCTGGTACATAAGCCCCGCCAGCCGTACAGCTGCCCATGACCACGGCAATCTGTGGAATACCTGCCGCACTCATATTGGCCTGATTAAAGAAGATGCGACCAAAGTGCTCTTTGTCAGGAAACACGTCATCTTGGTTGGGTAAATTAGCCCCACCTGAATCAACCAAATAGACACAAGGCAAGTTGTTTTCTTGCGCGATTTCTTGCGCGCGTAGATGTTTTTTGACCGTCATTGGATAGTAAGTACCACCCTTTACCGTGGCATCATTACAAACAATCATACACTCGGTGCCATTAATACGACCGATACCCGCAATCACGCCCGCCGCTGGAATCTCTTCACCATACATATCGTGCGCTGCCATCGGTGCCACTTCTAAAAATGGCGTACCCACATCGAGCAAACGCTCAACACGCTCACGAGGCAAGAGTTTGCCACGGGCTAAATGCTTAGCACGGGCACGCTCTGAACCGCCTTGCACGACTTTACGCAAGTGACCATATAAGTCATCGACCACCGCTTGCATTGCGGCACTGTTTTGCTGAAAATCGCTTGAGTTTGGACTCAGTTTACTGGTTATGATAGCGCTCATGACATCCCTTTTCTTTAATGCGTAAATGCGAGTGGCTTTTTTATTTTATGCTTTATTTCAGCTTTTACTCATATATCTTATTCATAAAATAACAGATTAGAATGGTTAAATTTCTACAAACCCAGCTCTTCTTTCATTTGTTCAATGATTTTATATTTCTGAATTTTTCCAGTGATGGTCATCGGATATTCAGTGACAAAGCGATAATAAGTCGGCACCTTATAATGGGCAATATGCTCGCTACAGAACTCGCGAACCTCTTCTTCCGTTAAGCTATCTGCTTCTTTAGGGATAATCCAAGCCGCGAGCACTTCGCCATACTTTTTATCAGGAATACCGACGATTTGCACATCACGAATCTTTGGATGACGATAGAGATAGTTTTCGATTTCGACCGGATAGATATTCTCTCCGCCGCGAATCACCATGTCTTTACTACGACCAACGATTTTGACATAACCGTCCTCATCCATCGTAGCCAAATCGCCCGTATGCATCCAACCGTCTTGGATGGCCGCGCGGGTTTTAAAGCGACTGCCCCAATAGCCTTTCATCACTGAATAACCGCGTGTCAATAACTCACCCGTTTCGCCCAAGGCAACAGTCTCACCCGTTTCCGTATTGACGACTTTAACCTCAAGCGCAGGCTGTACTAGGCCAACAGTCGATACTTGCTTATCAAGCGGCGTATGTTCATTGGTCTGGCAAGATACTGGACTGGTCTCTGTCATACCATACGCAATGGTGACCTCACTCATGTGCATCTCGTCGATGACGCGGCGCATGACCTCAATCGGACAACTAGAGCCTGCCATGATGCCAGTACGCAAAGTCGATAAATCAAAGTTTTTAAACTCCGGATGGTCAAGCTCAGCGATAAACATCGTTGGTACACCGTGCAGACCTGTACATTTTTCTTCTTCGACTGCTTGCAATACAGTCAATGGCTCAAAGCCATCGTTCGGATAAACGATACAGCCGCCATGCGTTAGAATTGCTAGGTTGCCAAGCACCATACCAAAGCAATGATAGAGTGGCACTGGAATGCACAGCTTATCTTCTTCGGTAAGGTTCATAGCCTCACCGATGAAGTAACCGTTGTTAAGAATATTACGATGGCTTAAGGTTGCCCCTTTTGGCGTACCAGTCGTGCCACTGGTGAACTGGACATTGATAGCATCCGTGTTCTTGAGCTGGGCTTGGCGCTCTGCAACACGGGGATCGTTGGCATCGCCTTCTGCCATCCATGCAGAAAATTTCTGCATAAAGCCAAAGGTTTCTTCACTGTCAGGCTCATCAATCCAAATGATACGCTCAATCGTCGGAATCTCGACCAAATCAAGCTGAGTATAGTCTTTATGATAAATTTCAGGACACAGTTCACTGATGAGACTGGCGTAATCACTGGTTTTGAAATGGCGCATCAATACCAATGCTGAGCAGCCCAATTTATTCAAGGCATATTGCAGCTCAAAGGTACGATAGGCAGGATTGATATTCACGAGGATAACGCCGACTTTTGCTGTAGCCAATTGCATGAGCAACCACTCAGCATTGTTGTGTGACCATATACCGATACGATCGCCAATCTCTAGTCCCATCTCAATCATACTACTGGCTAGCTGATTCACTTGCTGCTGTAGCTCACGATATGTCCAGCGGATATTTTGATGGCGGACGACCAGTGCCTCGCGCTCAGGATATTTGGAAACAATAGCATCAAAAAAGTCACCGATTGTCGCTTCAATCAGCGGTACATCAGGACCTTGGTCATAGCTTTGAGTAAGTGGTGCATTGGCTGAGCGTGCGCCCATATTGATACTAGGAATATTGTTTAAAATAGTGTCGAAGTCAACGCGAGTCGAATCGAAATCAGGAGTTTGAGTCATAACGAGTCCTTTCGTTTTACTTTTTATAGTATTTATAAATAGCACTTATTAATAGCCTGCGTGCAAACCTTCTTCCTTGGGCAGGTCTTACATAGCATTCAGATACTATAACGCCATCAATGAAAGCCTGTCAACAATATCAATACACTATGTATCATTTAATTAGACTGTCTGCCTTTCTACTTAGTAAAAGGTAACATAGAATCATGGCAAATATTTGACACAAAAAAGCCAGCCACATCATAAGGAATGGGCTGGCTCAATCATCAATACTGTCTTTTGACTGAATTGTCTTGAAAGGAATCTAATAAAGGACGTTACTTATAAATGATGTGCTTTCATTAGTTTTTCAAAAAACGGTATCGCAATCGTTATGCTTTAGGAACTGCAGGCGCTTTAATCGTTACTGTTGCGCTAACAACTTCATTATCATCGAGCAAATTCATGATTAGCTCATCATCACTTTCAGTCTTCACTTGCCAATTACCTGCTGCTTGCGGTACACCCGTCACCATCACAGAGATGGCTTTATTTTTTAGGCGAATCATCGGCGGCTTATGATCATAGCCACTATGCTCATGACCTAAGATATCATCAGCGATAGTCGCAGCCTGCGCGCGCAATGGCGCAACATAACGACAAGCAACCCCGTTGATAGACATACAGTCGCCGATGGCATAGATATTCGCTGCATTGGTACGTAACGTCGCTGCATCCACCACAATACCCGTGCGGCGATCGAACTCCACACCAGCTGCCGCAGGTAATTTCTTATCGACTGTCAGACCTGTACTGGCAATCACATGATCTACAATCAATGGCTCGAGCGGCTGAGTATCAGTATTGTCTGCATCCGATGATAATGTGGCATAGTCTACTCGTAGTTTCTTGCCATCGTTGCTGTCGTTGCTGTCGTTGCTGTCGTTGTTATTGTCATCGTCATTAACACGAGCGACAGCTGATACTTGATAACCACCTAAGAATTGAATGCCCTGCGACTCGATCGCTTTGGCGATACGTGCGGTCGCTTTGGCTGGTAGCATCTGCGAAAGCGGTGCATCGTTTAAATCAATGAGCGTTACTTTATGACCAGCTTTAAGTAGGTCTTCTGCGATTTCTGTACCCACCATACCAGCACCAACGATCGCAACATGCTGACTACCTGCTGCTAGCTTTTCTTGTAGCTGACTAAAACGCTCGATGTGATTAACATGCCAGACCAAATCTTGCGGCAGACTTTTAGGGAAGATAGGATGCGCGCCCATCGCTATTACCATTTTCTCATAGCCGATAGTCGTCAGTGCGTCATCTGACTGCGCAGTAGAGCGCACCTGTACAGTTTGACTCACTGGATCAATATCTGTCACTTGTGTATTAGCTAGCAACGTCACTTCTGCTGTGTTCGCCGCTTCGCTACCCGATGCCCGTACCAAATCTGATGCGCGTTTGTTTTGGCTGATTGCCATTGTCAACATCGGCTTGTGATAACGGTCGCCACTATCAGCCGTGATTAATGTGATTGGAATCTCTGTGTCTTTGGCACGAATGGCATCAATGACATGCCAGCCTGCCAGTCCTGCACCAATAATAATCACACCTTTTTTTGCTGCTGTGCTTGATGCTACAGATAGGTTTTCTACGCTCATACAAACTCCAATATGGTTTATGAATTATTTTAATTATCAAAAATATTGACCGCTATTGTATCAGTAAACAGCCATTCACTCACCTATCTAGCAATTCACTTAGTCAATATCGAACTCCATGCGATGTGCTGTTGCACGCATGGTTTCACTATCTATTAATTTTTCTATACAGTATAGACTTGCATGGATGCCTGCACTTATCCCCGCTGATGTGATGATATTACCAGTATCATCACTGGCATCTACAAAACGCGTATGCGAGATTACATCGATATCAGGATAGGATGCTAAATTATCCAAATCCATCCAGTGCGTGGTTGCTGACTTACCAGTTAGCAAACCTGCCTTAGCCAACAGCAACGCTCCTGTACACACTGAAAGCGTCAGCTCTGCCAAAATTGCTTGAGTGATAATCCAATCAATTACTACCTTATTATATATTTCTGTTTTTTCAGCACCGTATCCACCGGGGACGATTAATACATCAATGTCTGGATGATTGGCAAAACTATAGTCAGGAATGACTTGCAGACCATTCCTAGCGGATATCGTTGCTTGGTTCTCGGCAATAGTGATAACCTTAAAATGCTTATCATCACTAGAACTGGCAGCATTTTCAGCCAACGAAAACACCTCAAAAGGTCCTGCAAAATCTAATACTTCTACTTCATTGAACAGTAGTATGCCGACGGTTCGTTTTATCGTCATATTCAATCCTAATTAAGTTGATAGCGTTAAGTAATATTCAAACCTTTCATATCATAATCATTATCTTTGTCGTTTGTTCTAACTAATGAGCTTAGCCATGGCATCTGCCTTTGCCGTTTGCAACCTCTCTAATCCTACGACTACTCCCGCTCTATTTTCAGCGGTTTTATAGTCTCGAAGCTATCTTATTTAAACTCCTTGTATGTAAACATCATAGGCTCCAAGTCGTTTTTCAAATAGCTATACAAAAAAAGGCTCAATACAAAGCGCCCTATTAAAGATAGCGTTTAACTGTCTTTAATAGGGCGCTTTATATAATCATTAGCAGTAGAAAGAAAAATAAGCTTTAGAACATGTCTTTATCTTAGAAATACTGCTATAAACAATCGTAAATTAAAGTATCTTTAATGATTTAAAATCTTCGACAAGAACATCTGCGCACGGTCACTTTTTGCCCCTTCAAAAAACTCATCCTTACTACAGTTTTCTACGATATGTCCTTCATCCATAAAGATAATACGATTGGCTACCTGACTGGCAAAGCCCATCTCATGTGTCACGCACATCATAGTCATACCATCACGAGTCAGCTCGACCATCACATCTAGCACCTCTTGAATCATCTCAGGATCAAGCGCGGAGGTTGGCTCATCAAACAGCATTGCGACGGGATCCATTGCCAACGCTCGTGCAATCGCAACACGCTGCTGCTGACCACCAGAGAGCTCCGCTGGATATTTCGCCGCTTGTACTGTCAGACCAACACGGTCTAGATACGCCATCGCTTTTTGTTTGGCCTCAGACTCTTTACGGCCCAACACTTTGATTTGTGCCACGGTCAAATTATCAATAATAGTCAAATGGGGAAACAACTCAAAATGCTGAAATACCATACCAACACGGCTACGTAACTTAGGTAGATTAGTCTTTGGGTCGCCGACAGAGATACCATTGACCATGATGTCACCTTTCTGAAAAGGCTCAAGTCCATTAACTGTCTTAATCAATGTCGACTTACCACTACCCGATGGACCACAAACGACGACGACATCACCTTTATGTACATGCGCCGTACAGTCAGTCAGTACTTGAAAGTCTCCATACCATTTGCTGACATTAGATATCTCGATGACCATCTCATCACTAGCATGACCACTATTGGTAACCAGCCCGCCAAAGGCATTTAAGTACGTATCAGCATTGCTCATCACTGGCTCCTAACCACATTATTTTCGATAAACATTATTTAAAAAAGGTAAATCAAATACTTAAGCTCTTAACACTCAAAAGCGCAAGCGATAGGTCTAACAAAATACGCTATATTAAAACCGCAAACGCTTCTGTAATTGTTGCACGCCAATAGAAGCACTTAAGCTAATCACAAAATAGACAGCACCAGCACCTAAGATATACGGCGTGAGTAAGCCCATTAGCTCACCGCGAACGTAGGCTGCGCGGAAAAAGTCGGTCAAACCAATGGCAAATACCAGTGTCGTATCTTGGAATAAAATAATACATTGCTGCAAAATCAGTGGCAGCATCTTACGAAAGGCTTGTGGCAAGATGACCAGACGCATGGTCTGCCCATAAGTCATACCGAGCGCTTTTGCCGCATTGACCTGCCCGCTACCAATCGATTGAATACCAGCACGTACCACTTCTGAGAAGTAAGCCGCCTCAAACATCATAAATGCGACCACACAAGAGGCAAACGCAGCATCGAGTTGCAGGTACTTACCCGCTACCCAAAGATAAATCATCGGTACGGCAAAGTAGAACCACAGTAATACCAATAGCAGTGGCACAGAGCGGAAGTAATTGACGTATAGTTTGGCTGGAATCTCAAGCGCTTTAATACCTGACAAACGCATCAATGCCAGTACAGTTCCTAAACTAATACCGCCCAAAATAGCCAAAAACAGCACTTTTAAAGTGGTAAGCATGCCACCCATCAAACCAGGATAGGCTGTTGCCAATTCGGTCATATTCATTTCTGACCTCCCGCAATAAGCCCAGGCACACGCAATTTACGTTCAATCAATCCCATAATAGCGATCAAGGATAAATTGAAAACCAAATAAATAATCGTCGCGTAAGTATATATCTCGATACTATTTTGAGTATATTCGCTGATGGTTTTGGTTTGGCTAATCAGCTCCATTACCCCCACTAGCGAGGCCACAGAAGCGTTTTTAAAGCAGTTAGTCAGCTCAGAGCTGAGCGGTGGCAAGATAATACGAAATGCCTGCGGTAGCAGTACTTCTTTATAGACCTGTGGA
The DNA here is from genome assembly GCF_030407455.1 of Psychrobacter sp. 5A.1. Classification (GTDB taxonomy): domain Bacteria; phylum Pseudomonadota; class Gammaproteobacteria; order Pseudomonadales; family Moraxellaceae; genus Psychrobacter. The sequence goes on from NZ_JASDDJ010000002.1 coordinate 29,600, forward strand.
ATGCTAAACCCTAATGCATAGGCCGCATTAATCTGTCCATCTGGTAATGACTCAATACCCGTCCGTACCTGTTCCACGATACGAGCAGCAGTAAATAAGCCCAAACCAATACTGGCTGATAACATGGCTGAGGTATTCGGAGACAAGTCCTTATACCACCATTCTTGTATCGTCGGCGTGAGCCAACCAGGGGCGATATAAAACCAAAAGAACAGTTGAACAAGCAGTGGAATATTACGAAAAAATGTCACATAAGCCGTACCGATTGCACGAGCGGTCTTGTTGGGCAAGGTGCGCATGATACCGAAGATGGTACCCACGACCATCGCAATGGCCCATGCGATACTGCCAATCAATAGCAGCCAGCCAAGACCAGTGATCATCCAATGGATATAGAGCTCGTTGCCAATACCAGTCTGCTCAAAGAGCACACCCCAGTTCCAGCTATAATTCATGGTTGTCTCTCCGAGCAACGATTGATAAGCCTATACGTCAAATAAAATTACTGGCTATCTGAACGTATAGGCAAACTATGTTGAGGGACAATGAGCGTTACTGCGCTGCTGCTTCTTTAGGCTGAGCGCTGTCATGCGGATTGGCAATCAAGGCCTTTAAGTTGTCTGACATCTCAAAGTTTAGATTGACGTTCTTTGGTGGGATTGGGTTCAAGAACCACTTGTCATAAATGCTATTGATTTCGCCTGAGCTAAACACATTGGCAAGGGCTTCATCGACCACAGCTTTGAATTCAGGATCATCTTTGCGCATCATACAACCATAGATTTCAAACGATTGCGGCGTACCGACGATTACCCATTCATCAGGATTTTTTGCCTTGGCTTTTTCGCCAGCAAGCAGCACATCATCCATCATAAAGGCATCAGCTCGACCATTTTCTAGCATTAGGAAGCCTTCGCCATGATCTTTTGCTGAGATGATATTGGTATCCATTTTATTATCATCGTTGTACTGACGGATATAACGCTCCGAAGTCGTGCCTGCTGTCGTTACCAGAGTTTTACCTTTTAGGTCTTCAAAATCTTGAATACCAGAGTCTTTTTTGGTCAATAGACGCGTGCCAATTTCAAAGAAGCCATTAGAGAATGCGACTTGCTTTTGACGTTCTTCGTTATTGGTGGTTGAGCCACACTCAAAATCTACCGTGCCGTTTTGTACCAATGGGATACGAGTCTGCGAAGTGATTAGGTTATAGCGAACGTTAAGGTCTGGCATATTTAGCTTTTGCTTAACGGCTTCAACCACTTTCATTTCCAAGTCGTGAGCATAGCCAATCGGTTGGTTAGGATCATCAGCGATATAAGAGAAAGGAATAGAGGAATCACGGTGACCGACAACGATAGTGCCAGAGTCTTTGATTTTCTGTAGCGTACCGTTGGTCGTGGCTTCGGTCGTCGTTGCATCATCTGCTGGCGCATCAGTGCTGGTTTGGCTACTGTTGTTACATCCCGCTAAGCCTAATGCCATAACAGCAGCTAAAGTCAACGGTTTGGAAAATGAGTATGTCATGAAATACATCCTTTTATCGCAAGATTGAGTGAGTGCTTGGACGACATAGGTCTGATTGACCCGACTGCCCCGCATCCGTACGGTTGTTGCTGTTGTTTATCACAATGCAACTTAATGTTACTGTACAACAAATTTGCAGTAGAGGGTGATTTTTTTTTGAGAGAGTACGTATTTATGAATATATTTATATCCTAACTATAAAATGCTGGCTTATAGCGGCTATCTACTCAGAGCTTTGTAAAAACAGCTGCTTGGTTTTTTAAGCTCGTTATTAACCCTTGCTGCTCATAATCATCAAAACAGTCTACTAAGTGAGATTGATAAATCGGCAGTAATCCCCATAAAGCAAACAACTTCTCTATACTACAAATGACTTATGACTCAAGATATCCAAGTCCCAAATACGGACAGCCAAGCTACTGGCAACCATGGCAGCAACGACATTCGCCAACGTTTCTTTGTTGAAGACTCGCCTGTGCGCGGTGATGTGGTACGCCTATCACGCAGCTACGCGAGCACGATTGCACAAAAGCCCTACCCTGAAGCCATCAAACGCTTATTGGGTGAAATGCTGACGGCAGCGAGTTTGCTAATCAGTACGGTAAAAATCAACGGTCGCCTGTCTATTCAGTTGCAGTCATCAGACAGTGACAGCTTATTAAACTGGGCGATGGCAGAATGCGATCAAGACGGTATCATTCGTGCACTTGCTAGCTGGAAAGGCGAGACGGATGAGCAAGTACAAGCGTGGGACAATATGACCCATGCCAAAGAAGCGTTTGCTGAACTTGGTGCGATGGGACAAGGCGTATTGTTTATCAATATTCAGCCTGATGGTGGTGAGCCATACCAAGGTATCGTTGAGCGTAGCCACGACAATCTAGCAGACTGCTTAGCACATTACCAAAAGCAATCGGCACAGATTCCAACGTTAATTAACTTGGCATCTGATGGCCTGCAAGCCGGTGGTATCTTGGTACAAATGCTACCGCGTACGGCTGAAGAAACGTCTGAAGTTGAGCAAAACCAAGATGCGGGTATCGACGATGATTTATGGACGCGCTTGTCTGTATTGACACGTACGGTAAAAGCAGAAGAGCTAACGACACTGGATGCTAACGAAATACTCTATCGCTTGTATCATGAAGAAAATATCGTGGCACCTGAGCCTGCTCCTCTGTCATTTGGTTGCACTTGCTCGCGCGAGAAATGTGAGATGGCAATCGAGCAAATTGGCGAGGCCGAAGCCTTAGATATCGTCGAAGAGCAAGGCGGTACGTTTGAGATGGATTGCGGATTCTGCGGTGAGGTCTACAAATTCAATAAAAATGATGTCGCAGCGATATTTGCTGAGTAACTTTTCTTACTTACTATAAATCAGTGTTTATAAATAAACCCTCAAGCGTGATGCTTGGGGGTTTTTGTTTTTATCTTTGAATCACTACACCGCTATCTCTAAACTCCTAGGATAAGAATATATCCGATCTTCACCCGTATAGTCACGCTGACCATTATCCAATAACCATGCAACCACTTGCTCCTGCACCCTTTTACTATGGATTAAGCTCATATGGCTCACACCATAAAACACCGCTTTGCGCCCATCTGGCACAAACAAAGCATGCTCCATGTCATCCTCACCGAGCGCAGAGGCGACCGATACGAGGCCATCACCTAATAAGTCTGTCATCTTAGAGTCATAATGCGTCTCGACTAAAGTACTGGCAGCAAAGTACGTTTTGATACCGCTTGGCAAACCAGTAGGATGGCGAAAATCTTGTGGCAGCACACTGCGACCTTCTAATGCTTTCCAATCCGCATCACGAATACTGCCATGACGCAGATCAATAATGCCAGCACTACGCATATCACCCAGCTTGGCAAGCGAGCTTGCAAACGGTAGTTTGGCAATGATTTCCTGCACATGATTGCCAATACGCTCGAGCACTGCCCCATGATGTGGCGAACCTAGCGTGATGAGATTACCGACTCGCTTCACCCAATCTAAGTGGTCTTGTTCACCATAAAAAAGCGCACTGCGAGAAACTAAGCCGCCCATACTATGACCGACCAAATCGATCTGACTGATATTTGGGTTGTCATCGACCAACACTTGCAGCAATTGAGAGAATTTTCGACCACTACGTGAAATACGTCGCCCCGTATTATAATCTAAGTACAAAATAGTCGTATCTGGCTGGCTGAGTTGGATGGCTTCCCCTAAATTACTGTCTTCTTGGGCTTGCCAGCTTAGATGACTCATGCATAGACCATGGCACAAAATAGCGACGCGACCTGACAATATTGTCTTTGGGGGACTGCCATCTTTAGTGTATAGCCTCATTGGAATGGCAAGTGGATTTCGGTCATTGACCAAGTGATCGCCCATGACGCCATTTAATACATTGACCAGCTTTTTTAATGAGTCAGGCAATGGCTGCACTGACTTTTGCGTGGAAAAATGCTTATAAGTTCGGAGCACAGCGGCCAAATTATTACCCACCATCAGCATGATGCGGCGTATCGTGCCATAAATGCGACCAGTGATGCCGCGTGGCCAATTGCTTAGATGGTTTTTATTAAAACGCCCCAAAGGACGCAAAATCACTTCGCGGTGAATGGCTTCTACAATATCAGTCACCTCTACCACACCAACCGTTGCCAGCTGCGCAAGCCCTTCAAAAAAGTCCGGCAACGAAACCGATGTGGCGGTGGTTTCGTCGCCATCATCTGCTAGTAGCTTAACCAGCTCATCCATATCAATGGCTTCGAGTTGGTCTATCTGTTCGTACAAATCACTGTGTAGAGGCTCGCTACTGTCTGATACAAAATGTGCTGCAAGCTCCTGTCGGATATTGTCATCACTACTCGTACCACCCTCGCGCACACGGTTGTTATGAAACAAATTTTTATTGTCTATAATATTGCTCATAGCGTTCATCGTGTTGGCACATTCAGCGAAAAAATTAGTTTTCTATACTAGCCTTTAAATCGAGCAAATAGAAGAAAATCATTTGATTTTGGTGTGTGTTGATGACCAAAAGAGCGTGATAGGTGATGAACGGTATGTGTCCCATTATATCAACAGCCTCTAAAATAAAAAAATCTCAAGCCATGGCTTGAGATTTTTTATGTGTACACGTTTTGGTTAGGGCGTGTCAGATTGATATGACATTGTCTATGTCGTGCTACCTGTCGCATCAAATGACTCTGCCAATATCACATCACCATCTTCTTTGGTTATCATGACAGTTGCGGAGCGAGGGATACTACCACCTTCGACCGCGCCCCATGTATTACCTGGATGCTGAATGTTGATAAATAGCGTCTTAAAATCTGGCGCCATGGTAATACCCGTGACTTCGCATCCTTCAGGGCCGACAAAGAAGCGTTTGATATTGTCGTTGTTTGCAGGCGTACCAACACGAGTTTGCTGCCCTGCTGACGTGGTAGCAAGCGATCCATCACTGACTTTTCCAGGTAAAGCCGCTAGCAACATACAGCTACTGGTATCGGTGTAAGCCCCATCATCCGTCTGAATCCATAAGACGCCACGTGGATCAAAATATAGGCCATCGGGTGAAGAAAAGTCATTGTTGTCATTTAGCTGAGATAAGTTTTCTGCTGACAAGTCATTCGGTGCACCAAACAGGTAAATATCCCACTCAAAACTCATTGCCGCGTGATCGCCACCTGCTTCAGCCCAACGAATAATATGACCATTGTCATTGCCGCGCGCTTTGCCCCTATTATCATAACTGCGCGGATTGGCAGCCGAAAGTGGCTGATCATCACGTACGCCGCGATATTTATTATTGGTCAAAGTTACATATACTTCACCCGTCATAGGACTGACCGAGACCCACTCTGGTCGATCCATCTTGGTTGCACCGACCGCATCAGCAGCCGCACGGGGAAATACCAAGACCTCATCTTGGCCATTAAAAGGCAATACGCTATTAGAGGCAGTCAATCCATTTTGACCATGAGTCAATGCTTTCCATTCCCCACTACCATCTTCATTGAATATGGCAACATATAGTGTGCCATCATTCAAATACTTATCACCCGCTTTCAGTCCGCCACCGATATCATTATTTGACCAATTGGCTTTGGAGACAAACTTATAGATATACTCGCCTCGGGCATCATCACCCATATAAAAGACCACTGGCTTGCCTTGCTCAACAGGCGCATAGGCACAGTTTTCATGAGCAAATCGACCCATCGCTGTGCGCTTCTGTGGCATGGTATTTTGGTCAAATGGGTCAATCTCTGTGATATAACCAAAGGTGTTAAAACCATTGCGATAATCGTCAGCGGCACTAGTACCAACGGCGGTCATATCCCAGCGGGAAAATTCGTCTGCAATCTTGGCATCTTTGGCTTCTGGTGTATGCCACAGATACTTCCAACCTGGGAAATCCTCCGTCGCACCGTAGCGGTCGCGAGCATAATTATCACTTGTGCTCAATTGGCTGGCGTCTTGTCCGCGTGCAAATACACCTAAGAAATTCTCTTCTGTGGTCAGATACGTACCCCACGGTGACAGGCCTGCGCCGCAGTTGTTATTGATGCCACGAGTCTGAAAACCTGTTGGATCAAATTTGGTTTTGACCAGATCTGAGCCTGCCACAGGGCCCGCCAATTGCGCGGTCGTGCTGCTGGTAATACGGCGATTGTATTTTGAATCTGCCACCATCTCATAGCCCATACCATCTGCGCGGCGTTTCATCTCGACCACAGCGACCCCGTGGCAATTGACTTCTCGGCGCACATCGCTAGCGAGGCGACGATTTTGAAAGATTGGCGCGGCATTGTTATCTTTAATCACATGATAGCCAAACGGGCTAAGCTCGTTACTATTGACATATTCATGATTCATCACCAGCAAGCCATTTTCTGACGCTTTGGCATCATATGCCCCGCCTTTTTTGCCAAAGAACCACATACCATCGTGGTTGTCACCCATGCGCCATTCAAACGACTCGGCTGATTGCTCACGATTGTCTTTCCAGTCATCGATACCAGAAATCAGCGGCGTTCCAAGAGGCAATATCATCTCTGCTTTATAACCTGCTGCCACCGTCATCGTGTCGGCAGTTGAATGAGACACCGCTGTAAACTTCAACGTTTCGGGGCGTGTTAAATCACCCTGTGCAGGAATAGCGGCATCGTTGCCATTATTTGTGACAGGACTGCTATCATCATCGTCATCACTACAGCCAACCAAAGGTAACGCCCCAAAAAACGCTGCCGCCGTCAATCCTGTGCCACCTTTTAGAATACTACGGCGGTTTAAACGACGACTGATAATGGTTTGAAAATCAATATTGTTGGTTGGGTTGGAATCCTCAACGACTTCGTGGGCAAGTTCTTTGTTGTTATTTAATAATGTCATTATCAGTCACCTTGCTGTTAAGCTGGATTAGCATAAAAAAGTTGATGGCAGCCTTAGCATGACTACCATCAAAATACGAATTCCGCTTAAGTCTACTGAAGCTTTATGACAGTATGTTGAAAGCCAGATGACAGTCTAATGACAGACTTCAAAAACCAAAAAATCCCAAGCGTTTACTTGGGATTTTTGATATTCATTTGATGTTTTAAATGGGTTTAACACGCTTATTGTACTTGTGATACCCACTCATGAGCACCCAGTTTTAGCTTAAGCTGATCGCCTGCTTTCAACACACCGACACCGCTTGGCGTGCCAGTCATAATCACATCGCCTGCTTGCAAGCTAAAAACATGGCTAATCTCTGCAAGTAGCTCGTAAACTGCAAACAACATCAAAGCACTATCACCATCTTGTTTCAGCTCATCATTGATGGTGAGTTGATAGTTTACTTGACTAAAATCCCCAAAAGCCTGTGGATCAAGCCAGTCCGCCAGCACACACGCCCCATCAAAACACTTGGCGCGTTCCCACGGATGGCCTTTTTCTTTGAGCTTACTTTGCAAATCGCGCAAGGTTAAATCCAGCCCTAATGTCACGCCACCAATCGCTTGCTTGGCTTGCTCAATCGTCGCCATAGACAAATCAGCGGATAGCTGAATACACAGCTCGGCCTCGTAGTGAGTGTCACCGAATAGGTCTAGGTTTGGACGAACCACATCACTACGGATAGAGACCACTGAAGACGCAGGCTTCATAAACAGTATCGGCGTTGTTGGCACGTCATTACCCAACTCTGCAGCATGTGCCGCATAGTTGCGACCCACACAAACGACCTTACCAATAGCAGCACGCAGGCTTTTATGATGATTGGTCACGCTCTGCTCAGCACTAACACCAGCAGCGATGGCTGTCGCTAACGACTCATGTGGCGATTGGCTCATACTAGACTCTCCCTGTAAATAATGGCGCGTTTATCAGCAGTCCATACTATATTGTCTACAATGACTTTGACGACTATTAACTATTAACTACGAAATCGTGTTGGTCACTACATCTGGTGGTACATAACTGGCGTGGCGGTTCATGTGCTTTTCAAACATTCTAAAGCTAAACAAGATAACCCACGACAGCAATAGATAGACGATACCAGCTGCAAAGAATAGCTCCATCAAGGTATAAGTGCGCGCGCTAATCGTACGTGCAACGCCCGTGATATCCATCAATGCGATGGTCGAAGCTAACGCACTGCCCTTTAGCATAAAGATAACTTCGTTGCTATAAGCTGGAACCACAATACCAAATGCTCGCGGCAGAGTAACCCGTGTTAGCTTCTGCCATTTTGACATACCAAGCGCGTCAGCGGCCTCAAGCTCTCCGATGGGAATCGTCTGAATCGCACCGCGGATGATCTCCGCTAAATAAGCACTGGTATTAAGGGTAAAGGCGATGATGGCACACCAGTACGCTTGACTGAGTACTGGCTCCCATAAAAACGAATCACGTACGGCCTCAAACTGACCCAAACCGTAATAAATCAGAAATATCTGTACCAGCAGTGGCGTACCGCGAAAAAAGAAAATATACAGAAACGGTATTACTTGTACCATCCAATTCTTAGACAGCCGTAGCAGCGCTAAAATCAAACCAAGCAACAGTCCAATCACACATGAAAACACGACCAGCTGTACGGTCAATACCGCACCGCCTAGTAAATCAGGGATATGGTCAAAGATGACCTGCCAATTCCAATCCATAGTATCTCTCCTCTATCCTATGGTCGATTGACGGTGAGTTGACTGACGGCGCAGCTTTTTAGAATAGCGTGCCGCTGGATTGGCTCGCCATTCAAGCCACATCATAAAGCCAGTAATCAACATGGTCAGACCCAAATAAATAATCGCTGCTGCCATATAAAAGGTAAACGGCTGCTGTGTGGATTGTGCTGCGCGCGAAGACTGATACATGATATCTTTGAGACCCACGACCGACACCAGTGCGGTATCTTTGAGCAATACCAAAAACAAATTACCCAGACCAGGTAAGGCAATCTGCCATACTTGCGGCAAGGTAATGCGATAAAAAGTCTGAAAAGGACGCAGACCAATTGCTTGTGCGGCTTCTCGCTGCCCTATTGGAATCTCTTGAATGGACATGCGAAAAATCTCAGTCGCATACGCACCAAAAGCAATAGACAGCGCCATGACCCCACCCCAAAAAGCGCTAATTTCAACATAGTTGTTATAGCCGAATTTTTTGAGGATGCTCATCAATAATATAGAGCCGCCATAATAAATAAAGAGCACCAATAGCAGCTCAGGAATACCGCGCATCGTCGCAGTATAGACAGTCGCAAGTTTACGCAGCAACCAGACATTGGACATCTTTGCGGTTGCGCCGAGCAAGCCAAAGGCCAGACCAATAATTAAACTGGTCACAGCAAGCTGTATGGTGACGGTAGCGCCGCTTAATAAAAGCGCGCCAAATCCTTGTAAGTCAAACACGATTATCCACTCAGTCTCTTTATATTAGCAATTTGCAAAATATGAGTTAAAAGAATCAGCATCAATAGCTGAACGCAGCTAAATACCGTATTTTATACCAAATCAATACAAATGATTGGTGTCGAAAAATGACGTCAGAAAAATACGATTATCGCTGCGATAATTGACACAGTAGAAATGAGTGCCGATTTTATCATATTCACTCGCTGTGATGTTAATCCTGACGTGTAAAAGCCCTGCTTAAATAGGTACTTGCCGTTAGATATCTCAAATAAATCGACTATATTTAACCAAAATCGTAGGCTAATAACGATTTTAACGATGTAATCTCATCGCTCAATAAAAAGGACATCACCATGATGGCGATGTCCTTCTTGCTATCAATACAGTAATTTTTGACGGCTATCAGCTACTGACTAGCGGTTTCTAGCACTGGTTGGTCAGTTGTTTCTACACTGTCTGTGCTCGTCGCCGAGGCAGGTACAGAAAAATACTTTTGACTGATTTTGTCGTAAGTACCATTCGTCTTTAAATTGGCTAAAGATTGATTAATCCTTGCTTGTAGCGGATCGCTTGGGCGCACGGCTATGGCAAAATTATCATTAATATCGATCGAGTCACCTTTTAGCGCATACTTACTACCAGCAGGTGAGCTGAGCCATTCTATTGCAGGCAGCTTATCAGAGATCATCGCATCAACACGGTTTGAGCCGAGATCCAAAAATGCGTTGCTCAATGTATCATAGAGCTTCATATCAGCTTTTGGATACGTGTCTTCTAACCACTGTGACGAGATGGTAGAACGCTGTGCAGCTATCGATTGGGAATCGATATCGCTGCTGTTACTCGGATCAAAACTGCTGTCTGTTTTGGCCAAAAAAACCAAGGCATTGCTAAAGTATGGATCCGTAAAGCTGACCTGCTGCGAACGCTCTGGCGTGACTGACATCGCGGCCACAATCGCATCATACTTACCCGCTTTTAAGCCAGGAATGATGCCGTCCCAATCTTGTGCCATAATCTCACAAGTTACTTGCATATCAGCACAGAGTGCATTGGCAATATCTACATCAAAACCGCCAAGCGTGCCATCTGGATTGGTATAGTTAAAGGGTGCATACGCCCCTTCAGTAGCGATACGTAATACCTCACTTGGAGATGCCGCCGTGGCTTCGGTAGCCGATGGATTGGCATCAGCCGTGCCCTCTTGACTGTTGCTACAGCCAGCAACGCTAAAGAGCGTCGCCAGTGCGAGCAGTGGCATAGACAGGCGACTGGCCGCGATAGTGTTAACAACAAATTTGCCAGTCATGGCGCGAGTGGGAGCACAATGGTTGCTCATGATCATCCTTGAATTTTATTTGAGTAAACAATATATCTTCAATACACGACAGTCAATCCGCTAGACGTCGTATTAGTTCGTAGCCGCTTCAGCTGGTGCTTCTTCATCAACGACCACTGCATCTTCGACACCTTCAACAGCCACTGCTTTTTGTGCCGCAGCGGTTGTGCTAGTACCAAAATAACTGCCAGTGATTTGATCGTAAGTGCCGTTGGTTTTTAGCTCAGCTAAGGCAGCATTGAATTTCGCCGCGAGTGGATCGCCTTTACGGAACGCGATACCCATTGCGTCATCATCGGTGCTGATTTCTTGACCTTTGACTTCGTAGTCTTTGCCCGCTTCCGTTTTTAGCCAGTCGCTACCAGTCACTTTGTCAGACATCATACCGCGCACGCGACCTGAGGTCAGGTCTAGATAAGCATTGTCTTGCGTATCATATAGCTTGATATTAGCATCTGAATGTTCGTCTTGTAGGTATTGCGATGCGACAGTTGAACGCTGTGAAGCAACTGGTTGACCAGTTAGCGATTCGACTTTCAAATCATCGCCTTTTTTACCAATCAAGATAATACCACTATGAAAGTAAGGGTCACTAAAATCAACCACTTCTTTACGTTCAGGCGTGATAGACATACCTGCGATGGCAGCATCAAATTTCTGTGCATTTAATCCTGGAATCAAACCATCCCAATCTTGAGAGATGACTTCACATTCAGCTTTCATTTGTGCGCATAGTGCGTCAACCAGTTCGATTTCGTAGCCAATCAATTTGCCGTCTGCATCAGTATAGCTAAAAGGCTTATAGCTTGATTCTGTCGCAATCTTTATGTTTAAAGGCGTTTCATTAGCACTATCAGCGTCAGAATTTTCCGCTGGTGCTGAGCTATTGTTACAACCTGCCAGCATGAGCACTGCTGCGCTAAGCGGTGCTAGCCACAATGCTTTTTTGCTCATTGATGATGTCATTGAAATTGTCATAAGTATTATTCCTTAATATATTTACCAGCTGTAGCATCCATCACCACTTACTGATTTATGATTATAATTATCAGTCGTTTTAAACATCCCTCGTTTTAAACATGCCTCTTCCGTAAGCTGCTATTGACCAAAGTTCATTTGCTCAAGACGGGCAAGCTCACCGTTACTACGGATTTCGCTCAATGCTTTATCAAAATCGGCTTTGAGTGAGTCACCTTTACGTACTGCAATGGCAATATTGTCATCGTTATCAATCTCATCACCAACGATACCGAAGCCTGCTGTATTGTCTGCTAGCCATGATTTAGCAGAGACTTTTTCAGCCAATACGGCATCACTACGACCAGACTTCAGGTCTAAGTAGGCATTGTCATAGTTGTCATACAACTGAACGGTGTTGCCTTCTTTGCCTTCGTAATTATCCTGTAAATAAGCACCAGGCGTGGTAGAACGCTGTCCACCAAGCGTCGCGTTTTTAATCGTGGTAGGATCAAAGTCACCTTCGCTGTTGGTCAACCATACCATCGTGTTGGCAAAGTACGGCTCGCTGAAGTCAACTTTGTCTTGACGCTCAGCTGTGACAGACATCCCTGCGACGACTGCATCATATTTTTGTGCCAGTAGACCTGGGATAATACCGTCCCAATCTTGAGCGACGATTTCACATTTGGCTTGCATTTGGTCACACAAAGCATTGGCAACATCGATATCAAAACCTGCCAAGCTACCATCAGCATTGGTATAGTTAAATGGAGGGTAAGCGCCTTCGGTGGCAATACGAATGGTTTTGCCAGTGGTTTCTGCTGCAGGGGTATCAGCGTTGGTATCGGTAGTGTCATCGGCAGGTTGGCTACAAGCACTCAGCATCAATGCAGCAGTGACGGTCATCGATGACCATAGTAGGCGAGAATTCGACATCATACGTTCCTTAAATTCTGATGGGTTTTACATACGTTTTTGACAGGATTTTCTGACTTAGGATTCTGATACTTTGTTCTCTGACGTCCTTGCCAGACAAGCAATATAGATAGCAGAATATACAAGCGACCACTAGGAGTGACGGCCTATGAACCTTTTGATAATACCTGAGTAAAATATCAAAAACAAACGTTTTGCTTACTCAAAGTTATCATTGGGTAATAAGCAGTCAACAATGGTTACGTTACAGTGATTTTTTGTTTGATAAGGCATATGGTGACAAGAGCATTGCCACCACTGGTGCTGGAAGGACAGCTAGGCAGGGCGATGTGACGCCATAAAGTCTTTAACACGCTCAGAGGTTGGATTGTCAAAGACTTGTTCAGGGGTGCCAATCTCTTCAATCACCCCTTGATGCAAAAATACGACTTTGCTTGATACTTCACGGGCAAAGCGCATCTCATGCGTGACGATAAGCATCGTACGCCCCTCTTCTGCCAGCTCTCGCATAACAGCGAGCACTTCGTTGACCAGTTCAGGATCTAGCGCTGAGGTTGGTTCGTCAAACAAGAGAACTTGCGGCTGCATAGCAAGCGCACGAGCGATGGCCACACGCTGACGCTGACCACCAGACAAGTTTGCTGGATAGGCGTCTTTTTTATCAAGCAGACCGACTTTATCGAGCAGTTTTTCTGCATCGCTAATCGCTTGGTCTTTTTTGATCTTCAACACTTGCGTTGGCCCTTCGATGATATTTTGTAGAATCGTCTTATGCGGCCATAGGTTAAAATTCTGAAAAACAAACCCAACGCGCGCGCGTAAACTTTCTAACTGCTTGACGTCTACTGCTTGCAGCTCACCTGACTTATTAGGCTTTAGCATCAGCTCTTCGTTGCCGATCAGGATACGACCTTTATTTGGGTTTTCAAGCAAATTAACACAACGCAGTAACGTCGATTTGCCTGAGCCAGATGAGCCCAAAATAGAGATGACGTCACCATCATATGCGGTAAGAGACACCCCTTTTAGCACTGCCAATGAGCCATAGCTTTTATGGATGTCTTGTAAGTCTAGGGCGATAGGCCGAGTCGGGGTTTTTACAGTATCAAGCATGGTTCAGCAGACTTCCAATAAATATGAGTGAAAACACGAGTGAAAATAAATAAAAAAGCGCGGTATAGCGTATAAAAATCAACCATAGCAAGGTCGAGATACGCTTATAAATCATTATACAAAAAGAATAAAGTGACACATTGTCTCTTATTACACAGTAAAAAGGCAAATCCTGTTGTTTAAGCAATCTGCCACTCAGTATTTATGAACCACTGAATAGCTGATATAAAAAAGCTCAGACTGCATTTGCAGTGCTGAGCCTTATTTTATCACTTTCACGTACTAGGCGTTGTTTTATCTGTTTATCCACTTTGAATACCTAATGTGGATAAGTGATAGCTGCTTAGCATGTCAAAACTTAGTACGTTAAAAATCAGTTTGTCGAAATATGCTCTTCACTTTCAGTACCGTCTAACATCTCTGTATCATCTGCAGTCGCTACCGCTACATCGTCATTATCGCCCACTGCCATGCCATCATCAGCACTCGCAACAGCGATATCGTCATTCCCTACGCTAGCCGCATCTTCCTCTACTGCTGTCTGTGCATCAGCCGCTGGCTCAGCTTCCATAGGGGCTTCGTCTTTTTTACCACAGGCACTCAACGTCAATGCAGCTGCCACTAGCCCTATTGTTAACCAGCTTTTAGCCATTCCGTTTTTTTCGATAGTATCATTTGTAGTAGCCATAATAATGCTCCGCTCGTTATAGTTAATGCTTAGCCATCAATAAAAATCATCTGATTGATAGCACTGTATGGATATTCTTAAAAATTCTAGTCTTAGCACTTACTATACTGACGATCGATCGTCGCTACCTTAGTACTTACAACGCAATTCTGTTAAAACCATGTAACGATATATCTGATTTTTAACCAACCTTTAACAGTAGCCATATTAGAAATGCATGTGGGTAAAGCAAGAAGGACATCGAGACAGTACTCATAAACGCTTTATAAAACGGGCGCTGTTCACAAAATCAACTTTACTATCAACCTCATCTGCTCTATGTTAAATAGCATAATGCTGGATAAGCATTCAAATGTCATTTTTTGCCAAATTTTCGCCTTTTTGGGCGCTTTTATCTGTTTAAAACATTTATAGTTATAAGGAAAATAATTTATGAGTCAATCGAATACCACAGACATTACCGCATATATGCAATCTGTCGGCAAGCAAGCACGCGCAGCCTCTCGTGCCCTTGCTGCTGCCAATACTGGTGATAAGAACGCCGCTCTCATGGCCATTCATGATGTATTAAAAGCCGCCAAGCCAGATATTTTAGCAGCCAATAAAATCGATATGGACAACGGTCGAAACAACGATTTGGATGCCGCATTGCTTGATCGTCTAGAGCTAAATGATGCGCGCTTTGATGGCATGCTACAAGGTCTAAAAGACGTGGCATCATTACCAGATCCTATCGGTGAAGTCACTGACATGACCTATCAGCCATCAGGGATTCATTTAGGTAAAATGCGTGTACCTCTCGGCGTGGTCGGTATGATTTATGAGTCGCGTCCTAACGTGACGTTAGAAGCGGCTTCACTGGCGTTAAAATCAGGAAATTCCATTATTCTACGTGGCGGCTCTGAAGCTTTTGAATCCAACCAAGCGATTGCCAAATGTATCTTAGAAGGTCTAGAAAAGGTCAATCTATCTGGACATAGCGTGCAAGTACTACAAACCACTGATCGTGCCGCTGTCGGTGAGCTCATCACCATGACGGACTATGTCGATGTTATCGTACCACGTGGCGGCAAAGGCCTGATTGAGCGTATCAGCCGTGATGCCCGTGTGCCTGTGATTAAGCATTTAGACGGCAACTGTCACACCTTTATTGATAGTGACGCGGATGCTGATATCGCTGTCAAAGTCAGCGTCAATGCAAAAACGCATCGCTACGGTACGTGTAATACCATGGAGACGCTATTGGTTGATGAGTCCGTGGCCAATGAGCTACTGCCAAAAATTGCTGAAGCTATCATCGCTGCTGACGAGGCCATGCAATTGCGTCTCGATGACCAGTCACAAGCCATCCTGAATGACAATGCTGCGCTTAAAGGTCATCTATCAGCAGCCACTGCAGAAGACTGGGATACCGAATATCTTGCCCCTATCCTAGCGGTAAAAGTCGTGGCAGGGATTGACGAAGCCATCGAACATATCAATACGCATGGCAGTCATCATACTGATGTCATCATTACGGATAACTATACCAAGTCGCAACGCTTCATCCGCGAAGTAGATTCTGCCAGCGTCATGATTAACGCCTCTAGCCGTTTTGCTGATGGTTTTGAATATGGATTGGGTGCCGAGATTGGTATCTCAACGGACAAGATTCACGCTCGTGGTCCTGTTGGCCTAGAAGGTCTAACCTCACAAAAATGGATCGTGTATGGCCACGGTGAGACCCGCGCTTAACGCCTAGTTTCTAGGCCTAGCACCTATCTGCTCACTTAAAGTATAATTCACAAAAAACGTCAGCTCGATTGCTGGCGTTTTTTTATTAGCGATGAATAGGTTATATAGGCGGCGCAATCGTAATTTTGCACCCTAACACAAACATGCGATAGGAAAATAGGCTCATGCAGAGTGGTGAAATCAAACATTGGAATTCAGATAAAGGCTATGGCTTTATTGATGTGGATAATCAAAGTGAAGACGTATTTTTTCATATTAGCAAAGCGCGAATACCACAGCCGATAACCGTTGGCCAAAGAGTCCATTTCAATAGCGAACGTAATGACAAAAACCAGTTGAGAGCAACCGAAGTAACCCCTGTTTCGCTCAGCATTCAAGAAAGTGGAAATACAGATACTGCTAAAAGCACGTCGTACAATGCTAATCAGAATAATTTTAGGCAGACCAACCCTAATAATGACAATGCTAGCCGAAAAAATACTGGTCGTAATACTAGAAACCAGCATCAAAATAAAAAAAGCCCGCTGTCTACGCTATTTAGTCTCATCGCTATTATCGCAGTCGCGTTTTATTTCTTTGATGACCTACAGTCTACTTTCTTTGCTGGTAACACAGAACCTACAACGATATCTCAATCATCCTCTGACAACTCAAACCTAGCAACCAATGCCAGTGTCACAGGCGATGCACAGATAGACCATACCATCACGCTTATTCAACAAGGCGGGCCTTTTCCTTATCCTCATAAAGACGGCACGACATTTTATAATCGCGAAGGGCAGCTACCAACTCAGTCAAAAGGCTACTACCGTGAATATACGGTGCCGACCCCTGGCATATCACATCGCGGCGCAAGGCGTATCGTCACGGGTGGCAATCCACCAACTGTCTATTATTTAACCGTTGACCACTATGATAGCTTTCGCAGACTGGACGTAAAATAATATGAGCCAAGCCATACATTATATTGACAAGAATAGTAACCAAAACGCTACAGCACTAAGTGCTAGCATCCCAACACAGGCTGTTACCATAGCGGCGGACGAAGTACTAAATAAAAACACGTTATTAACAAATTTAGCCAATGCCTGTGATTTTCCCAGTTATTTTTCACACAATTGGGATAGTGCGTGGGATTGCTTAACAGATAGCGACGTGACACACCTGATGTTAGATCTGACGTCGGTGAAAAAAATAGACACGGAAGATTTTAATGTCTTCAAAAGCATCATAGAAGATGCCTACAACGATTTTGGCAAGCCGCAATTGTGGGTGATCATGCCTTCTACGGATGACGCCTAGCCGATAAATCATCAAACAAGCCTGAATTCGGGATAAAGCCATATTTATCCCAAATTCAGGTTAATTTAGTTTTATAGAAAGGATTAACCTATGGAAATTACTTTAAATGGCTATTACACCCTAATTTTTGCCACCTTGGTTCTATTGCTTGGACGATTTTTGGTCAAAAAAGTCAAGTTTTTAGAAGATTTTAATATTCCAGAACCAGTAGCAGGTGGTTTGATTGCTGCGGTCATTGTGTATGCTCTTAACTTTATTTGGGGCTACAGTTTTAATTTTCATCAAGGGTTACAAACAGCGACCATGCTGATGTTCTTTGCCTCTATTGGTCTGAGTGCTGATTTTGGTCGATTGAAAGCAGGTGGTACACCGTTACTGATTTTCACCATTGTGGTGTCAGTGTTTATCGTACTGCAAGACGTAGTTGGCGTGACAATGGCAAGCGCTTTAGGGCTGGATCCATTGCTCGGACTCGTCACAGGCTCTATCGCACTTACAGGCGGTCACGGTACGGCAGGCGCATGGGGCGCTGTATTAGAGCAAGAGTATGGTGTGGTTGGTGCAACTACCCTCGGCATTGCTGTGGCTACCTATGGCTTGGTAGCAGGTGGTATCGTTGGTGGGCCTGTTGCGCGCAGATTGATTAATAAACTTGGCTTAAAACCCGAACCAGCCAATGCAAACCCAAGTGATGTTGAAAAAGTGGCAGGTGCACAGTCGTTATACAGTACCAAACACAGTGAAAAAGAAGCTGGCGATAATCAGGAGATGTTTGAAAAGCCCGATAATATTCGCTTGATTACCGCATCATCGACCATCGAAACTTTAGCACTATTTGCTGGTGCATTGGCATTTGCTGATTTGATGACTATCGTTGCTGAAGGTACTTCATTTGAGCTACCTACCTTTGTATGGGCACTGGCAGGTGGTGTGATTCTTCGTAACTCATTAACGATGATTTTTAACTTTGATATGTTTGATCGTGCCATTGATGTGATTGGTAATGCATCATTAAGCCTATTTTTAGCTATGGCGTTGCTGTCATTAAAGCTATGGGAATTAACAGATTTGGCAGGCCCTGTACTCGTTATATTGCTAGTACAGACGTTTGTGATGATTCTATACGTTTACTTCGTCACCTTTAAAGTGATGGGCAAAAATTATGATGCTGCGGTGCTATCAGCAGGTCATTGCGGTTTTGGTATGGGTGCAACGCCAACTGCGATTGCCAATATGCAGGCCGTCACGGATCGCTATCTGCCCTCGCCTAAAGCATTTTTGATTGTACCGATGGTTGGTGCTTTCTTTGTCGATATCGTTAATGCGACGGTATTGCAGATATTTACGAAGTTGCCATTTATGTAGGCTGGTACTGTCACAGATTAAAAATTGATCAACCTAGAAAACACAAAAAACCGCCTAGCAAACGCTAAGCGGTTTTTTCAATAAAGGCTAATACGATAAGCCCATAGCAATCATTAAGAGGTTTTGGTAGGATGCCTTCTACTTATCATCTTATAGAGAAACTACATAAGGTGTTTTTATATAACCAACGATATTGTCATCATTGATGTAAATCTGAGCTTTCACACTATTTTGATAATTGTCCTAGATTTAAATTTACTACTATTCATACCACTTATTGCTGTCATCTACTAAACATCCATGTATCCAACAGCCAAAAAGCAAGCAACCGCAGTACATGCTACGAAAAGTACTTTTAATATTTTCTTTAGGTTTAGGATAGATGTTTGAACTCATCATTCTAGCTAACTTGCTAATTTTTATTTCCTGCTGCTTTATGTTATTTAGCTCATCATCTAATGACTTAGTACCATCTAGCTTCAACCGCTTTACTTCCAAATTGTATACTGCTAACAAGCTTAATTTATCTTGATAGTTTGTGGTTAGCCTATCAATCCAATTTTCCTGATTAGCTTGGTATATTGCATAGAATATCCACTCCCACGACTCATCAACATTCTCATTTATACTGATCTCATAAGCAGTCTGATAATCACCTAACCTAGCATATAGCTCTGCAATTTCTAATTCACAATAGGATGAGCTCTGCTTAGCCTCAGTCAGTAGTACTAATGCATTAGCTCTATCACCTAATAAAATATGCAAGCGAATTTGATTTAGTAAAACATAATAGATATTCTCTTCTAATACCAGTATAGGCAAAATTTCAACATCACTAATGAGTAAGTCTTTCATCAAATTCATGCTCTTGGCAAAATACTCACAAGCTTGCTCATAATTATCTAACATGACATAGGCACAAGCCATATTATTGTAAAAGTAGAAGTATTTATGGACATGTCTGTATTTATGATTAACTGCTATATTAGATAATTTATCGAGTGCTAATTGGTTATATGAAATAATCTTTCGGTAACATTCGACCGATTTACTAGTAAAGTTGTCTTTTAAACAATTTGTACTAAAAGTCAGCATCTGAGCATAGCTCGCATACGGATAATAAGAATGTGGCTGTAGAAAAATAGCCTGCTCCTGCAACTGAATACTTCTCTCTTCTTCCCCATACTCATGATCTAGCCAAAAAGCTAAGTTATGAGTGTTTTCTATCGAAGGGTTCGTTTGATAAGCTTTTTCTAGATATTCTAAATCTTTGTTGCCCTCTGGATTTTCGATATAATGAAGCGCAATTATCGCTAATAACTTATCATCGTCAGGATGCTGCTCTAACTGCTCGAGTAATTTTTCAATATCATGTTCTGTCATTTTTATTATTCTGTAATTGCTATTTATTGAAGATTTAGATTGTAGTACATACTAACCTATCACTCTATGATTCACAAAAAAACCGCCTAGCAAATGCTAAGCGGTTTTTGTTAGATAACGCTTAATAAGCGCCGTCTAAATCAGTACAGAGTTAAGCTTACTGGTTTTTTTCGTAAACTGGTAATTCTGCACAAATCGCTTCTACTTTAGCGCGTACTTCAGTAGCGACCGCTTCGTCACCACGGCTGTCTAGCACGTCACAAATCCAACCTGCCAACTCGCCCGCTTGTGCTTCATTGAAGCCGCGAGTAGTAATGGCTGGCGTACCGATACGGATACCAGACGTTACGAACGGAGATTTTGGATCGTTTGGTACAGCGTTTTTGTTCACAGTGATGTGAGCGTCGCCAAGCCATTTGTCCGCTTCTTTACCTGTCATTTCTTGCTTAACGAGGCTGATCAGCATGAGATGGTTTTCAGTACCACCAGAGATGATTTCATAACCGCGCTCTTGAACGACTTTTGCCATCGCTTGCGCGTTTTTGACCACTTGCTGCTGATACGTTTTGAAGTTATCTTCCAACGCTTCTTTGAAACAAACTGCTTTTGCCGCGATGACATGCATCAACGGGCCACCTTGGTTGCCTGGGAATACGGCTGAGTTTAGCTTTTTAGCAAGTACCTCATCACGCGCCAAAATCAAACCTGAGCGTGGGCCACGTAGGGTTTTGTGCGTGGTCGTCGTAACCACATCAGCGAAAGGTACTGGGTTTGGATAAACACCACCAGCAACTAAGCCTGCAACGTGAGCCATATCGACTAACAGGTAAGCGCCTACTTCGTCCGCGATGTCACGGAAACGCTGCCAATCGACTACTTGCGAGTAAGCTGAAAAACCAGCGATGATCATTTTTGGCTTGTGCTCACGTGCTAGAGCGTCTACTTGGTCATAATCAATAAGGCCAGTGCCTTCTACCAATCCGTACTGTACAGCATTGTAGTTCAGACCTGAAAAGTTGATGTGAGCGCCATGCGTCAAGTGACCACCAGCGTCTAGACTCATGCCTAGTACCGTGTCGTTTGCTTTTAGCAACGCTAAGAATACAGCAGAGTTTGCTTGGCTACCTGAATGTGGTTGGACGTTGACATATTCAGCACCGAACAATTCTTTTGCACGATCAATAGCCAACTGTTCAACGACATCCACATGTTCACAACCACCGTAATAACGCTTACCAGGATAGCCTTCTGCGTATTTGTTGGTGAGGTCAGTACCTTGTGCTTCCATCACTGCTTGTGAGCAATAGTTTTCAGATGCAATCAATTCGATATGATTTTCTTGGCGAACGCTTTCTGCGGCCATCGCTTCAGCAAGTGCTGGATCGAAATCTTTGATAGAAATATCTTTAAACATAATAATGTCCTATTTAGTGAATTATTGTCATTAAAAAAAGCCATAGCTTGCCCACAATAAGACAATTTTTGTCTCAATATTACTTGAAGTAAGATTGAGGCAATTTGTGCTCAGTGTCATGGTACTACAGATATTGTGACTGGCATCTATTAGCAAAGCGTTAATAAAAACATAGGCAGTTGACTTGCCATTGACGTGTCCATTTCGGCGATGGACCCAATATATCCTTGTATTGATACCATCGCTAAAGACTGAGTGTAACATGAAAATTTGTACTGTGAGTGCAAAAAAAGCCCACCTGAATATGAGTAAATTAAATGGTCATATAACGCAGATAAATAGCCAATAAAATAAAGGATTTACCTGTCTCACATCCTAACCAACACGCTGTTATATGCTCACATAGGCAGAATTTTTTAAAAATGGCTGGATAAAAACGCAGGCAAAAACGTTTCACTAATCATGATTTTTCGACCATACCAGTCATAATGGGTTTGCCGTTGCCACCCTTCGGCTGTTTGCTGGAGAAAACGCTGATTGGGCAATGTACGACTGCGTTTGAATAATACATAACCGATGGGCGTGCCTTTTAGCTGTTGTAGACGACGTGCGCGACCCTTTAGGCTGGGTAACGGGAAGATACTCTCTGCTGCTACCCACGGTCGCTTATCATTGCCATATAGCTGCACCTCACGTACCCAAGCCATCATGGGACGATTTAGCGCAGCACCTTGCAGACCCAGTTGTTTTTTTTGTACCAGAGACAGCTGCCGATAGCCCTCAAAGCTACGCTCTACACGCAAAGGCTGCCCTGCTTTTACTTCCAACATGGCAGTGAGAGAGCCTTTAGCATTGAGCCACGGTAGTAGCTCAGTAGGAGGTGACAGATTGTTAAAACAGGATGTTTGAGTACTGGACATAATTAACGGCTAATTGTGAAGTATTGAATAAGAAAGGGTGAGACTAGGGCGTGTCCTCATTTTAAAAATGGTGATAAAAATGAGATAAATCGCAGTCAAACAAGGAAAATAGCGCAGATAATATCGAGATATTAGTCAGCTATTTGACGCTGTTTGGCAAGATTTAGCCATTTTTAACCCATTTAGATGACTATCGATTGAATTGAGGACACGCCCTAATTATTTATATCAAAATCCGGCATATTGTCTGCATTAAAAGGCAAGGCCTCAAATGCCTGCTGGCGGTACTGTGCCATATGCTCACGGTCTTTGCGACAAAAATCTGCAATCGCGGGTACAAAACGTGGATCATAAATACGGTGCAGCGAGTGCGTTGTGGTTGGGATAAAACCACGAATCAGTTTATGCTCCCCTTGCGTACCTGGATCAAAATACGTCAGACCTTGCTCAATGGCAAACTCGATACCCTGATAGTAGCACAGCTCAAAGTGCAAACTGTCGTACTCGCCCAGCGCCCCCCAATAGCGCCCATATAAGGTCGCATTATTATCGCCACCAACATTGTCACCATCAGCCTTGTCGCTATCAGGTTTATCGTATAAGAACAAACTACTGGCAATAATTTCGCCATTATCATTGAGTGCTTGGGCGAGCATCAGATGCTCAGGCATGCTCTGTGCTAATGCCATAAAAAAATCTATCGTCAGATAAGGCTGTTGACCTCGCACTGCATAGGTCATCACATAGCAGTGATAAAACGCTTTCCAGTCAGCATCGGTAATATCCGCCCCACACTTACGCTGACAGCTGATATTTTGCTCAGCAACTTTGCGACGCTCAGCACGGATGGTTTTGCGTTTTTTGGCTCTTAGCGTCATTAGAAATGCATCAAAATCTGCGAACGGCTGACTCTCTTGCAGCAAGTCTTTATTTTGCCACAAGAACTGACAGCCTTGACGCTCCAATATGGGCATCTCAATTGCGGTTGGCTCTAGGCCATTATCTTGAGCTGCTAATGCCTGATCTATATCGATATCTGTCGGCAGTACTGCGGTCGCGACAGAGGCGAGCTCAGGCGTGACATACAATCCATGCCAGCTGGATGCGCCTACTTGTTGAGCAATATCATCAACACCTGCGATAGCCGTCTTTATAACTTCTTCACTTAAGGTTTCACCTGTGGCCAACCACAAGCGCTGACCCGTAATCGGTGTATAAGGGACACTACTGACCAATCGCGGATAATAATCAATGCCATAGCGTGCATAGGCTTCTGCCCATGCATGATCAAACACGAACTCGCCGCGATGATGACCCTTTATAAATACGGGTAATACCGCAACAGGATGCAATGCATGTCCTTCTACACCGTCTATTGCATTGCCATTGCTGTCTTTTTTGTCGTTACTGTCACCGCTATCAGCATAATCGGCGACACGGTGCACCAAAATAAATATTGGCAACCAACCTGCCTGCTCACCTATCGCACCCGTGTCTGCCAGCGCTTGCCAAAAGGCAAACGACATAAAGGGGGTATCTGGTGTCTGCCAGTTTGCCTGACTCTGCCAACTGGTATCATTAATCAGCGCGTATTCTAAACTCATACTCTTTGTCATTATTATAGTCGCTATATATTTATCGATAACCGATTGGTTAGTGACCTAGCCTAGCAAATTTTTGATAGCTTGCTGTCACAATTTGCAAAAATTCATCTCTATGCAATAAAAAACCACCTACTATAATAGAGGTGGCTGTTTTTTATAATGATGCTTATATCCTACTCTCCATCTCATTATAAAAGCCAATGAAAAGACAGTAGTTGCATGGAAAAGATGATATCGAAGCTGATGACTGGTAGAATAAGGTTGTTATTAGCTTAGTATAATTCAGATACATAGGATATGAGCGAAAACAATATACTTAGTTCATTATATAAGATTGACATCATAGCCGATTTATAGTGGATTAACTATAATATGAAGTCAGCAGTTCACTTTCAGGCAGGTTTGTACAGACAGTCAACGTACCGTCTTGAAATG
Source organism: Psychrobacter sp. 5A.1 (assembly GCF_030407455.1). GTDB lineage: Bacteria > Pseudomonadota > Gammaproteobacteria > Pseudomonadales > Moraxellaceae > Psychrobacter. Next base: position 54,225 of record NZ_JASDDJ010000002.1, read on the forward strand.
CCCGTTTAATGAATGCTAGTCGATATGAGTAAAAGAAAAATTTAAGTGGTCTCTGACATTTCGAGATTACATATGATGGACTTGATCTAACCATATAATTCGTTATGACATAGTATTGTCTAACTGTTTATGTACGCATGATTATTAACGACAACTAAAGGGATACCCGATTACAATGTCAAAAATTATTTATACAAAAACTGATGAGGCCCCTGCTCTAGCAACCCTTTCATTCTTGCCTATTGTTGAAGCATTTACCAAAACAGCAGGCGTTGCTGTTGAGACAACAGATATCTCTGTTGCTGCACGAGTATTGGCTGAATTCCCAGAATATTTAACGGAAGAGCAGCGTGTGCCTGATAATTTGGCTGAGCTAGGTCGCCTGACACAAGATCCAAACACCAATATCATTAAACTGCCAAACATCAGTGCTTCTGTGCAGCAGCTGAAAGCCTGTATCAAAGAGTTGCAAAGCAAAGGCTTTGCATTACCTAATTTCCCAGAAGATCCACAGACTGACGAAGAAATAGAACTTCGTCGCCGTTATGGTAAAAGCCTAGGTAGCTCAGTTAACCCTGTATTGCGTGAAGGCAACTCAGATCGCCGCGCCCCTAAAGCCGTTAAAAACTATGCTCGCAAGCATCCGCATTCTATGGGTGAGTGGAAGCAGTGGTCAAGCACGCACGTGTCACACATGCATGGCGGTGACTTCTATGATGGCGAACAATCGATCACTTTAGATAAAGCGCGCACCGTACGTATGGAGTTGTTACTTGATGACGGCACCAACAAAGTCTTGAAACCTAAGATCGCTTTGCTTGATAAAGAAGTGATTGACTTAATGGTTATGAGCAAGCAGTCATTGCTAGACTTTTATGAGCGTGAAATGGAAGATTGCCGCGAAGCCGGTATTCTATTCTCACTACACGTAAAAGCCACTATGATGAAGGTGTCACACCCTATCGTATTTGGTCACGCGGTTCGTATCTACTACAAAGAAGCCTTTGCAAAACATGGCGCGACGTTTGACGAGCTAGGCATTAACGTCAATAACGGCATGGCTGATTTGTTTGACAAAATTGCAACTTTGCCAGCCTCAAAGCGCGAAGAGATTGAGCAAGACTTGCATGCTTGCCAAGAGCATCGCCCACGTCTGGCCATGGTTGATTCGTCAAAAGGCATCACCAACTTCCATTCTCCAAGCGACATTATCGTAGATGCATCAATGCCTGCTATGATTCGTAATGGCGGTAAAATGTGGGGCGCTGATGGCAAACTATATGATTGCAAAGCCGTTATGCCTGAGTCTACCTTTGCCCGTATTTATCAAGAAATGATCAATTTCTGTAAATGGCATGGTAACTTTGATCCAACGACAATGGGTACGGTTCCTAACGTTGGCTTGATGGCACAAAAAGCAGAAGAGTACGGCTCACACGACAAGACTTTTGAGTCGAGCAATGCAGGTATTGCACGTATTGTTGATGTAGATACTGATGAAGTATTACTCGAAAAACGTGTTGAAAAAGGCGATATCTGGCGCATGTGTCAGGTTAAAGATGACCCTATCCAAGATTGGGTGAAACTGGCTGTTCGCCGTGCGCGCGAATCAGACACGCCTGTTATCTTCTGGTTAGACCCATATCGTCCACATGAGAATGAGCTGATCAAAAAAGTTCAGACATACTTGAAGGATCATGACACTACAGGTCTACACATTGAAATCATGTCACAAGTTCGTGCCATGCGTTATACCTTAGAGCGCGTTGCTCGTGGTCTGGATACCATCTCTGCCACTGGTAACATCTTGCGTGATTATCTAACTGACTTGTTCCCAATTCTAGAGCTAGGCACCAGTGCCAAGATGCTATCAGTCGTACCACTAATGAAAGGTGGTGGTCTGTTCGAAACAGGTGCAGGTGGTTCAGCTCCGAAACACGTTGAGCAGCTCGTAGAAGAAAACCATTTACGTTGGGATTCATTGGGTGAGTTTTTGGCCTTGACCGTATCTTTGGAGCATTTAGCCGAGAACGATAACAATGCTAAAGCCAAAATATTGGCTGACACGCTAGATACAGCGACAGAAAAACTGCTGTTGAATGACAAATCACCATCACGTAAAACAGGTGAATTGGACAACCGTGGTAGTCACTTCTATCTGGCCATGTACTGGGCTGAAGAGCTGGCAGCGCAAGACCAAGATAGCGAGCTAAAAGCACAATTTACACCATTTGCGCAAAAGCTTAAAGACAGCGAAGAGGCTATCGTCAAAGAGCTTAACCAAGCTCAAGGCAAGCCTGTGGACATCAAAGGCTACTACTATGCCGATGAAGAACTGGCTAAGAAAGCCATGCGTCCAAGTGCTTTGTTCAACGAAACACTGGCATCGCTGTAATTTTAAGCGATTGCACTTAGACAGTTAAGCTTAGTCGCTGTTGGGATTTATATCCAGAAGCGATTAAGTGAGTTTCAGTCTTAATAAAAAAACACCTCAACCGTCTTAGGGCGTTGAGGTGTTTTTTATGGTCTTTCATAGCATGTCCAAGTTATATTGGAATGATTGTATTGTAGAGCCTTTTTATGGTTGCCGTCGTACAGCCGACGCCCTCTTATCATCTCAGCAAAAAACATGAGTGGCCCTGTGAACAATAGAAAAACACTTTATAATAGATGCTTATCTTAACTAGAAAAACATATAGTATCCAAAAAACATGACAAACCTATCAAAATATAGATGAAATGGAAGCCCTTAGCTCGTACCGTCTTATTTTTGTAGCAGGACGCAGTATATCCAGAGTGTGTGCTCATTTTTATTTTGAATGTTAGGGTGTATCATCATTTTGATAGTAAGTAATACTGACTCATTTATATTTAGGAAATAGCTGTTTATGTCTACCTCTAGTCTCGTACTATTCAATAAACCTTATGGCGTGCAAAGTCAGTTCAGAGATGACAGTAATAACAACCATACCACGCTATCGGAATATTTTACGGACAAATCATTGCGGGTGGCTGGCAGGCTTGATGCGACCTCAGAAGGCTTACTGATTCTGACTGATGATGGTCGAGTAAATAAAGCCATTACCCATCCACCCAAAGCCAATGCTGGGCGTAAACAAGGCAAGACGTACTTAGTACAAGTTGAAGGCATCCCTACACCTGAGCAGCTTAGTAAGCTCCAAAAAGGTGTGATTCTCAAAGATGGCAAAACCTTACCTGCTGAGATTAAACATGTCAGTGAAGATGAATTGCCAATGCCACTCTGGCAACGTGACCCACCGATACGTGAACGTAAAAGCGTGCCAGACTCATGGCTGATGCTGACTATTTATGAAGGCAAAAACCGTCAAGTAAGGCGCATGACTGCTCATGTGGGGCTGCCTTGCTTACGTTTGATACGCTGGTCGGTGGCAGGGTTTGAGCTGGGCGAATTAGCGGTTGGCGAGTTTATGCGCATTACTCTGAATAGCGAGCATGGTCGGCAATTGGGTATTCTCGTTTAATTCAGACTATCTGCCAATATAAAATTCTAAAATAAATATATTACGACTTTTTAAATATCGCGTCTCGAATGAGTAAGGTTTATCTGCTAAGATTCAGCACGTAATTGATTATGTATAATAGGTATCATCCATTTATCGTTTGATTTCTCACAATAGGGATATGTCATGATTGCTTCTCATCGTTTGGTTTCGTTGGCCACCAGTATTTCTGCGGCGCTTATACTGAGTGCCTGTCGGCCGACGACAGAGGACAATCAGCCAACACCTGCAGAGGAAACTACACCGCCAGTAACGGATATGACCCATGCCGAGCATGACGGTATGACGGAGAATGCGGTGATAGAAGAGGATAACGTCAGCGATGACACTCAAATGACAGATATGCTCAGAGACTATACAAGGTCGATGACCAGAATGCATGATGAGATGATGATTGGTATGGGTTATAACGATCCTGATACCGCCTTTGCGAAAGGCATGTTGGGGCATCATCGCGGCGCGGTAGAGATGGCAAAAATTCAGCTGAAATATGGCACTGACGAAGCCATGCGTCAACTTGCCCAAGATATCATCACAGCACAGCAAGCTGAAATCGATGTGCTAAACAGATGGCTTGCCAGCCACCCTGACGCCGCCAAACCTAAGCCAAACACCGTAGCAATGCAGCAAGCATACGCTGAAGGTATGAATAATATGCATGGTGAGATGACCTTAGGGGTTGCTGACCCTATGCCGGATATGGCATTTGCACGTGGCATGCTACCGCATCATATTGGGGCAGTCGATATGGCAAAAGTTCAGCTTGAGTATGGCACTGATGAAGAGATGCGGCAGTTGGCACAAGAGGTCATCGATGCCCAACAAACCGAGATTGATATAATGAAAAATTGGATTGCGGCGCTTCAGGTTATGAATAGTGAGCAAAACAGTAGCGCTACAGATGAAGGCATTGATATCGAAGGCGTTGATATCGATACCACCGACGCTGAGAATATTGATACTAAAACGGTAGATCAGTAGGACGTGACAGCCCACTTCATGATGCCTTAATCACTCAAGTGACTTAGACATATCGAAAAGAGTGAAAGCTATGCCAAAAACCCTCTTCTAAGCATTATTGCTCGGCAGAGGGTTTTTCATATTGCAGTTTTTTTGATATGACATCGAAGCTATTGTTTCATGATATTAAGCCATGTCTCCCAGCCTGCCTCTCCTTGTGGATGCTCACTACCAGTTTCTAGAGCTTTATCCCCTTTGGCTAAGCGTAGGCTCACTTTATGAGGAGGGACTGTGCCAGTCATGCTCTCTATACTATCTTGCAGCTTGACCTTAGTTGTCACTTTAGGCTGAACCTGAACACAAAGCAGCTCATCTCGGCGGAAAAAATGGCACTCAATGGGGCGTGTGGTATTAATCAAAGATGCCAGCTGTTTATTGTCTGCTTTGATGCCATCAATCGCAATGATGACATCGTGTGCTGAGATACCAGCTCTGGCAGCAACGCTATCTCGCATCACACGATTGACCTTAAGACCAGCTGGCGTTTCATTACATCGCATACCCCACGGCACATGTTTGTCAGCGGTTTCTTTAGTATTCGCCTGTATTTTGACACCGTTTGCAGTTAGCAATGCTTCAATTGGAAGCTCTTCTACCCCATTGACGTAACGGCGTTCAAAATCTTCCCATTCTGCTAGCGGCATAAATTGTTCGATTACCGCGCTCATATCAGCACTATTGATACCGATTCGCTTGCTGTCGTTCTGCTTGGCTTGGGTATAAAAAGCTTTGACCACATCAAATAGGCGATAACGACCGTCACTATTTTTGAGTAAAATCAGATCCAGACATAAGGCCACCAGCGCCCCTTTATTATAGTAGCTGATACCCGCATTGCCTGTATTTTCATCGGTGCGATACAGTTTTATCCAAGCATCAAAACTCGACTCTGCCACGCTTTGATTGCCGCGCCCTGGAGTTTGATAGTAGCGATTGATTTGTTCCGCTAGCAGTCGAAGATAATTGGCTTTATCAATCACGCCTGACGCTTGCAACATAAAATCATCGATATAAGACGTAAACCCTTCAAACACCCAAAGTAATGGCGTAAATGCCTCACGGCGTAAATCGACATCGATCATGACATCAGGTCGTACCGTCTTAACCCACCATGAATGAAAATACTCGTGACTACACAACCCCAAAAATCTTTGATAATCCGTACTTGGTAATTTTGGCTCATGCGTACCTGGTAAGTCATTGCGCGGGGTGATAAGGCTAGTAGAGTTGATATGCTCAAGCCCGCCATAGTCCTGACCACTGGCAAAGGTCATAAACGTATAATCGTCAAATGGCGCATCACCTAACCAGTCTACATAGGTCTGACAAATCTGAGTAATATCTTGCTGCAATCGACCTAGATTGGCATTCTGCTTACCTGAAAGGTAAAAGCTGTGATGTAGCGTCTGGTGCTCATTATCATGAATAATAAAATCAAATTTTTCCTGCTCTGCAATCTCAAAGGGATAATCAATCAGCTCATGATAATTGGCTGCCTGCAACTTATAAATGTGTTGACTGTCTGCTTGCTGACTATCTTTTTGCTGTTCATCAAGGCGCAGATGCGTAGCGTCCAAACCAGATGCCAACAGTACTTTGCCACTTTCTTTATCTGCAAAAAATGTCTCAGGAACGATTAAGCTAACGTGGACAGGCGCTTGCTCTTGTCCCTCGACTGCGAGCGCAAGTGAGGTAAAATTGCCATAAAGTCGTTGCTGATCGACGTAGGCTGTACGCACAGACAAGTCATAGCAATAGACTTCGTATTCTACAATAACCGTCTGCCCTGCTTGCACCGCTGGCAGCTGCCATGTATTTTTGTCAATTTTGCGTGCGCGATGAGTCTTTGACTGCTTGTCGCTATCTACGATTTGGGCATCTATCACTTGATAGTGTACCGCCGTGATGTTTCGAGCAAATTCGCGCATCAGATAACTGCCTGGTATCCATGCTGGTAGCCAAAGCTGCGGCGCATCAGATAGGGCCGTAAAGGTCAGTGATACATCGACCAAATGTTCGAAGAAACGGGAAAAATCAAATTGATAACTGATATCAGCCATCGTTTGAGCTTTAGCATCATCATGATTGGTTGAGATATGGCTCACGGATTGATTATTAGTGGTATTGGCAAATGAAGTCATAATATCTGTCGTCCTTATTTTTATAATTATGGTAGGAGTCCTGCTCCAAAAATGCAACTCCCAAACCATGAATAGCCAATCGCTATCCACTAACTATAGAAAATAGCAGTTATTATTGTAAATTGTGATATTAATTGGCATTAATTGGCATTTTTTATGTTTTTCGCCTTGAAAGTTATGTGGGCCATCTCAATTAAAGATGCTAACTGCTAAAGTTACTTTAATAAACTGATGATAATTGACTAATGACGTGGCCATTTGGCTTGCAGATTGGCTTTTTTAGGTTTATTGCAACCGCATTTAATTTTTTACATAGATATATTTAGGATATTTTATGACTACTATCGCAAAAGACACTGCCGTCAAATTCAATTACACACTAAAAGACGACGAAGGCAATGTACTTGACCAGTCACCAGAAGGTCAGCCACTTGCTTATCTACATGGTCACAGCAACATTATCCCAGGTCTAGAAGCACAATTAGAAGGTAAGTCTGCTGGCGAGAAAGTCAATGCAGTCGTTGAACCTGCTGATGGCTATGGCGAGTACCAAGAGCAAGCTGTACAGCACGTACCACGTGACAACTTCCAAGGCGTTGAAGACATCCAGCCTGGTATGCAGTTTCAGTCAGAAGCTGGTGGCCAAGTCATGCTAGTTACCGTTACTGCTGTAAACGATGAAGAAGTAACCGTTGATGCAAACCATCCATTGGCTGGCAAGCGTTTGACATTCGATGTTGAAATTCAAGAAGTACGTGCAGCAACTGAAGACGAGCTCAACCATGGCCATGTACATGGTGCTGGCGGCGTTGAGCACTAATCTCCTCTAGAGTATAGTGAAAATAGTTAGATGATAAATTATTAAATTTGTCTTCTAATCTAAAAGGCCAGTAGCAGATAAAGTCACTGGCCTTTTTTTATGCTTATTTTATGGTAAGTTTCAAATTAATATAAATGTACTCCTCTATAAACTGAACACTGATTACATCTACAGTGATATTAAACTTGAGCAATATCTATAGTCGGTTAACTACTGAACCGCTACGGCGTTACCCTCCTTAGATGTACGACTTGTACAATCTGCAGTCGGCTGCCTTGTATCCATTTTAGAGTTCTTTGACTATACCTAAAAAACCTACCTTAAGAATTACTATCCTCCAGACGTAACAAAGCCGCATAACGACAAGCGTCATGCGGCTTTTATTACCAACCATCCATGTTAGCGTTACGTGATACCTAATCCCGAGGCATCTCATAACTGACAGGCATCCAGCCTTATCATCCTTAATCAGCAAACTACTCATCCCTAATGCGACCTTCAAGATACCAATCCCTAGTATCAATGAACCATTCCGTTCAATCGTGCCGTACAGCTATAGTCGCAGATTGACCCACTATTGGTAAGAGGTATAAACGTCAATCCATGTAAGCATATGCTTACATGGATTACGTCACTCTATAATAATGCCAAGTTAGAGCTTTTCTTCAGGGCTAAGCAGCGCTTTAGGTTCAGCACTGAGCATGAGATAAGCGGCTTCATTGATGAATGCTTCATCCTCTGGCAACTCTGGACGCTCAGTAGCTTTCATACGGCTACGCTCTTCAAACTTTGCATCCATTGCTGCTTGATAGGTGTTCCAATTAGAATATGGACGCTCACCTGTGGCGATAAGGCGTTTGTTTTCGGCTTCTAATGAGCGTTTTTCAATCAGCTGCATTTTAGCTCGGCGGCTATTGATATCTAATCGAACAGGTTTCTTTTCATCATCCATATTACGAATATCATTGAGCGTCGACAGATAAGTAAACTGCGGGTTTTTCTCCTGACGAACCTTAGACTGCTGATTGAGCGTCGCCAATGTGTCACTGGTAAACTTCCCTTCAGGCTTGTAAGGCGCCGTTCTGATCGTATCCCAAGGCAAGGCCTTTTTCTGAGCACGTTCGCCAAAAGTGGCATCATCATAGATATTGACCAGCTCAACGTCAGGTACGACGCCTTTATTCTGCGTACTACCGCCAGTGATGCGATAGAATTTACGCTGCGTTAAGGTAGCAGAGCCCAGAGCCAAGCTGTCGAGCTGAATCTGCGCAGAGCCTTTTCCTGTCGTCGTGCTACCAACAACTAAGCCGCGACCATAATCTTGAATAGCAGCGGCAAAGATTTCACTGGCTGAGGCCGATGCTAAGTTAGTAATAACGGCCATTTTTCCATCATACAGCTGCTCGCCGCCATCATTGTCACGGTATACTTGAATATTGCCGCGATTATCACGAATCTGTACCAGTGGTCCGCTCTTGATAAACAAGCCTAGCATCTTGGCAACTTCATCTAGCGAGCCGCCAGGATTGTTGCGCAAATCAACGACTAGACCATCGATATTTTGCTTATTCAACTCTTTTAGTGCTTTTTCAGTATCGATACTGACGCTACGGTAGTCTTCACCATTACGACGCGCACGATAGTTCAAATAAAAGCTTGGTATCTCAAGTACACCAATGCGCTTCGGTGTTTTGTCGATGTTAGGACGCTGAATCTCTACCACTCGCTGTGTCACGCCTGATTCTTCTTGCTGAATAATATCGCGAACCACCGTAACCGTACGGGCACTGGCATCTGGCGTATTTGGTTGACGCAGCTTGAGCGTGACCGACGTACCGCGCTTGCCTCGAATCAAGCTAACAATTTCACGCGTTGACCAGCCAACCACATCCGTCATGGTTTCGCCATCTTTTGCGATACCAACGATCAAATCATTGGGTTTAATTTGCCCTGATTTGGCTGCTGGGCCACCATCTACTAAAGTCACAATACGGGTATAATCTGGATTTTTGCGGTCTGGTCGAATAGAGACACCAATACCTTCTAATTGAAGACTAGACTGGATTTGCAACTCAGTCGCTTGAATCGGTGCATAGTAATTACTGTGCGGATCATAAGTCAGCATCGCTGTATTTAAGATCGTCTCCATGATTTCATCGTCTTTGAGACGTTTAAACTGCTCTTGTTGACGTGACAAACGATTTTGTAAAATCTCACTTGGCGTACGCTCATCATTGCGGACCAAATCTTGTCCACGAGTGATATCTGGATTGCTTAAAAACACTTTTTCTTTGGCTTTTTCGTCTTCTTGTCCCAGCGTGATACTCATCAACTGAAACTTTAGCTGGCGTGCCCAATAGTCACGTTGCTCTTTTTTGGTTTTGAAGTGGTTGAGCTTCTCACGATCGAGGATGATTGTGTCATCGCCAGTCAAACCGATATCTGTTTTTAGCATTTTGGTGGCCATGGCAAAATACTCATTTGAGCGTTTGCGATAGCGATCAAAGACCTCTACCCCTGCGGATAGATCACCCTGTTTTAGACGAGCACCAAAATCATCAGCATGTTTTTTCTTAAGCTCATCCACATCGGATTGCAAAAACAACGTATGATTTGGATCGAGGCTATCGATGTACATTGACAAGATTTCACTACCCGTCTTGCTATCTAAAGACTGATTGAGATAATGACTACGATCCAGCAAAGCAGCGACTTGACGGGTGGTGACTTTTTGTTCGGGTGTTTGTACAAAGCCTTCCGTGTTGGTTTCTGCGACTGCAGTACCGTAGCTTTGTGTGAGGATAATACCCGCGATGCCCACTGACGCTGCACTGAGTAACCACTGTGCTGGTTGTTTTTTCATCATATATACCTAGTTATTTGAAGTTAATAGTATGAGTTAATTTATCAGAATTAAAAACGCTAGAATTTGTTATGTCCTATAAATGCTGTGTGCTTTCTTATCATGGCTAATGGCTGTTCGTTGCTAACTACTGTGGTTTTTATTCTTATGCTTGAAGCATCATTAAATATTTATCTGTAGTCAAAAATCAATCAATATTATCATGTGCATAAATACTGAACTGTCTCAAACTGTATAAGCAATCTTACACGCTACGCCTACACATACCAAACTTTCTATCACTTTTATTGCGCGTTACTATTGAGTACTATTAGCGTCAACTCAAGGGCGATCAGCACAGTGATTTGACGGCGATAATTTGCCATATTATGCTCGATTGATAATAACTGGCATAATTAGACCGTGTTGATAGTGGCTGACCATTCAATTGCTCACCATTTAGGTCAGTCAAACCCGTCATATAACCCCATATAATACAATAAGGATTACGCGATGTACGGCGTCTTAATGATAGATATTGATAGTACCGCCTTGACCGCTGAAGATGTCAGCTTGATTAAACAAGCACAGGTCGGCGGAGTAATATTGTTTGGTCGAAACGTGACCGATGCTGCTCAAGTGCGGGCACTGTGCGACGACATACGTTATCACAACCCAGATATACTCATCGGCGTCGACCAAGAAGGGGGACGCGTCGCACGGTTGCGCAAGGGCTTTACTGCTCTACCTGCGATGGGTCGATTGGGTGAGTTATTCAATCAAGACCCAAATCAGGCCCTTGGTTGTGCCTACGATTGCGGTTATCTGATGGCAGCCGAGGTGTTGGCTGTAGGGATCGATCTTAGCTTTGCGCCCGTACTGGATAGAGACGGTATTAGCCAAGTCATCGGGGATCGTAGCTTTCATCATGAGCCGCAAGCCATCACTGCGCTTGCAACACAGTTTATGTGCGGTATGAAAGCCGCTGGTATGGCAACCACGGGTAAACACTTCCCCGGTCATGGTGCTATCGCTCCTGACTCTCATGTCTCAGAGGCCATCGATACCCGTAGCTTGGAGGAGATTATCAATAGCGATATGCAACCTTTTGCCCAAACGCTACATTGTCTGGATGCCCTCATGCCAGCACATGTGATTTTTTCGCAAGTGGATGACAAGCCAGCAGGATTTTCTAAGATTTGGCTACAAGATATTATTCGAGACGAGCTTAAATTTGATGGCGTGCTTTTCTCTGATGATTTATCGATGGCAGGTGCACAGGCAGCTGGCGATGTCAGCGCTCGCGTAAAAGCTGCGATCAATGCAGGCTGCGACATTGCTTTGGTGTGTAATGATCGTGTCGCCGCTCATGAAGCTGCCGCAGCGGCACAAGACCTGCCTTATCCCAATCAAAAACGCATCAAAACCATGTGCGGTCATATACCAACATGGCAAGGCGATCTTGACTCTACTTGCCAGCAGTTTGAATACTGGCAGCAAGCCAAACAGAATGTTACTCAAACTTTTTTTAATTCGCAAGCTGATGCTCAAATTACCAAAGAGTCAACAGATCCTACTCTGTATAAATAATAGCTTGTTCAATTGTCATCAAGTAGCATACAAAAAACCGCATCTTTATAAGATGCGGTTTTTGTTGTTTGGCTACTATAGTCTAACTATAATCAAAATAAGAACATTTAGATTAATTGGTTGAATCTACCGCAGTACCTTGGGTAACGTCATCGCTATCTGGCAATACATCATCATTATCACTGTCCAGTGGGTTCATGTCTGGGTCAAGCGAATCACTATTTATCGTCATGCCATCGTTTGCGCTAACGACTTCATCATTGACCATGAACTCAATACGGCGATTGCGGAAGCGACCTTGTTCGGTCGAATTGGCCGCAATAGGTTGTGATTCACCCATGCCTTTGGTGTTCAATTTGCTCGCATCAACCCCTTGAGAAACCAGATACGCTTTGACTGACTCAGCACGCTCCTGAGACAGCTCCATATTATAGGTATCAGAGGCTTGACTGTCTGTGTGACCAACGATCATAAGCGTCATGTCAGGTATATTATTGATGATTTTTGCAGCACGATCTAATAGCGCTTTATTAACATCAGGAATAACAGCTTCATCCACTTGAAAATTAATCACTTGAATACTTAAAGCGCGTGCCACATCGCGTGGATCTGGGTTTTCACTGAGACTGGTCATGGCAACGTCTGCTGCAGCCAGACTATCATCAATCTCGCCTTGTAAATCTAATGGCCCTTCAGCTTGAACCGTCATAGCAGGAGCAGCGGCTTGCAAGTCGGCGACCAATTTATCCAATGCCGCTTTGTCAGGCGCATTGACAGTGATGTTATCACCTTTGATAATCATGCTGGCATTCGGTACATTCTTGATAATGGGCAATATTGTTGTAAGCTGAGCGGCCGCTGGCATATCTACTGCAAAATTATCATCAACGTCAGCACGGCATTTATTGGCTTCGTCACCAAATGCACCAGTCAAAGCGTTCATGACAGTGGTCTGTAGCGTCTCATCACCTACGTTCATATGGCAAGCATACAGCTCGCTATTTTCACCAGTTGCGATACTCAACGATGCAGGCTCGATATCACTTGCCACCGCTACTGGACTCTCTCCTTGCGCTACTTGTTGCGCGGTAGCCGCAGGTGTGGCCACCGGCTCAGGATTTTCTTGACAGCCTCTCAGTAGCGCCCAAGCCAATGCACCTAAAATAATCAAACCAATAATAGGTAGCAGCGCTTTCATGAAGCTCCCTTCTGGCTCCGCTTCTTTTTGTAGCGGCGCGGTACTGGTCGTCTCAGAAATTGGCGCAGCGACGGGCGTGGTAGCGACTGCACTGGCTGGTAAGACAGCACCTGCCCATGTGGGAATGTGCTGCTGATAACTGTCGAGATTATCATTCAAAAATTGCGGCACTGGGGTGGTGCCAGCCAAGCTTTTGATTTCGTGAAAAGCCAGTGGTGCTGCCATCGCAATCAAACCACGAGAGTCGGTTGCGTCGATATTGTGCTGACCAGCCAACTCGCGGGAAATTTGGTCTCGATGTGCGCCTTCCGTCCATACACGGTCATAAAAAGCATTGTCATCGCGGGCAATGTTCTCATTGGCAAAACGGCTAAAAGTATCATTGTCTGCAAGACGAGCCGCAAAAATGGCATAAAACTGCTCTAATAGATTTTTCTTAGCTGGGCTACGGTCATCTTCCAATACGGCTGGACTAACGGTGCGTGTCAAATGACTGATAATATCCATAATATGGCTCTCCCTTTTATTTTATTTGTATTATTCGCTTGTTGAAAAAGCGGCTGTATAATTTTTCGCATTAATTTGCATTAAATAGTCATGGTGGCGCTGAATCCATCAGACCACTCTATTTGGTTTTGATTATTATAAAATTCTTAAGTGACTATTCACAGTCTATGCGTTGTTGTGCAAATGATACAATAAGTAATGTTTCGGTTGGCACACGTAACGATAAGACCTACAGTACAAAAGAGCATACAGTATAAACCGTTACCTCACTTGGGCTGGTTCAGCAACGATGACGGTATTTGCCATTTCATCCACTTCTGATGGTGAAAAAGGCCCTGGCGGTCTGGTCGTTCGATTGTTCAAAGGTATATTGTTAGGAATACTACTAGCGCCATTAGTAGGCAGGTTATTAGGGGCATTATTAAAACCACCCTCATTGTTAGGCAAAGGAGTGGGGATCACACGATCACCAGAGTCATCGTCTGATGCCTGATATCCGTCAGAATCACTGCTGATACCATCGTTATTGTATTGATTATTGGTATTGGCACCATCATCTTCAAACTGGCTATTTGATTCATTGGCATTTGCCATATTGTTTGTCGCATCACCATTACTGTTATCAGGTAATGGCAGTGGTGCTATGCTTTCGACTACCATCGCTGGTACTAAGTTGCGTATTTCTGTGACCAATTTTTGCAGCAATATACTGTCTGGCGCTTCTAGCATGAGGCGATCGTTTTGTACGTGTAAACGCGCAAACGGCGTTGATCTGAGCATGGTCAAGACGTTGGGCAGCATTTCCACAGGCAGGTTAACAATGTCGCTGGCTACCCCGTCCTGTATGTTCAGCTCACAAATACTCGCCTGCTCGCCAAAACTTGTATTGAGCGCTTGTTGTAACGCGCTTTGTAATGCGATATCACCGACCGTCGCGCGACAAGTGTATAGACTACCACTGTTGTCTACACCAATAATGAGCTCAACAGGTGTCGTCGTCGGCACTGGTGGCGCAGGCGTCGGCGTGGGTGTGACAGGTGCTGTGACAACTGGTTCTACTGGTACGTCATTATTGGGCTTTATCAACAGTGCCCATACTGCTAGAGCAAGCGCAGCAATGGGCACTGTTGATAAAAACACGCGTATTAGTAGGTCATTTCGTTGGTTACGAGTGCGCATCTGTGCGCGTTTTAAGTCACCATTTTCTGCAAAATGATGGGCTGCTGGATTTGCATGAATGGCATCGCTATTGGCATTTATATCCACATCAGCATTTGTTGTCTCAGGACTTGTTGCCCCTACATCTCCTACACTGGATTTTTTCAAATTTGCTTTATTGAGATCTATAATTTCGTCTTCTATTGCTTCATTCTCTATAGTGTCTACATAAGCATTCGGAGCTGAAGTTGGAGGAACTATACGAGTATCCAAAGTGGACTGATCGAATTTTCCTGATAAGCCATCATTCATTGGCACACTGATATCATCAGTACCGAAGCTTGCCTGTACGCTTTGAGGCGCGTCTTGAGTAGCCGTGATAACAGCTGCTGACCACATAGGTAAATATGGGCGTAAGGCCGACTGCTTGTTTTGCAAAAATGCGGGCAAAAACTGCCCATTGGCCAACACTTTTAGCTCACGATACGCCAACGGTGCGGCACTGATTAGTAAGTACGTCGTTGTGTGCTCGTCAATGTGATGTGTGGCTGCCAGCTCTTGAATAATGATTTGTTGTAGGCTTGGGTCTTGCCACAATTGCTCAAATAGAGGGTTCTCAGTAATACCACTATTGGCAGTCACTTGATCGGTACGAAGCAACTGTGAGTAAACCTGTGGCACTGCTAGACGCGCGGCTAAAATAGCATAGAATTGCTCAAGCAGACTGACATGTGCCACCTGACTAATGCCGTCATCATTGCCTATTAGCGCTGGGGTTACCGTTTGTTCTAGCTGGTCGATAATATTCATAGATTACTGCCTCTTTCGGCCTTGTTCGGATACGCAAAAAATTAAGCACTTATTTTTATTTCTATATGCATTATTTAGATGCGTTGCTTAGATATGTTGCTAACCCACCTCAAAAAACCCTCGTAAATGGCTTTGTCTGTGATGCCACTCAAAAAGTTTCATTTATTTTGCATGGTACACTGCTACATTATTCACTATAACAGCATAAAAAAGCATCGTTTTGTCACATAATAAGTATTCGTGTCTGCGCAACTGCTGTTAGTATTAACTTTATTAACTTTATTAACTTTATTAACTTTATTAACTTTATTAACTTTATTAACTTTATTAACTTTATTACTTTATTACTTTATTACTAGGCCGTGTCTTCGTTTCAAACATGGTGATAAAAGTGCAATAAATGGCCGTCAAACAAGAAAAATAGCGCAGATAATATCGAGATATTAACCCGCTATTTGACCATGTTGGGCAAAATTTAGCCATTTTCAGCCCATTTAGAGGACTATCGAGTGAGTCGAAGATGCGCCCTAATGTTTACCCCTTAATACGAATCAGGCGTCAGACTTGATTTTACTCAGCCGTAACACTTAGGCTTTGAATATTGTTATTTGTAGCACTGTCACATATCAGGCACTGCCTAAGGATTTTCCTTTGTTAAACCATACGACGCTTATCATCATTATCACGGTTATTGTCAGCTTATTAGCATGGCAAAACAAGACGCTATTTAATCGATTGATTTTTTACCCGCCAGCAGTAAACAACGGGCAGTGGGATCGTTTTGTGACTCATGGCTTTATTCATGCCGACAGTATGCACCTGCTCTTCAACATGTTTACCTTGTACTTTTTTGGTCGCGCGATTGAAGGATTATATCAGTCATTCTTATTCGGTTATGGTTTTGTGGTGTTCTACGTACTGGCCATTATCATTGCGATGATTCCAAGCTACCTTAAGAATAAAAAAAATGCCAGCTACTTAAGCCTTGGTGCTTCGGGCGGTGTATCAGCAGTATTGTTCGCCTTTATTTTGTTAGCACCGTGGGAAAAAATCTATCTATTTGCGGTCATTCCTATCCCTGCTATCTTATTTGCAGTCGCTTATGTCGCTTATAGTATATATGCAGACAAACGTGGTGGCTCCAATATCAATCACATGGCACATATGTGGGGTGGCGCCTTCGGAGTCATAGCGACGATTGTGCTAGAGCCACGGGTGTTATCACACTTTATCAATGCGTTATTGTCTCCTAGCTTCTAAATAGACAGCTCTTGGATTAGAGATAATAAAACAGCAATGGTACAGGGCTACTCTCAACGACCATATCTTTTAACAATAATAGCTCTTAACGATAGTAGCTTCTAATGAAAATAGCCTTCTGAAATCATTACAGAGAGTCGTTATCCTAGCTTTGTCAGTTTCATATTCTTCGACTTTATATATATTAAGATTTGATAGTTAATTATGATTATAGATGTTATCGGTGATATTCACGGCTATGCAGACAAACTGGTCGGCCTGCTGCTACAGTTAGGGTATGTTCATAATGGTGAGTGCTTTATACCGCCAGCAGGTCATCGAGCGCTATTTATCGGTGATTTAATAGATCGTGGCTCACAGCAGGTGGCGACATTAGAGATTGTCTTTGCGATGCTAGATGCTGATGTAGCTGATGCGGTGATGGGTAACCATGAATACAATGCGCTGGCTTTTGCTACACCTAATCCTGATCGTCCTATCCAATATCTGCGCTCGCACAATGATGTGCATACACGCCAACATGAAGCATTTTTAGCCGAACTACCATTTGGCTCAGAGAGTCATCAATATTGGCTACAGCGGTTATATGAAATTCCATTATGGATTGAAACGGACTACGCTTGTTTTGTGCATGCCTGCTGGGATGTCGATAGTATGGCAGTGCTAAAACCTTTATTAACGGATACTAACTGTTTAACGCCATACGGCTTAATAACCACTGCCAAAGAAGATACCACACAGTTCGACGCCTTAGAACGGGTATTAAAAGGTGTAGAGACACCACTGCCTGACGGTTTGGTCATGGTCGATAAGGAAGGCACTGAACGTACGCGAGTGCGGGTACGTTGGTGGCTTGATGAATTAGAGTCACGCACACTGCATGAGATTTCGCGTGCGCTTTCATCAGCAATGGCTCAAATACCGAAAGATGCCATGGCCGAAAACATCGATTTTGCATTAAAGACGCACAAACCTGTATTTGTTGGTCATTATTGGCTCACTGGCATGCCCGAGCCACTGAGCAATCAGGTCGCTTGTACCGACTATTCAGCGGCAGTAGACAGTGGTTACCTTACCTGCTATCAGCTCGATACCGAGCAACCTTTACCGCTGACAGCCGAGCGTTTTGTGCAGCATTATCACGATAAAGAAGTGGACATAAGCCAGTAATATCAACATTGTTAGCACCATACCAGTATTAAAAGTCAAACTTGGCTTTACGAATGTAGCAAAATTTTTGTATGATGGTCTTTTTGAGGATATCCAATCATGAGCACCACATCGGCAACTGTTACTACTGTTGAGCAAAACGGACCTATCACCTCTCCTGCTGGTCAACCTAAAGTTGGCATCATCATGGGCTCACAGTCTGATTGGGCCACCATGAGCGCCGCTGCACAATTACTAGCAGATTTCGATATCGCTTTTGAATGTGAAGTGGTCTCAGCACATCGTACGCCTGATAGATTATTTGATTATGCCAAAAATGCGAAAGGCAACGGCCTACAAGTTATCATCGCAGGTGCAGGCGGCGCCGCTCACTTACCCGGTATGTGTGCCAGCCAAACACCACTCCCTGTCTTTGGTGTTCCTGTAAAGTCATCTATGCTTAGCGGTTGGGATAGCCTACTGTCTATCGTACAAATGCCTAAAGGTGTCGCCGTTGGAACATTGGCAATTGGCTCAGCAGGTGCTTACAATGCTGCCCTGCTTGCTATTCAAGTCTTGGCCTTGCATGATGACACGATTGCTACTAAGCTAGATCAGATGCGACAGTCTCAGACAGAGACCATTCTTGCCAGCCCAACGCCAGGTATTATCAACGCCTAAGTAAGTATAGACTTGCTGGCTTTTATAGCAGAGTTTTTAATGTTGATTGAACATACCTGAATATTGGTAGCCAAAAAATAAAAGCTATCACACTGTACTTTTTAAGCAAGTCCGATTAGATATAAGGTGCATACAGTGCACCTTTTCCTATTTTCACCCATTGATTTTTAGATTTTAATGTACAAAAACCTTATTCACTTTTATTCAAAGAGCCTGCCATGACTACAGCAAACGCTTATCCTGTTACCCAAACCATTCGTACCATCGGTATTTTAGGCGGTGGTCAGCTTGGTATGATGCTTGCCGAAGCAGCCATGCCCCTAGGCTACCAATGTGTATTTTTAGAAGACAGTGCCGACTGTCCTGCCAGCCTATACGGTCGCGTCTTTCATAGCGAGCAATTAGAAGCATTTATCGAAGCCGCTGATGTTTTTACTCTCGAGTTTGAAAACACGCCGACAGCAACTGTCGAACAGCTTACTGCCTTATCGAAGTCTGGTAGCAAGCAAGGCATGTTTCCACCATTGATTGCGCTAGATATTGCTCAAGATCGCTTAAAAGAAAAGCAGATGTTTAACTCGCTTGATATTGCCACCGTACCCTTTATGGCTGTCAATTCTGAAGCTGAATTAAAACAAGCTTGCAATGAGCTAGGTCTGCCTATCGTTCTAAAAACCAGCCGCGGCGGTTATGATGGCAAAGGTCAATTCGTCATCAAACAAGACAGCGATATTAAAGCCGCTTGGCAAGAACTCAAAGACGCAGTCACTGGAAAAGGCTCACTCACACCGACGCCAGCACCATTAATTGCCGAAGGCTTTATTAACTTTAGCCGTGAAGTGTCTATGATTGCGGCACGTACACAAAACGGTCAGGTTCGTTGCTATGACTTGGTCGAGAACCATCATCACCATGGTATTTTAGCTAAAACCCAAGCCCCTGCTGTTGGAACTAGCCATTTACTGCAGCAAGCAACCGATGCTATTACCACCGTCATGAACCATTTAGACTATGTTGGTGTCATGGCGCTGGAGCTATTTGTGACAAAAGACGCACGCGGTAATGACGCATTGCTTGCTAACGAAATTGCGCCACGCGTACACAACTCTGGGCATTGGAGTATTGAAGGTGCTGTTACTAGTCAGTTTGAAAACCATATTCGCGCAGTCGTCAACCTACCGCTAGGTGATACGGATAATGTACACCCAGCGATTATGCTCAATATCTTGGGTCAATATCCTGATATCAGCGCCGTGCTAAATATCGATGGTGCGCACTATCATAGCTACCACAAAGAAGAACGTGACGATCGTAAGATTGCGCATATTACTCTGATGCCGAACGATGTGGCCGATTTAGAGCCTGCTTTAGCCAAGCTCGTCGCGACTCTACCCAATAAAATGGGACTTGAGAAAAAACCTTCTCCAATTGATAGCCAGCCACAGGTGGAAGATAGTCTAACCACGACTGACTCTAACAATACTGTAGAAAATACAGAATTGGCTATTGAAGATGGCCAGTCAGATAAAGCTATCAACGCTAAATCAAAAACAGAAAAGGCTAAGAAATAATGCAGATTTGGGTGGATGCGGATTCAGTACCATTGATAGCCAAAGACTTAATTATCAAAACGGCTGAACGCACACAAACCATGGCCATATTCGTCGCCAATCAGTCGATTAAACTGCGCAAGTCACCACTGCTCACTATGACAGTGGTGCCGTCAGGGTTTGATAAAGCGGACGATTATATCGTTGAGCAAATACAGCCAGGCGATCTGGCCATTACTAGCGACATACCGTTAGCCAATGATATTTTGGACAAAGGAGGTATGGTTTTGACCACTCGCGGTGTGATCTATGATAAAAATAATATTAAGCAAAAGCTCAATATGCGTGATTTTATGGATACCATGCGTGGTACTGGCGTATTAGAACTACAAGAGATGAGCGGACAGAAGCCTTATGGTGACCGCGATAAAAAAGCGTTTGCCGATGGATTAAATAAATTGGTGCGTTAATTTCTAACATTCGCCAGACATTCTTCATCTGGTTTTTTACTATGCTAACGTCCATTACTAGCGATACTTATTTTATCTCTCTCCTTGCAAACCCTATACACTATATAACCAAACTCTATGCAAACGGCACGCTTCATAACGAAGCGTACCGCCTATTCTTGTTACGCTATGTTCAGTTTTTAAACATAAGTTTTTGAACAAAAATAACGTAAATAAAAATAGGAATGACGATGAAAATTTTAGTAATTGGCGCAAGTGGTCGAGTAGGTACTGATTTGGTTAAGCAGTTATTGGCTGACGACCATCAAGTGATTGGTACTACCCGTCAGGAAGAAAAGCTATTTAAAGATGACAATTATAGCCAGTTGGACTTAGACATTACGGCTGAAAAAGACTCAATTCAAAAGCAAATTGATCAAGATATTGATGCTGTTTATTTTGTTGCAGGCTCAGGTGGCAAAGACGTCTTAGAAGTAGACTTACATGGTGCAGTTAAGACCATCCAAGCGACACAAGACAAAGGTATCAAACGCTATATTATGCTTAGCACAGTATTCTCATTAGATACCAGTAAATGGGATAAAATTGCCGACTTAAAAGAATACTATATCTGTAAACACTATGCTGACCAATGGTTAATCAACAACAGCACTTTGGACTACACTATCGTACAGGCAGGCGCACTAAAAGAGCGTGAAGCCACGGGCAAAATTACTGTCAATAATGACAGCTCAGGCGAAAATTCGATTGAAGATGTCGCCACTACTTTGGTAGCTGTATTAAAGGCAAACAATACTATCAAGACCGTCTTTAGCATGCAAAATGGTGAGACAGCCATTGATGAGGCTATAGCAAAGTTATAATCATTGAAGCAAAAAAGCGAGTAAGCCAAAAGGTTTACTCGCTTTTCTATGGCTGTCGTTTGAGAATGGATTATTAAGTGAGCAATAATAGCTACTTTCTGTAGAAAAACTATGCCAAACCGCTTGGAAACGGAATCACTTCCTCTAGGCTACTAGCTCCTGTGATGACCATTAGTAGCCTATCTACGCCGACAGCAATACCACTACAAGGTATCAAATCATCAGATGCCGCTAGTAGATGCTCATCGATTGGCATTTTTGGCAGGTTATGACGCTGGCGCAATTGGTTATCTTGCTCAAAGCGTTCTCTTAACGCTTGCCCATCTGCCAGTTCATCATAAGCATTGGCAATCTCAATACCATTGATATAGAGCTCAAAACGTTTGGCAATTTTATTACCGTCTTTGTCCAAAGCTGTTTTTGCTAATGCGGCGGTCGCTGGCGGATACTCTATAATTAACGTTGGTAGGTCATGACCTAAATTTGGCTCAACTGCATGACTGAATAACAAATCTAGCCAGCTCTGGCGACGGTCTTCTTCCGTATTTACTGCACTGCTCAACTCACTATTAAAGTCAAAGCCTGTTAAGCCTTTATCTTCTGCTACTGCTTGTAGTGTGGCTAGACTAGCGGTTAGTGGATGGATACCGACAAAATCCATAAAGGCATCAACATAACGGTAATGGCTCATGACGACTGCATTACCATAAAGCGCTTCTAATAGCTCACCCAGTTCAGTCGCTATATCATCTAAGCTATAATTTGGCTGATACCATTCGAGCATCGTAAATTCGATATTGTGCCGCACACCTATTTCATTGTCTCGAAAAACAGGACAAATCTGATAAATAGGCACTTGCCAGCTGGCCAATAAACGCTTCATAGCGAATTCAGGTGACGTATGCAAATAATAGGTCTGTAGTTTGTCTCGATAAGTAACCTGCGCGGCGACTGACTGCAAAAAAGTATCGGTATTACCCGCTTGTGACAGTAGCGGTGTCTGCACCTCTAACACTTGTCGCTTGGCAAAAAACTGACGGATATTACTCATAAACTGCGCACGCTGCTGCGCCATCGCCAATGTCATGGTCGGTGCATAGCTAGGCTTAGAACTAATAGTCTTAGAACTAGTAAGCTTAGAAATAATAGGCTGCGAAGAAATGTTATTTGCTTGAGTCATTTGTGATCTACTGCGATTGATTAGGGTCTGTTGAACATTCAAATATTAGGGCTGCTGATTGCTAAAATTGCACCAAATTAGGCGCAAGCCGACGATAATGTCGAGACCTTAACTAGGATTGCAACAACGTTTGGGGTGATTTTAGCATCAGCCTTTCAGGGCAGTACTATTTTCTGCCAATATGCAGTGAAATTGTTTAACCTAGAATGACTAGGCGTCAAAAATTTCACTGCATATTGTCTAAAAAATAGTGACTGCCAGCACCACATTTGTATGTTCAACAGACCCTAATAATCGGTTTGGTAATTAGGTGTTTGAATTTTTTAAAACTGCCATTCACGACGTAGATGATAATCGCGTCTCAAACCATCAAAGTCAGCACCATTAACCTGCCCTTCAATTTCTTTGCTTCTCAATGAGGCATCGTCTTGCTGAATATCATAGAACTTTATCAGTCTGTCCGGATGTGCTTTTAATTCAGACCATAGAAATAAGTTAAGCGGTAATAGCCTGTGCATCGTTTGGGTAGGTAGAACGGCCAGTTTCTCACATAGCGCATCATAAATGATTTGTGTGCCACGCAGCTTACCTTCTAACGTGTAGCCAGCGATATGCGGAGTGGCGAAGGCAAGCTTAGATAATAATTGCTCAGCAATCTGAGGCTCGTGCTCAAACACATCAAGCACCACTTGTCGCCCAGTACGCTCAATATCTGCTACCAGTGCATCTGCCTCAATCACAGGCCCACGCGCACTATTAATCAGTATTGTATCAGCAGGCATCAGAGCCAATGAATCGGCATCAATGAGATGACGCGTTGGATAATTGCTGCCTCTAGAATGTGCATCACTCTCCTTATCGGTCAAAGGCACATGCAGACTGACCACATCGCTTTGGCTCAGCACCTGCTCTAAACTGGCATTATTTATCTTGGATTTTGGTAATAATGGATCATAGCCTAATACTTGCCAGCCCAAATCATTGGCATACTGCACAAGCGTACTACCAATATTACCAAGACCGATAATACCGAGAGTAACTGATTGCTGCCAATACTGCGGACGCAACGTCAATGCGGCTGTCAGTACGTACTGCGCGACAGAATGCTTGCTACAGCCAGCAGCATTGGCAAAAGTAATATGGCGCTGCATCAAATAATCTTGATCGACATGATCTGTACCGATGGTTGCAGAACCCACAAACTGAACACTGTCGTTATTCGCCAACAATGCCTCATTCACTTGCGTCACGGAACGTATCAATAATACATCTGGCTGTATCTCAGCGAGTAACTTTGCATCAATATCTCGCCCAGCGACAGGGACGATATCAATCGTCCGCTCAGTCAACTGACCAAGCGTAGTCGTACTAAAAAAATCAGTCAAACTGGCGATATTGCTATCAGCCAAAATAGTAATATGTTTAATAGTATTCACCCTACCCTTCATCGTTTTTATAACATAGTCAAATAATAGTGGTTCTAGTAGTAGAATCGCTGTTATTTATTGCGACTCATTCACTGGTGGCAATGTGTCGTCATCAGTCAGCTCTATCTCTTGTGGCGAAAATATTTCATTTTTATGCTGTGATATCCATTCACGCCATACCGCAAGCCCGATAGCCAATACCACAGGCCCGATAAACAGACCAACAAAGCCAAAAGCCGTCAAACCGCCCAACACCCCAATAAAAATAATAATAAAAGGAATTTTGGTTGCACCACTAATAACGATAGGACGGATGAGATTATCAACCCAGCTGATAACCAATACACCCCACAGTGCCAAGCCAATACCTTCTGCAGTATGTCCTTGACTCAATAGCCAGATCGATACACCGCCCCAAACGAATGGCGTGCCAAAGGGAATCAAGGCAATAATAAACGTGACAATGGTCAATAAAATAGGACTTGGCGCACCAGAAAAATAATAACCAACGCCCGCAAGCAATGCCTGTGCCAATGCCGTCAAACCAATACCATAAACCACCGCGCGCGTGGTCGTACCCACAGAGTCAATATAACCATCAATCCGATTGCCAATGATATTACGCAGTGCTTGACGGATCTGGCGAACCAAGCTGGTGCCATCACGATAAAAGAAAAACAACGTCATCAGCGCCATGCCCAACTTAGCAAGTCCGCTAAACACCACATCAAAGGCTATTTTGCCATAATATAAATGCGACTGAACCCAAATACGAAAAGCTTCTAGCGTCCCTTCAGGGTTTTTGTTGATGCGCCACAGTACATCTTTGACTTGCTGACCGATGATAGGCAAGTCTTTAATAGAGTCAGGCACATCTAAATAACCCACCTTTATACGGTAGATTAAGTTACTGATTAGGCTCAAGGCTTCTTGTTGCAAAATAAAGACACCGATTACCAGCGGCACACCTATGATTAAAGAGATGTTCACCGTCATAATAGCGGCGCTAAAATCTGGGCTCAGCTTAACTTTTTCATGAAAAAAGCTATAAATAGGAAAGGTTACATATGCCAAAATCGCTGCCCACAGCGCTGGTACAATAAAAAACTGTACCACTTGAAAACACAATACGAACAGCACCACCAGCAAGGTAATCGCTAGTAAGCGCTGAATAATAAATTCTTTTGTCCAGTTTTCAATCATAGCGTATAAACCAAAAGCGGACAGCAAACGATAATTTTGCTGGCGAGTTTATAAATGTGTGATGAATATCAGCTCCTAGACGCTGTCTGTGAACCATACCCATTGGCGAGAATTGCAAATCATAAATATATAAAGAAGATACTGCGTTGGACTGATGAAATCACATGACTATTAAGTGACTCGACCGTTAAATAGCATAACAAGGTCACGAATTTACAGCCATTTAGCATGATAAAAATACAATAAAAGCCCAATCATCGCGCTATATTATGCAACAAAGCCTGTGAATTATATAAGGCGTTGTTGTAATCTTTACTTACAACTTTGTCTATGCAAGCTTACTAGATGACAACGATAATGACTAGCGCATAATGCATGAATTTAGTGTGTAAAAACGCGACAGTGAAAACTGCTTTTATGTGCAGCTTTTAAACTGTTATCTTATAAGGGAATCCACTGGTGGGTTCTATTTGTCGCGACAATTGATGTTATACTAAAGCAATTATTTTAAGCTTTTCAGTGTAGTTAAGTTTATTTGCACATATTTATTTGCACATATTTATTTGCATCGTTGTACAGACATCGAATCCTTTAAGCCAGATTTCCACATCTTCTTATATTGTCTTTTTCTAGACTGTCATAAGACCTCATTTTGGGGTGTCGCTATCACTTGGGATGAGATACTTGAGCACAATCATAGGTCTTTTATAAAGGCCTATGTAAGATTTAGACTCATCATATCTATTCAATATTTGAGCATGATATGCAAGCGCGCAGTTTTGAGTTCATTTCGGATTTACTTTGATTTTATTTGAAATCAATACAGACTCACCAAATTTTAATAATATATCGATAGGAACAATAACAATGTCAAAAGACACTGATAACCCCAACCTTAAAACCTCAAACGAAACCAGTCATAGCAATAAACCACAAGATACTGTCACTATTGCCTTAGCACAATCACACTTTTTGGTCGGTGATATCACAACCAACGTCGAAAAAATGCGCACACTAGCATTACAAGCCCGCGAACAAGGTGCTGATGTCGTTGTATTCCCAGAGTTAGCTCTTTTGGGCTATCCTCCACAAGATTTATTGCTGCGCCCAAGCTTATCAGGCCGTGTCAAAAGCGCCTTATCTACCTTGAGTGATATCGATGATATCGTCCTGATTGTCGGCTATCCGCATGTCGATCACCACGGTACTTTTAACTCTGCGGCTATCCTACACAACGGCCATCAAAAAGGTTTTTACCATAAGCAAATTTTGCCAAATTACGGCGTATTTGATGAGCGTCGCTATTTTGATAAAGGTCGTAACCAAGTTTTGTTTGATTATAAAGGCATTACTATCGGTCTGCTCATTTGCGAAGATTTATGGGAAAAAGGCCCTATTGCCGAGCTTAAGAAACAAGGTGCTGATCTGATCGTGAGCTTAAATGCCTCACCTTTTGAGATCGAAAAGCAAGACAACCGCAAAACCATGCTGGCCAAACGTAGCCGTGAAAACAAACTGCCAATCGTATACGTCAACGCTGTTGGTGGCCAAGACGATTTAGTGTTTGATGGTGGCTCTATGGCCGTGCAAGCTGATGGCAGCATTGCCCATGAAGCGCCGCGCTTTATGAATCAGTTACTACTGGCTACTTTAGACGTCAAAACCGCCAAGTTTAACGATCAAGCCAAAGCCCCTTTGACCTTGAGTCGTGAGTCTGAAATGTATCAGGCGTTGGTTGTCGGTCTGCGTGACTATGTCAATCACTCTGGATTCTCTGGCATTATTGTCGGATTATCAGGTGGTATTGATTCAGCATTGACGCTCTGTATCGCCGTTGACGCTTTAGGCGCTGACAAGGTATACGCAGTCATGATGCCATACGAGTATACCTCTCAAATCAGTCTAGAAGACGCTCAAGCACAGGCACGTCGCTTAAATGTCTCTTATACCGTTTGTCCTATTTTCGATGCTGTCGAAGGTATCCGTCATACGTTAGCGCCGTTATTCAACAAGTCGCCAGCAGATACGACCGAAGAAAACATCCAAGCACGGGCGCGTGGTGTTATTCTGATGGCATTGTCTAATAAATTTGGTCATTTGGTCATCACGACTGGCAACAAGTCTGAATTGGCGGTTGGTTACTCAACACTATACGGCGACATGGCTGGCGGCTTCGATGTCCTAAAAGACGTCTACAAGTCTCAAGTTTATAAATTGGCAAGCTATCGTAACCGCTTAGAAGACACCCCTGTCATCCCTGAGCGTGTCATTACTCGTCCGCCATCAGCTGAGCTACGTCCAGATCAAAAGGATCAGGACAGCCTACCTGACTACGATGTATTAGATGGTATCTTGATGTCATATATCGATGAAGACATGGGTTATCAAGAAATTATCGATAAAGGCTTTGATGCTGAGATGGTCGCAAAAGTCATCAAGATGGTGGACAATAGCGAATACAAGCGTCTACAAGCGCCAATCGGCACTAAAATTAGCCACAAAGCCTTTGGACGTGAGCGTCGCTATCCGTTGGTCAATAAGTGGTCGATCAAAGGCTAAATACTACCTACCTATTAGTATCTAGCTAATATTAGCTAGATACTAATAGGTTATTTTTAAAAAACATTGAATTTTTCACTATTAGCTGGGTGCTTGCCCAGCTTTTTTAGTTTTTATACACCAAAAATGTCTACACCTAGCCATATTCTTTTCCACACAGTTTCACCAACTATTTGCCTCAATTATCTTTATTTTTTTTCGAGTACGTCATGAGTTTGCTAACCGCTAGTGTTTTTCTTCTTTTACTGCTTGCCTTAAGTACCTTTGTCTCTGCTGCTGAGATTGCCATCGCTGCAGGCCGCAAAATCAAGCTCCAAATTATGGCAAAAGAAGGCGATGTTCGCGCACTTGATGTCCTCAATATGCAGGAGCACCCTGGTAGCTTTATCACCGTAGTACAAATAGTGCTAAATGCGGTCGCTATTTCAGCTGGTGCCGTGGGTGAATCGGCCATCAGCCCTTATCTCGAACAGTTATTGAATAGTGAAACGATAGCATCGGTTATATCATTTGTACTTATCACGAGTTTGTTTTCACTACTTGCTGATCTAATGCCTAGGCGTTTGGCCATGTCAAATGCTGAGACGATAGCGGTACGGCTCGTACGCCCGATGATGCTGTTGATATTTATACTAAAGCCCATTATATGGGTGTTCGATGGCGCCGCAAATATCCTGTTTAAATTTTTTGGCATCTCAACCATACGTCAAGATGATATGACACCAGAAGATATTTATGCAGTGATGGATGCAGGTGCCGAAGCGGGTGTACTAAAGAAGCAAGAGCATCACTTGATTGAAAATATCTTTGATATGCAGGAGCGTACCGTTACTTCAGTAATGAACCCTCGCGAAAATATCGTTTACTTTGATACCAAAACAAGTACCGAAGAAGTCGTGAATATCATGATTGAGCAGCCACACAATAAATTTTTGGTCTGCCATGATGATGATTTAGAACATATCGTTGGCTATGTGGAATCTCGTAGCTTTTTAGCTTTGGTTTTGAACCAACAAGAAGTTAGCTTAACGAACAAGACTCTATTGAAACCAGCACTTTTCGTGCCTGATACGTTGTCTCTGTTTGAGGTATTAGAGATGTTTAAATCCACTGGCGCTGATTTTGCGGTCATCGTGAATGAATACGCACTAGTCGTTGGTGTTATCACATTAAAGGACGTGATGAGCATTGTGATGGGTGAGTTGGTAACGCTAGAAGAACAACCTATTGTCCAGCGCACTGACAATTCGTGGCTAATCGATGGCATGACCCCTATCGAAGATGTAATTCGTGCATTAGATATCGTCGACTTACCACGAAGTCAAAATTACGAGACTATCAGTGGATTCATGATGTATATGCTACGCAAAATCCCTAAAAAGACCGACACTATTGAATATGCCAATTATCGGTTTGAAATCATTGCGACTGACAATCTCAAAATCACTCAGATGCTGGTGACCAAACAAGAAGATACGCTTTGAGTGACTGGCTAGAGCTTATCTTTTTAAGCACGCTGACCAAAAATGGCCGTACCAACACGTACCATCGTAGAACCATTCTCTATCGCCTCTGCCATATCGCCACTCATCCCCATGCTAAGCGTATCCCAATGGCTCAATTCTGGATGATTGGCTTTGATCTCCTCAAACAATTGCTTGGTACGCGCCAAGGCATCCGTACCTGCTTTTGCAGGGATGATCATCAGACCACGTAGCTGTAATCGCTCATATCCCTTAATCGCTGTGATAAGCGCTGGTAGCTGTGCTGGCAGACATCCTGACTTACTGTCTTCATTATCGATATTTAATTGGATCAATATATTCAATGGCGGCAGCTCATCGGGGCGTTGATCGTTTAAACGCTTGGCAATAATGTCACGCTCAACCGTTTGTACCCAATCAAAATACTCAGCAATATCGCGCGTTTTATTACGCTGAATACGACCGATATAATGCCAAACGATACCCTCACCTTCAGATTGTGATTTCAGAGTCTCAATTTTTTCAATGGCTTCTTGCAGATAGTTTTCACCAAAATGACGTTGTCCTTGCTGTGCCAAAGTGGTAACCATAGCAGCAGGCTTGGTCTTAGAGACTGCCAATAATATAACACTATCAGCTTTTCTTTCAGCATGATCACATGCTTGATTAATTTGCTGACTGACTTGCTGCCAGTTATCGATAAGCGTCATCTCATCAATATTACGGTTCGTTTCCTGCATATTCAATCCTTAATGCTTGTGCAATTTTTGCGTACCTTTTCTGCGTACCTTAATAGAAAAATATCTTCTTAGTTGATTCCGACTGCCCCATTTAAAAATGAATATGTCATAAAAATAAATGAAACAGTATCTAGGGTCTGTTGAACATTCAAATGTGGTGCTGGCAGTCACTATTTTTTAGACAATATGCAGTGAAATTTTTGACGCCTAGTCATTCTAGGTTAAACAATTTCGCCATATATTGGCAGAAAATAGTACTGCCCTGAAAGGCTGATGCTAAAATCACCCCAAACGTTGTTGCAATCCTAGTTAAGGTCTCGACATTATCGTCGGCTTGCGCCTAATTTGGTGCAATTTTAGCAATCAGCAGCCCTAATATTTGAATATTCAACAGACCCTATATAAAAATCGGTTTCAAAAAAACGAGGGCATTTCTTCCATCTAATTGACAGTCATATAAATGGGCTAAAAAGGCTGGATTTTACCAAATAGTTGGTTAATAGCAATTTATCTCATTTTTATCACCACTCTTAACATAAGGAAACGCCCTAGTTTTAAGTTTTATTGGTTTAGTAGATGGTTAAATACTCACAGTCTTGTTATTATATTGTTACATGCTTTAACACATGCTACCGAATATGATAGTGATGGTAAAAACTAATACTCGTTAATTTTTCATTATTGCTTGTTTAAATGATGTTATTGATAGATAGTTTACCACGTACTTTTAGAGTGTTCTGTCTTACCTAGACTAAGTGATAGGAATATCGAATTATGGCTGAAAAAAATAATCTAAGCATCGAAGACTTACTACGTTTTACCGTTAAGCATAAAGCATCGGATTTACATATTTCAGCTGGTATGCCAGCAATGATTCGTGTCGACGGTGAAATGACACGTATTAATATGCCAGAGATGACTCATCAGGTCGTGCATCAGCTTATTTATGACATCATGAATGATAAGCAACGTGCCGATTTTGAAGAGTTTTTTGAAACGGATTTCTCTTTTGAAATTCCTAACTTGGCACGTTTTCGAGTCAATGCATTCAATCAAAACCGCGGTGCTGGCGCTGTGTTTCGTACCATCCCTTCCAAAGTATTGACGATGGAAGACCTAGGTATGGGTGATGTGTTCAAACGCGTCTCTGATTTCAAACGTGGCGTGGTATTGGTCACGGGCCCAACAGGTTCGGGTAAATCAACGACGCTAGCGGCGATGATTGACTATATTAACGAAAGCCGTAAAGAACATATTCTAACTATCGAAGATCCGATTGAATTTGTTCATGATTCAAAGAAAAGCTTGATCAACCAACGCGAAGTTCACCGTGATACGTTGGGTTTCGAGCCGGCATTGCGTTCAGCACTACGTGAGGATCCCGATGTTATTTTGGTCGGTGAGCTACGTGACCTTGAGACCATTCGCTTGGCATTGACGGCAGCAGAGACTGGTCACTTAGTCTTTGGCACCTTGCATACCAGCTCAGCCGCCAAGACCATTGACCGCGTCATCGACGTGTTCCCCGCTGCTGAAAAAGACATGATTCGTGCGATGCTATCGGAGTCATTGCAAGCCGTTGTTTCACAGACACTGCTACGTCGTCAAGCAGGTGGACGTGTGGCCGCGCATGAAATTATGTTAGGCACACCTGCTATTCGTAACTTAATACGTGAAAATAAAATCGCCCAGATGTACTCTGCTATCCAGACTGGTGCAGGCGAAGGTATGATTACGCTCGATCAAACGTTAAAGAACTTGGTCGGTAAAGGGACTATCAGCAAAGATGTCGCTCGTCCTTATGCCAAACAGCCTGAAGCATTTTTGTAGTATTAATAAGTGCCATCAAAAACAAATGATGATGGCACTTATTGTTCTTTAATGATTTTCTATTCACGAACTTTACCATATGATTTTAAATGTTTTTTTAATCAATTTACATCAAGTGCAGGTACGATATGGACATTGATAAACTATTGCAGTTAATGATCAATAAAAATGGCTCTGATCTTTTTATTACTGCTGATGTAGCGCCTTCCATGAAAGTAAATGGAAAAATATTACCGGTGGGTAAAACGCCCCTAACTGCTGATCAGACCATGCGATTGGTCAAGGGTGTGATGACGCCAGGCCAGCAAAAAGAGTTTGAAGAGACAAACGAGTGTCAGTTTGCGATTGCTGACGTGGCTCAGCAGGCACGTTTTCGGGTCAGTGCTTTCATACAGCGTGATATGGCAGGGATGATTTTACGGAAAATCGAAAATAATATCCCAACTGTTGAAGAGCTACGCCTGCCGCCAGCGTTAAAAGAGCTGGCAATGAAAAAGCGCGGTATCATTTTGCTAGTGGGTGCAACGGGTACGGGTAAATCGACCACCCTTGCGTCTATGATAGGACATCGTAATCAAAACTCTCATGGTCATATTATTACCATCGAAGATCCTATTGAATTTGTGCATAAGCATCGTGGCTGTATTATTACCCAGCGTGAAGTCGGTATCGACACTCATTCATTTGAAGCAGGGTTAAAAAACACCCTACGCCAAGCGCCTGATGTCATCTTAATCGGCGAAATTCGTAACCGCGAGGTCATGAGCTACGCTATTCAGTATGCTGAAACTGGTCACTTAGTGTTTGCAACGCTGCACGCAAACAATGCTAACCAGGCAATTGACCGTATTATTCATTTCTTTGAATCAAATCGCCATAATCAGTTATTTATGGATTTGTCATTGAACTTGCAAGCCATTATCGCTCAGCAACTGATCCCCACACCTGATGGTAAAGGACGACGCGCTGCTATTGAGATTTTATTAAATTCACAACTGATCAGTGACTATATCCGTAAAGGCGAAGTCCATGAACTCAAAGATATCATGACGCGCTCACGAGACAGTGGCATGCAAACCTTTGATCAAGCCCTTTTTGATTTGTATGAGCAAGGAGAGATAACCTATAAGGAAGCGATTATTCATGCTGACTCCCCTAACGACTTACGCCTCAAAATTAAGCTCAGTAGCAAAAGTGGTGATACCAACTTGGACGAAGGTGCGGACAGTTTATCGTTAGATGTCAATTAACTGAGGGTGTTTGCCGTACACTTTCAATAACAAACATGCAAAAAAGAAGCCCTCGTTATTTATAACGAGGGCTTCTTTTTTTCTATTCAAGATGTCATGAACAGCATAAAAAATATCTTTATCCTAAATGACTACTTCGCGCTGTCTCTACAGGCTTGGTCATTGCAAATACCGTATAGTACTAAAGAATGACCCGAAAGTTTGAAGCCATGCTTTTCTGCTACTTTGAGCTGCTCTTCTTCGATGACTTCATTATGAAACTCTATAATCTTGCCACAGACATCACAAACCAGATGATCGTGATGTTCTTCTTGAGTAATCTCAAATACCGACAGATTGTTCTCAAAGTTATGACGTTCGACGATACCTGCTTGTTCAAACTGTGTCAGCACGCGATAGACCGTGGCAAGACCCACATCTTCACCTTGCTCGATGAGCGCTTTGTACACCTCTTCTGCACTCATATGATGCAGTTCTGCATTCTCCAATAGCTCTAGGATTTTGATACGAGGTAACGTGACCTTTAACCCTGCTCTACGTAAATCTTGGTTGGTAAAAGAAGCCATAATATCCCTTTTGACTGTGACAGTCTTAACAAATAAAAAAATATGAGATAAATAATCGTAAAGGATTATTTTTATTGAATATCAAGTAATTTAATAACAACAAATCGATTGAGCTTAAGCAAGCATCTCTCTTATTATTTCCTAAATTATCTGGATGCAAGCCTATGAATTTAAAATATAATTAATATAACCATTCAGATTGTGTTTGGTAAATAATGTCGTAAGTGGTAGGCAATTGCAAGTAAATGACGTATCATTTGTCCAAGATTGTCGGTCAGACTTGTACCATCTAACGCTGTCCGCACCTAATTCATTTCTTATGAGTCATCTTACCATGATAAAGACATTAAATTTCCGTCCGTTAAGCCATGCAAACGTATTACGCAAGATTGTTATCACCAGTATGCTTAGCGCTACTGTTGCTATGTCTGGCTGCTCATTATTGAGTGTTTATAAGATTGATTTGCCACAAGGCACCGCGATTACTCAGATCCAAGCGCAAAAGCTAAAACTGGGTATGAATCAAAACCAAGTACTTTATACTCTTGGTAGCCCTGCGATTAGAGATACTCTTGAGCCTAAACGCTGGGACTATATTTATGACTATCAAGCAGGTACAGAAGGTAGACGCAACGGTATCGCTGATGTGAAAAATGCTAGCCAGCATTTGGTGATTTATTTTGATGATAATGGTTTGGTTAGTCGTATCGAAGGTATCGATAGCCTGCCAGCATCGTAATCAGTACGACTCATTATCTTGCACAATTAAAGACTTAACCGCGCGATTTATTTTTGCGCTGAGACATAGGATCAGCGCTCAAACTTCGATAGACTTCGATACGATCAAAAGGCTGTAACAAGTAACTCAGTGGCTGTTTTTGGGCATAGATACCCACATGCCAACGTTTCGCCGTTGGCGTGGCAATATCAGTTACTTGCTCACACCATTCTGCCAGCTCAGAAAATTTTTCAAGCCATCCTGCTTGACCTAACGCTTCATACAAATTGGTGCCACGGCAAACCTGTAACGCCAAATAATGCTGGCGCTGCTCATCTTCAGCATACGCCAGATATACCATCATTAGCTCAGCTTGGGTAGACTGAGGCACGCTGCTGTCACGGCTATCAACTGTTAGCTTAACCACTGCATCACCCAACCTATCAATGCCAACAACAACGCTAACGGTACGACCAAACGTATCGCTATACGCCATACATTATAGAGCGCTTCATTGCTAAAATTTAATGACTTGCGCAGATGGCTGATTTTCATCTGCCAACCGGCAAACACTGATAATAGTAGTACAGCAACACTACTAATGATGACTAAGATGCCTACCAACCACGTCGTTGGAATGGCAACCACCAATAGCAATGCTAAGGCAAAAGTAATTATCAAGCTAACCAACAGCCCAAATTTATGCGTTAACTGCTGAGTGCTATAATGTAATAAGTAGCTCACCACAAATAACACACCGACCCAATATAGTAGCTGTCCAATCGGCGGTAACGACATGCCACTGATAAATAAAGCCACCACACCCACAAACAGCTGCAATATCCAAATCGGTAATACCAGCTTGGTTGCACGATACTCACGAGCAGCAGCTTTTTGCTTGGCTTGCAGGTTGTTTGCGTTTACCGCTGTGACTGTCTGTTTGCTCACCAAGTTCTGACCAAACCAATATAAGCCTGTACCCGCTCCCACACTGACCAGCGCTAACGCTACCGCACGCGCCCATTCATTTAAGCTAATAGCAGTCATGGCAAAACCAGTATTTGGTACGCCATTTGCAATACCCAGCAGCAGCCCAACTACCATCAGACCCAATCCGATAGGCAAAGGTGCACCGCCAAGTAGGCTCAATAGTACGGCAATGACCATCAAGCCTGCAGCAATTGCAAAGCTCGGCACATCAGGTGCACTATTCAGTTCGGTCAATGCGGCTAATATGCCCGTACTTGCACCAGAGATGACCAACGCTGCAATCACAATAGAAACCAGTGCCGCCAACCAACCAAAGCTGCGCCATATTGGACTGGCATCTGCTTCGCGAGTGAGCTTTTGCATGCCCGCAAGAGGGCCTTCGACACTGCGATAGGCCAAGGCTATTTCAGCATAAACGACTGGCAGTGCGACCAATACCATTGCCAATAGCCATAGTAGCCAAAAGTCAATCTCTCCAATTGACGCAGGTGCAAACCAGCGAAACAATAGTAACGGTAGCAGTGCCGCGATAAAATAAGAAGCATAACGGATCATCATAATCTAAATCCAAACGATCTAATACCATTCACAAAAATCAGAGTAGCAAGGAAAACGCGTGCAAGTACTACGCATAGTAGACTGAACATGTTTGACAGAGCAAATCGTGCTTTTGGGTTTGGTATAAAGTGAATAACGATAATTTATAATTATACAGAGCAACGACTGATTTCTGTAAATGAATTCATCTAAATAATGCCTTAGGGTCTGTTGACCCTTCAAATATAAGGGACAAACAGTTATAAAAAAACCCCGAAATCGGGGTTTAGTGGTTCAGACATGATTAATATGTGGTCAAGTACTGAATGGTTTTAGCTACAAAGTACGTATCGGATATCAATCATCAGTGCGATTCAATTAGTGAATAGCACTCACGTAGTCTGACAGAATACGAATATCACGATCTGATAGTTTCGATGCAACGGTTTGCATCATACCCATCTCGCCTTCTTTGGCGGCATCATTGACTCGTTTTTGATCATCACTATCGATATCATCAACACGTCCAGCAGCACGGAATAGCTTTAGCTGGGTGGCGATATACTGAGCATGCTGTCCGCCTAGCTTTGGAAATGCAGCCCAAGTATTACCTGCAGCATCTGGACCATGACAGCCTGCACAACCGATAACACCGCGCGACTTATCGCCGCCTAGGAATAGTTTGGTTGCTTCTTGGTTGGTAGCAGGATTACCGTAGCCAACACCCCAAGGTGCTTGACTCGCATAATAACCTGCCACATTGGCTAGGTCTTGCTGAGACAGATTAGCAACTTGTGATTGCATGATACCGTTTTTGCGATAGCCTGCTTTAAAGTTGACCAACTGTTTATACAGATATTTTACATTTTGGCCGCCAAGGTTCGGCTGCGCAGGAACCATACTGACACCATTAAGACCATGACAAGCAGCACAAACGGTTTCTGCAACTTTTTGACCTGCATTGACGTCATATTCAGGAACAATAATAGCAGCTTGTACGCTGAAACTTGCAACGCATAAGCTGGCAGCAGCGATTAACTTTTTCATTGATACAAATCCTACTAGCTCGGCGTAAGCATTATTTAGAGTGATTGCACTGATAAGATACCTGATATAGCCGCCTTCTTAATCATGAGAATGGCATATATTTTTAGGTCTTGGACACAAGCAGTCTGAAAGTACTTACTAACATCAGGGTTTATTTTCGATTATTATAGCAAGACTTTGTATCATTTGCCTACTTAATCATAGTATCCACCAGTTTTCTGGTGACACCGTATAGAATACAGCTAAAAAGCAAAAAGCGCAGACAGGTCATTAACCCCAGCGCTTTATTTTATAGGTTTAAGCTATATTTATAAGCTGACTATTTGCTCATATACTCGATAAGCTTACGATACTCGTCATCGCTACATTGGTCGCACAGACCGCCTGCTGGCATCTGCGCCATACCACCTTTGACAGATTTAATGAGTGTCGGCATGCTTTTTTGTTTGATCAGCTGCTGCCATTTGGCACTATCACCTTTTTTGATGGCATTTAGCGCACCACTATCGTGACAGGCTGCACATGAGTTATTATAGGTGGTGGCGATGTCCGCCGCACCTGCGCTGCTGATCATGACACCACTTAACAATAATGCGGCAACGCCAGCGGCTATAGCGCGATAACCCGTGCTAAAAAGTCTAGTGATTGAAAACATAGAGCACCTCCTCGTGATATTTCACGTGTCTCATCAGTCGTTCTATTAAACGTCTTCGATTAAAC
The DNA here is from genome assembly GCF_030407455.1 of Psychrobacter sp. 5A.1. GTDB lineage: Bacteria > Pseudomonadota > Gammaproteobacteria > Pseudomonadales > Moraxellaceae > Psychrobacter. The sequence continues at coordinate 92,077 of NZ_JASDDJ010000002.1, forward strand.
ATTGTAACAATATATGTCATATAAACATAGAGAATTTGGATACGGCTTTGTTAATGCCGAGAACTTGTCGCAATGACCAGCTAATTTTAATGTTATCCTACTGTTTATATGAGGCTAATCGCAGTTATTTCAATAAGTAAGACAGGGAATAGTATAGAATAGCCGATAATGTAAAATAGCTGCTTTTATGACTCACACATGCTTGTATTCATGAGAAACAGCCTCTTATCCTATTTTTATCTACTGTCTGAACTGAATCGCTAGACTGAGCCACCAGCTAACTAAAAATTGACGACCGTATCCAATTTCTTAAAGATTAATGAGCCATTTATGAGTACCCCGTTTACCGATGTCGCCGCCGAACATGCACTGTTCAACACCAAATCTCGTCAAAAAATTCAACAAACTGAATTTATGACGTCAGCACCTACCTTTCGTCTTTGTCCTCCTGATATGGGCTTAGAAGTCGCCTTTGCAGGACGTTCGAACGCTGGTAAATCCTCGGCCATCAACGCGTTAACCAATCAGCGCCAGTTGGCTCGTTCGTCTAAGACACCTGGACGTACACAGATGATTAACTTTTTTAGTATTGGTAATACTGAAAGACGTTTGGTTGATTTGCCTGGTTATGGCTATGCAGCCGTACCGCTTGAGATGAAAAAAGAATGGCAGGTTGAGCTAGAAGAGTACTTGGTGTCACGCTCAAGCCTTGCTGGTTTGGTGCTAATGACGGACATCCGTCACCCATTAAAATTCTTTGATGAGCAAATGCTACGTTGGGCAAATGATGGTGAACTGCCAGTACATATATTGCTAACCAAAGCAGATAAACTGAAATATGGCGCGTCCAAGAACGCTCTACTTAATACTCGCAAAAAACTCAAAAAATTGGGCTTAAACTGCACCATTCAGTTATTTTCAGCCTTGAGAAAAGAAGGTCTGGATGAGTTGGCTGGGGTAATGGGCAACTGGTATGAGTATCAGCTTGATGCAGATAAAATTATTGAGTCCTCTTTTGCATTACTAGAAGGCGAAGAGCTAGAAGACGCTATTGAAAAAGATAGCGCTGAAAAAGACAGCTCTCAAAAAGACAGCTCTCAAAACGAAAGCAAATAGCTATCATAGTTTTCCATAAAAAAAGGGTTTATCGTTATTATCGATAAACCCTTTTTTATTGGCTTTTTATTGGTTCATTATTATTATCGGTGCGCTGTCAAAATAATGAGGCTCATAAAAGTGGCCCTACCCACATAGTAAATCTGCTAGCGCTTGCGGAGTGTCAACTTGATAGGTAGGCTGTTGCGCGGCGAGCTCAGCACTCGTTGCTGTACCGTAGTTGACTGCTATGCTGGTCATGCCCAGTTTGATTGCCATTTGAATGTCATAGATACTATCACCGATAAACACGGCATCAGAAACCTGCTGCTGCGTATAGTCCAAGATATCGGTCAACATCTGCGGATCAGGTTTTGAGCCCGACTCATCAGCACAGCGGGTGATGACAAAGTAATGGTGACTCTCTGAGGCATCTAATACACGATCGAGACCTTTTCTTTTTTTACCGGTTGCTACGGCTAGCGTTTTGCCCTGCTGCTGCAAAGTCTGTAGCATACCTTCTATAGGTGCAAAAAGCGGTGTACCGTGACTATTGGCAATATAGTGCTCTGCATAGGTCTGCTGAATGGCCAGCAACTGCGCATCGTTTGCCTGAGGATATAAAATCTCGATACCATTCATTAAGCTCAGACCAATGATGTCTTTTACGGCTTTATCAGTCGTCTCAAATCCATGTGCTTCTCCAGCCACATGCATAGACTCAACGATTAGACCGATTGAATCCATTAGCGTGCCGTCCCAATCAAAAATAATCAGCGTCTTATCAGACAGACGATGCGCGGCTGATGGCTGAGAGTTTTCGGTAGAAGTTGTAGTACTGGCTACAGATTGTTCACTCATGAATAGACCTTAGCGAATAGCGATAATAAAGTGTAGATACGAAAACGTCACGGTGGCTTATTCGTAAAAATAAGGTATCGTGACGTTTTAGTGTTTCCATAAAGGTCTGACTCTCTAGACCTTTGTGATTATATTTAGACTTATTCAGGCAATTTGGTTGTTTCTGGCAACCAATCTGCCATCTCTTCTGGCAATGGGGCAGTAATGGTCTTGTAGCCTGGAATATCTAAGCGCCAAGCATGTAGACACAGACGATGGACGCCTGATTTGTCATGGACATTATATTTATCATCCCCCAAGATAGCATGACCAATATGAGCTAAATGCACACGGATTTGATGAGTGCGACCCGTCAATGGCTTGGCTTCAATTAAGCTGACTGGCTGACCAGCAATCATAAAACGATCATGGACGATGATATCAGTCTGGCTTTCTTTCGCTTGTGGATCTTGGCTGTCTACTTTAACGCGGCGCTCACCACTGGCAAGCGTATAGCGTAGCAATGGCGCATTGATATGCTGTTCATTAAGCGCAGGTTGTCCTTTGGCAAGACAGAGATAGTGCTTTTGAATGGTTTTGTCTACCAAATGCTGCTGCAACACTTTGAGCGTTGAGCGTTTTTTGGAAATCATCAGCAACCCTGACGTATCTTTGTCGATGCGATGTATCAGCTCTAGGTACTTCTTACCCGTCACTTCACGCATGGCTTCGATAACACCAAAGTCAAGACCACTACCGCCATGAACGGCGATGCCAGAAGGCTTATTCAGCACTAGCATCCCTTCATCTTCATAGACCACACGTGCCAGCAAGCTTTTGGCAAACTCGGTGCTAATGATGGGTTTTTCGCGCGTCGCCAGCTCTACAGGGGCAATACGCACGACATCTTCACGCTGCACTCTATCGTGTGCTTTGCAACGTTTGTTGTTGACGCGTATCTCATCTGAGCGAATCATTTTATAGATATGCGATTTTGGCAAACCTTTTAAACGGTTCAGCAGAAAGTTATCCAAACGCTGGTCGTGCTGATGGCGCGTTACTTCAAGGTAGTTAACCTTGCCGAAGTTGCTAATCTCATCGTCAGCGCTTTGTGGGCGTGTTTTGCTATTAAAAATAGCAGGGGCTTCATGGGTAGGAGCGTCGTTAGTCATTTTTGAGTTTGTCATTTTTAGTTAGGTATTTACACAAAGATTTGCTATAGTTTAGCATGTTGAGCGACAATTAAGCAGAGGCTGCAGCAATAATCATTGTTGTTACAAATAGTTGACCACCATTTTTACTACTTGTCAGTTTTCTACTACCTGCTAGTAAAGAGGTTGACACTATTTACCCTGCTGACATTAGACGTTTCATCTGATTTTAGGGCGCATTATTTATTTAAAGGTATTACTTACCAAACATAGCCCTATAAATTAAAAACACTGTACTGAATATTATTTGGTACCATAAAATAAATAGTGACACTAAATACCATCGCGTTAGTAAATTTGACCATAAGTCTGTTTATTAACCGATTACAACACAACACTGACTCACTAACCGCATGACAACGACTTTACTTGATAACCAATCATTATTTAATGACTGTTTATCTGATGGTCCTTTATGCCAGCATAGTTGAGCAAGTATGGGTCATTTAGCGTTAGGATCAAAAAATACGTCGATAGCTGCCTAAGTATTGGTGGTCAAACAGATGACGATAACAATGTAGATACGATACCACGCTGACAAGCTGGTCCATTACTCTGTTTGCCAAGTACGCCCCGCTAGTAACTGAAGCTGCGATGCCTAACCCTGAAACACCCAAGATATTATTGACGTTATACAAAGAACGATAAACAAAGAGTAACCAATTGCTTCGCCTGAATAAACAACCGCTGACTGACGCTACTATATAGTAGCCATCATGACTGCGATATTATTGTTAGACTTTGATGGATGAATAGCAACAGCACAATGACTTTTTAATATCAGTATTTTTTAAACCTGTAACTGACCGTCGCCCACGCCTACAACGTGCGCTGACAATCACTACCAATAGAATGTACTGACAAATAAGAGCGCCTTGATACGCTGACACATTCATATATGTACCTAGTTTATTGATGATAAGATATAAGTACTGTAGCCTTACACCCTATATTATTTATATTGACGTGAGCACCGCTAACCCTTTCAGGTACAAAAGAAGCCATTGAAAAAGCCCACGTGCTTTATGAAACCCACGATTTACGTTCTACGTTAACTTACATCTGCAAACGCTAATATTAGCCACATTTGCTACTATGCTCGAAAGACTGTCTTATCGTTGTTATGCGTACTCATAGGATATAAATATGAAACGCATTTTGATCAACGCAACTCAAAACGAAGAGATTCGTGTCGCCTTATGTAAAGGCAACCACTTATACGATTTCGACTTAGAAAACCGTACCCGCGAACAAAAAAAATCTAACATTTATAAAGGTCATGTGACCCGTGTCGAGCCATCGCTTGAAGCGGTATTTGTCGAATATGGATCTCAGCGCCAAGGCTTTTTGCCGATTCGAGAAATCTCTGCTGAATACCTAAGCGGCAATCCACGTGACGAAAACATCAAAAAACTGATCAAAGAAGGCGATGAGCTAATCGTCCAAGTCGAAAAAGAAGAGCGCGGCAATAAAGGCGCTGCCCTATCGACGTATGTCTCATTAGCAGGTCGCTATCTGGTATTGATGCCAAACAACCCTCGTGGTGGCGGTATCTCACGTCAAATCTCAGGCAAGCTACGCGAAGACATGAAGCGTATGTTGAGCAATCTTGATTTACCAAAAGGCATGAGTGTTATCATTCGTACTGCTGGTATTGGCAAAACACAAGAAGACTTGCAGCATGACTTAAACCATTTGCTTAATATCTGGCAAGCCATCCAAGAACAAAATCAAAAATACCCTTCACCGCGCCTGGTTCATCAAGAAGCTGGTGTTGTCACTCGTGCTGTCCGTGATTATCTGCGTGATGACATCGCTGAAATTTGGATTGATAACGAAAACGCTTACATTGAAGCGGCAGGTTTTATCGATGCTGTGATGCCAAAACAAGCTGAAAAGCTACGCAAATATACCGATTATGAGCCGATGTTTTCGCGCTTTAATATCGAAAAACAAATCGAAACCGCTTATCAACGTGAAGTTCGTCTGCCATCGGGTGGCTCAATCGTTATCGATCAAACAGAAGCATTGGTCTCTATCGATATCAACTCTGCCAAGTCGACCAAAGGTTCAGATGTCGCCGAAACCGCTTATCATACCAATCTGGAAGCAGCCGATGAGATTGCTCGTCAGCTCCGCTTGCGTGATATGGGTGGTCTGGTTGTCATTGATTTCATCGACATGAACGATAATAAGCATCAAAAAGAAGTCGAAAAACGTCTGATCGATGCCACCAAATACGATCGTGCGCGTGTCCAATTTGGTGATATTTCTAAATTTGGTCTAATGGAAATGAGCCGTCAGCGTCTGCGTCCTTCACTAGAAGAATCAACTGGTTATATCTGCCCACGCTGCCACGGCAATGGCATGATTCGTGACTTGCGTTCATTGTCGCTATCTATCATGCGTCAAATCGAGCAAATCGCTCTTAAAGAACGTCAAGGTGAAGTACAAGCAGAAGTCCCAACAGACATCGCAGCATTCTTGTTAAATGAAAAACGCGACAGCTTGGTTTATCTTGAGCAAGACAGTGGTACGCGTATCACTATCTTACCGCATGCGCATTTAGAATCACCAAATTTTAAGCTGCACTTCAACCGTGATGGCTTTGCCCCATCGAGCTATGAGCGTATCACTGATACTCAACAACTAGAGCACAGTGACCTTGGCTACAATGTTGACTGGCAAACCGCTGAAAAAGAGCGTCCTGAGCAGCAACCTACTCGTCAGCCACGCCAACCATCTGGTGACAGCGATAACAAACAAAGCAGTCGCTCAAATGCACAGCAAAGTCCAGCGACACCATCACAGAACAGCACAGTAACTCATAGCAATGACCGTCGTAATCATAAAAATGCCAATGACGTCTCATCTGCACGTGCACCGCAAGCCAATAAGAGCCAGAGTGTGGCCGCGCCTGTTGCGCCAGTAGCCACTCAGACGACAACACCTGCCAATGTTGAAACAGCAGCTCAGCCGCAAGCAGTAGCGTGGTTGTCAAACCTATTCGCTCAAGCGCCGCAAGCCACCACAACACCTAGCGTCAGCAGTCGGGATGCCGCTGAAGCAATCGAAGCACTGGTAAATACAGGTGCGCAAAGCTTGGGCTCATTTGGACAAACTGATAACAGTGCTTTGACTACTGCAGCTAACCCTGCGCAAGCAACTCAGCAGCACAGTAATCAAAAGAACGAGGCGCAGCAGTCAGACAACAACGCTAATCATCAGCAAGCGCGCCGCAATAACGACAGTGACACTGATGAAAGCAACAACGAAGACAGAAGAAGACGTAAGCCACGTAAATCTAGATCAGCTAAACCTCGTCAAAGAAAAGATCAGGCAGATGAGTCTCATAATGAGGTGAGCAGCGATGCCGATAACAACACCTCAAGTAGTGCAGCAAATAATGCCGATGATAAGCAAACTGACAATCAAAATAAACGTCAGCAGGATAACCGACGCACGAATGATCGCAATCGCAACAATCGTCAAGACGGCAATCAACAAAACAGCAATCGTAACGCAAGCGAGCGTAATGATGCTGATAATGAAAACAGCCCGAAAGCAGATGAGCAAACCCGTACTAAGCGTAAATCGCATAGCCAACGTGGCTCACGTGGCAAGCTAGAGCGCGGTGAAACGCTAACGGCTGACAATGTTAAGCAACCTAATCAGCAGGCTTCGACAGCTTCTAACAGCAATAAAAATCACTCTAATGCGCGCCGTAATCAAGACCCTAACGAAGTCGTGCTACAGGTCAACGAAGCACCGACTGAGCTAAAGGCCCCTGAAGTCGTTCATCTGTCTTTGGATGACAGTAAGCCAACACAGGCAAAACCTCAACCTACTGAAAAGCAAAGCTCAGCAAATGACGTTGCGAAAGATGAAGTAGCCAAAGCGTCTAATGCTCAACCGCAGACTAATAGCAGAAGCACCGATAAAAAAGATGCTGATATTAAGGTAACGGCTGAAAAAACAACTGACGATAAGGCTGTAGAAGTCAGCGAAGCTAAAATTGATAGCACTGCTAAAGACAATAGCCATGATGTCCAAAATCACGTTGCGAAAGCTGCTGCTAACACCGATATCAAAAAACCTGTCGTAGATGAGCAATTAGTATCCAGAAGTGATACAGAAAGCGCATCTGACACTGTGAAGCCAGTAGTTGCTGAAGCAGATAGCACGCCAGTAGTAGGTAAGTCTCAGGAAGCGAATACGCCTGATGAATCTGCTACTGATGAAGTTGCTATTGATGAAACTACTAAGAGCAGTAATGAGGGTGACAATGCTGAGAAAGCTGTAAGCGCTCAGACTACTAGCCCTAGCGTAGAGGCTAGTAATAGTAGTAGCAATGATAGTGACAGCGTCAAGAGTAACTCAGCCGTTGAGCTAACACATGAAGCATTGTTTGGCGCACGCTACGTGACTGCTGAGAAGTTTGGTCAAGCCAGTAACGATCCACGTGTTGTGCTTAGTCAGCAGGCACAAGTGACGCCAAAGCCTCAAGTCAACGAGCAAGCGGCCGCAAATGTACCAGCGATACGTGGCACGGTTGGTGAGTTTATTCGTGCAACGCTGCCAGAAGCGCAAACTCGATTAGCCGAAGATGGCATTATCAACTGCTTTATCGCAACGGTTGCCTTGCATACTGAGCAAGCACAGACTGCTGATGACAGTGCCAACGTTGAAGCCACTATCAGTAGTAGCGACGCAACCAATCAGCGTTTTGACTTTAGCAACTATGGCTATCAGCCGTTGGCTGCCGATTACCTCGCACGCTTTGAATCGATGACGCAAGCCGTCAGTCAGTTTGCAGCAACGCAAGGCAAAACCGACGTTGAGCCACGTACTATCGGTAAGCGTGCCAGCAACGATCCACGCGGTCAGCATCCTGATTATCAGGAACCAGCTGTCTTAAGTGTGCCTACGGAGCAGACGTCTGAGCTGATCTCAAATAACGAAGAACCGTTAGCAGAGACTCAGCAAGCTAACAGCGATGTAGATGCTCATGACGTCGACGCGACTGCACTGGCAAATAGAGCTCAGACAGAAGAGGTCAGTTCTGATAGCGAGCAACTGCTAGAAATCGAGCACGCTCAATCAGAGGCTAATAACGCAGAAGTTGAAGCCAATGCAGTGCAAGATACCCATGTGGCAGAAGCTGATACAGAAGTGGCCAATATAGAAGAGATCGATGTAGAAGAAGCTGATGTGGCAGCAATGGCACAAGAGAATGACTCGACAGTAGAAGAAGCGACCAAAGAAGCGGGTAAAGACGACAGTCAGGCAGCTAAGTCTAAGACGACAATAGCCAGTTATAAAAACATGATCGAAAACGTGGCTGAGCAATTGCTACCACAGACAGGCATGTTTAATCTGACCACGCCAAAAGTCCCGAAGGCTCGCACTCGTAAGCCTAAGACAGACCATAAGAAACCAACGCAAGCTGAAAAGCTAGCGGCTGATGAGACAGATAGCGAAAGCTAATCATACCAGCTCAAATGTAAAAGCCCCAAAGCTATCCGTAGCTTTGGGGCTTTTTATATTAGGACAATCACGCTTACTGGTTCATTCAAAAAGTAGACAGTAGCGGCGAATAACAAACCAGCTTAGGGCGTGTCCTCATTTTAAAAATGGTGATAAAAATGAGATAAATTGCCGTCAAGCGAGGAAAATAGTGCAGATAATATCGAGATATTGACCAACTATTTGACGATGTTTGGCAAAATTTAGCTGTTTTTAGCCCATTTAGAGGACACTCGTTTGAATTGAGGACATGCCCTAGTGTGCAGAAGAAGCTGTGTCATCTTTGCCACGGACTTTATTGACGACAGTAATCAGCGCCACAACTGCTGCACCAATGACAAATCCAATAACACCGTTCAATAGCGTCGTCGTTAGGCTCTCAAAAATACCTGTTAAGCCTGCCAAATCTTTGACACCATGATGCAAAAATCCAATGCCGTGTACTAAGATACCACCACCTACTAAAAACATGGCCAACGTACCCGCGATCGACAAAAACTTCATCAATTTGGGCGCAGCAGCAAACATCACCTTACCTACTTTTTGTTTGAATGTACTCTCCTGCTCCATCAAATGTAGCCCCACATCATCAATTTTGACGATGCCTGCGACCAAACCATAAATACCAATCGTGATACCAATTGCTAAAATAGATAGCACCAGACTGCGCTCTAATAAAGTAGCACTTGCCGTTGCGCCCAGTGCAATGACAATGATTTCAGCTGATAAGATAAAATCTGTACGTATCGCACCTTTGATTTTTTCTTTTTCGAAAGCGACCAAATCCACTGTTTCATCAGCATTGGCCTTTCGACGAGCATTCTGTTCTTCATCATGTGGCAACGCATGTGGCCAAAAACGATGGATGACTTTTTCTGCCCCTTCATAAACCAAAAACAGACCACCACACATCAATAAAAAAGTAACGAGAGGGGGATAAATCGCACTAATTAACAAGGCTGCTGGTACTAAAATGAGCTTATTGATAAATGAGCCTTTAGCCACTGCCCAAACGACTGGAAGCTCGCGATTGGCTTTGACACCAGTGACTTGCTCAGCATTCAGTGCCAAATCATCGCCCAATACGCCAGCGGTTTTTTTGGCGGCGACTTTGGTCATGACAGAAACGTCATCCAATATCACACTGATATCGTCAAGTAAGGTTAATAAACTGGCACCTGCCATGTGTGCTCCTTAAAGCAAATTTGTTAAAGTAAGTCGTTCTCAAATAGTTTATACAATGTATTTTATATAGATTTTTATAAAAACAATGCGATTAGCCTTAGACTACAAGGGCAAACATATATATTAAATAGTATAAGTGTATCTTACTTTTTGCATTTACGTTGGTAGCTATTCTTTAAAGTTGGCTTCATTCGTACTTCTTGGCTGCTGTACCCTCACTATTATTCAGCGTAAATATGGTAATATGGAAGCATTTACTGTCTATCTTTTATTATCAATAAGTTATAAAAACTTCTTCAACGTTAGACCTTTAAAACACCGCTAAGACACATTACTATATATGACAGTTTATAGCGCTTTATTATAACGAACTCATGATTAGGCGCGATGCCTATAGGAAACCCGTATGCCATCCCCCACTACCAAAAACACCACCTTGCCTCATCGTTTTTCTCGTACCACCTTCTCTCGTTTTATGATGGGTGCCTTACTGGTCGGTATTGCTGCTGGCTGCTCAAACAATGCGGCGGATGCAACCAACAACGCCAGTGTCGTCAATGCTGCACAGGCGAACACTACCGCTGCCAAAACCTCAACGGATAATGATCCTGCAGTGGTAAAAGCCTTACAGGCGAATCTACAGACTTCGGGTATCGAAGAAAAAATCGTCTCGGCTGTACCAACAGATATGGATGGGATTTATTGGGTGACGGCTGAAGGCTTGCCTTCTTTCTTTACTGATAAAGCTGGTAAGCATATTATTCAGGGACAGATTATCGCTGTGGGTGATGATGCTCCAGTTGATATCAGTGCCGCTTTGGTGGCCACGACCGCCCAAGAAGCGCTAAAAGCAGTCGATAAAAAAGAGATGGTGATCTATCCAGCAACAGGCGAAACCAAAGCCGTCGTCTATGCCTTTACTGATGCAGACTGTGGCTACTGTCGCAAACTGCATTCAGAAATGGATGATATCAATGCACGCGGTATCGAAGTGCGTTATTTGGCATGGCCACGCAGTCAGGAGTCTGTGCCAAAAATGGAAGCCATTTGGTGTAGTCAAGATCGCAAGGCAGCAATGGATCAGGGCAAAAGTGGTGCCAATGTACAAGCCCCTAACTGTGCAAGCCCTGTACAAGCACATATGGCCTTAGGCTCAAGACTTGGTGTACGTGGTACCCCTGCTATCTTTACCGAAACAGGGCAACAAGTGGGCGGCTATCTGCCTGCGGCGCAATTGGCTGAAGCAGTAGGTGCTAACTAATCATTTGAGTCATCAATACTACTGACCAAGCATAAATGACATATGCATATGCCAAACGAGATTGAAGCTACCGCTTTTTTATAATCGTAATCTGATATAACCTTGATGATGTTGCCCTTATAACATTAGCCTTGATGACATTGTGTAGACGTCACAACTGCTTGTCGGTATGATACGATAAAGCGCGATGAAAAATCAGCAAGACCCCTTTTATGTGAGCATTTTTTATTCCACTATAATGACGCAATAATAACCCTGCAGCTGTCAAAATACGCGCAAATAGTACGCTTAACACTACCAGCGAATTTGACCTGCAACGGCTATACAGTGGTTCATTATATTTAACCTCCTGAGGATACTGTGAGTAATTCCATCAAACTAGCGATACTTGGTCTGGGCACCGTCGGAACGGGCGTGATCACTCTAATCAATGACAACTTAGATGAGCTAAAACGCCGTAGCGGACGCGATATTATCATTACCGAAGTGGGTACGCGTCGTCAGCGTGACGATATTGATGAAAACATCATCCAAAACAGTGACCTGATGGCAATTGCCGCAAGCGACAATGTCGATATCGTTATCGAAGTGATTGGTGGTACTACTTTGGCCAAAGATGTCATTATGCATGCCATCAAAAATGGCAAGCACGTGGTGACGGCAAATAAGGCATTACTCGCTGAGCATGGCAATGAAATCTTTGCCTTCGCTGAAGCAAACAATGTTCATGTCGCCTATGAAGCAGCCGTTGCTGGTGGTATCCCTATTATCAAAGTAATGCGTGAAGCACTGGCTGCCAATAAAATCGATTGGCTCGCTGGTATCATCAACGGTACTGGTAACTTTATCATGACCGAAATGCGTGACAAAGGTCGTTCTTTTGCCGATGTATTAAATGAAGCGCAAGAACTGGGCTATGCAGAAGCAGATCCTACTTTCGACGTAGAAGGTATTGATGCGGCGCACAAATTGGCGCTACTCGCCTCTATTGCTTTTGGTATTCCATTACAGTTTGATAAAGTCTACTGTGAAGGTATCACTGGCATTACTTTACAAGATGTGAACTATGCGGAAGAGCTTGGCTACCGTATCAAGCATTTAGGATTTGCGGTACGCCGTGATGGCCAAGGTGACAATAATGCCGCTGGTATTGAGCTACGTGTACACCCAACACTTATTCCACAAGATGCGTTATTGGCCAACGTCAATGGCGTAAAAAATGCCGTATTGGTTAACTCTCACCCACTTGGGCAAACGCTCTATTGTGGTGATGGTGCTGGTGCTGGCGCGACGGCTTCTGCAGTCATGGCCGATGTCATGGATTTGGTTCGTGTATTGGGAAGTAAGGATGGCGATGATCAGAGCAACATTGGTCATCATGTGCCGCATTTGGCCTTTATCCCTGAGCAACTATCAGATACACCGATATTACGTGCCGAGCAGATGACCACTGGTTATTATTTGCGTGTGCATGCTAATGATAATCCAGGTGTACTCGCGGATATCACTCGCATTTTAAGCGATGCTGGTATCAATATCGATGCGATTTTGCAAAAGCCTGCCCATAAAGTAGGTCAAGTGCCAGTCATTATTTTGACGCTACCTGTGGTTGAGAGTCAGATGAATCTTGCCATCGAAAAAATTGAAAAGTTAGAGACCATTACTGATAAAGTAGTACGCATTCGCTTAGATGAGCTAGCGTAAATAAAATACTGAATCAACCAGACCTTTAGTCATACAAGCAAAAGTTAGCTGATCAGCGTCTGGTTTTTTGAGTAAGGACTTTTAATTAAAACACGCAACAAGGAATAATAACGATGTCAAATGATGCAATTGTAATCTTAAACGGCGCACGTACACCAATGGGTGGTTTTCAAGGCGCACTAAAAGACATGAGTGCTACAGAACTGGGTGGCGCTGCCATCAAAGCAGCTGTTGAACGCTCAGGTGTGAATGTCGATAGTATTGACGAAGTCATCATGGGCTGTATCTTGACGGCAGGTTTGGGTCAAGGCCCTGCCCGTCAAGCCATGCGCAAAGCAGGTTTGTCGGATGCGACTGGTGCAGTAACGATCAATAAGCTTTGTGGCTCAGGCCTTAAAGCAGTGATGCAAGCACATGACGGCATCAAAGCAGGCAGCTTCAATGTCGCTGTTGCAGGTGGCATGGAGTCAATGACCAATGCACCGTATATCATGCCAGGGTCGCGTGGCGGCTACCGTATGGGTCACAAAGAAGTGAAAGACCATATGTTCCTAGATGGTCTAGAAGATGCTGATACGGGTAAGCTCATGGGCATGTTTGCTCAAGAAATGGCCGATGAGAAAGGTTATACGCGCGAGCAAATGGATGATTTTGCTATTGAATCTCTAAATCGTGCGCTAACCGCTATCAAAGATGGTCACTTCGTAGACGAGATCGAAGCCGTTACCTTCAAAACCCGTAAAGGTGAGCAAACCGTCGATACCGATGAGCAACCTGCTCTTGCTAACGCTGAGCGTATCCCTACTTTGCGCCCAGCCTTTGCTAAAGACGGTACGATTACTGCCGCAAACGCCAGCTCAATCTCTGATGGTGCTGCAGCTGTCGTGGTCATGAAAGAATCACAAGCGAAAGCCGAAGGTCTTGATTACCAAGCTCGTATTGTTGCTACTGCGTCAAACTCACGTCACCCAAGCGAATTTACTATTGCGCCAATCGGTGCCATTGAGAAAACATTGGCAAGTGCTGGCTGGTCAGTGAATGACGTTGATTTATGGGAAATTAATGAAGCCTTTGCAATGGTTACCATGGCTGCGATAGACGAGTTGAAGCTTGACCATGCCAAAGTCAATATCGAAGGCGGCGCATGTGCCCTTGGTCATCCAGTAGGCTGTTCAGGTGCTCGTATTCTTATCACGCTTATTAATTCTCTAAAGCGTACTGGCGGCAAAAAAGGCGTTGCGACACTCTGTATCGGTGGCGGTGAAGCCGTAGCCGTTGCTATTGAACTTGCTTAAATAAAGTAAGTTTAGCTGACTTAGAGTAAGTCAATTGGATAATAGCTAGATAGTTATTACTTATTGGGAAACCGCATTGCTAATGGTAATGCGGTTTTTTTGTGTCTGCTTTCTTTCGATGAATGTTGAATATTACTCTGTGTAAAGTCTCGTTAACTTCTACCCCCTCCTATGTTATGCCACTTACAGCCTATTACACGCAATTACGGCAAGTGCACACTTTGCTACCTTGCTCATATATCTCACCCAAAATCGTGATGTTAGGATAGCTACAAGTTGATACGGGAACTGCTTATCCAACTCGTTATTAACTTTGATCTGTATTTAGGGTCTGTTGAACATTCAAATGTGGTGCTGGCAGTCACCATTTTTTAGACAATATGCAGTGAAATTTTCGACGCCTAGTTATTCTAGGTTAGACAATTTCGCCATATATTGGCAAAAAAGAGTACTGCCCTGAAAGGCTGATGCTAAAATCACCCCAAACGTTGTTACAAACCTAGCTAAGGTCTCGACATTATCGTCGGCTTGCGCCTAGTTTGGTGCAATTTTAGCAATCAGCAGCTCTAATACTTGAATGTTCAACAGACCCTAACATAAATGGTTTTACTAAAAAATTAATAACAACATTAACCATCATCTTATAAAAACACAAACTCGCAAAAAAGGAATATAACAATGAGTCAACTAATCCGTTTAAAAGACATTCAAGCCACTCATCAAGATTTAATTGGTGATGATTACTATGATCCAACGCACAAAACTGCTTATGGCATCAATGAAGAAAAAATCGGTAAAATTGAAGGGGCACTGGTAGAAGACACTACGGGCCGTATTCGTTATTTGATTGTTGATGCAGGCGGTTGGTTCAGCTCTAAAGAAGTATTGGTACCAGCAGGTTTGGCACGTATCGTTGGTGACGATGTTTTCTTTGACAGCTTGACCAAATCTCAAGTGGAAGCCATGGAAGTGTACGATCATGACTATCAATACAGCTACAAAGAGCAGTACGAAAGAGATCGCCAAGCGTTTACTGCCGACACGCTTCCTGTTGAAGATCGCGTAGATATTGCAGATCATTCTTATGATGCACCAAATACGCTAGAGCTATTAGAAGAGCGTTTGACGGTGAATAAAGATCGTATCGTAGCCGGACTGGTAAAAGTCGGCAAGCATGTCGTCACTGAAGAGCGTAATATCAACGTGGACTTAGAAGAAGAGCATGCTGACATTCAACGCACCAGTGTCGATCGTCTAACAGATCGCCGTATTGGAGATCTCGATGCCAATGACACCGTCGAAGTTGAACTAGAGGCCGAACGTGCCCGCGTGAGCAAAGACACTTATGTCTCTGAAGAAGTCAGTGTTGGTAAAACGACTGACCATCATACTGAAACCTTGATTGAGAGTATTCAACGGGAAGAATTGGATGTCGATGGTGATGGTAATGTGGTTGACCGTGAAGGTAATTTAGTAGACCGTGATGGTATTACTGCAGAAGATGTACGCCGTGCTCGTGGCATGTAATACGCTGATACATCATGTTTTGACGACATAAGTTTCGCTATATCGTCAGCTAAATGTGATATCAATAAGTCGCTAAATGTGTTTATTTAGCACCTTAAGACCAGAGCATGTCTCTGGTCTTTTTTGTATTCGTAGCATGATTGAATGTTCAACAGACCCTAATACATAATGTTTTGAATCGCTGAAAATCCCTCGTTTTACAACTATAAAGGAATAACAATGACGCCTAAAAATGGAAACAGCCTTTACCAAGATAACTTGGATAAAGAACAGAACGTCTCAACTGAACAGGCACACAATACCGTCAATGTCGGACATTTAGAGCTATTAGAAGAACGTCCTGTAATTAACAAAGAACGCTTAGACGTAGGCAAAGTCACCGTTACCAAACATTCCCGCACCAAAACTGTCGATGTACCTATTGAGCTGATAGAAGAATATATCACCATTCGTACTGAATATCATGATGCAGAAAGCCAAGATCTGCTCTCTGGTGATTATGATGGAAAAGACATATTGCGCCACGTTGAGCCATCGTTAGATAGCAAAGCCGTGGTGACAATCAATGGTAAACAGGTAGAGATTGGCGATGAACCGATTGATATTGTGCTATCTCGCCAAGTGGCTACCATTACCAAAGACACCTACGCTATTCAAGACATCGAAATTAACAAAAGCACCCATGTACATACTGATAGCATTCAAGTAGAGCTCAAGCATGAAGAGTTAGATGTCACTGAAGAAGGTCTGTTGGCACACAGTTCTGACACGGCTCAGTTAAAGTAATGACTTATAGCTAGCCCACTATGGAACCTGTATTATTGATAAAGATTATTCTGAAAAATAAAAAAGCAACGCTAGCTTAGCGTTGCTTTTTTTATGCTTATCATTTACCAAGTATTGCAGACCAGCTACGAAGCTTTGCTACACTCGTATGTATTAACATTTGACTCATCTGCACCAGCGGTACGCATGACGCCCGTGTCACGTGCTTCGTGCCCTACGCGCCATTGAGTAAAGCCTTGACCACCATCAATGGCTGTCGCGACTTCGAACACTTCAGGGTTACTGCCTTCATTGGTTTGATTCAATGTCACTGTACCCATATCAGTTGCGACAACTACTTGGTTGGCATCGTCTTTATAAGTGGCATCGACTTTTAGCTCAGGTGTACACAGATATGACATCTGCGTGACGCTGCTATTCACTGAAGCGGTGGTATCGCCTTCTACTTCATTGAGTGACGCATCTGCAGTATCCACGACGACAGCGATATGTTCAGCCGGCTCAGCTGACATTGGTACAGTCTCTTCAGCATGGACACCATCTTCCATTCCTGACTCTGGCTCTGACTGTTGCTGACACGCACTGATCGTCAAGGCACCAGCCAGCAAACTCGTCAATACAACTGAGCTGCGTACATTTTTTAAGAACTCTACACTCATGACACTCTCCCAAATAAATATGTTAAATACTATAGCGTGTCCATAATTTCACGCCTATGCCGAATTTGTAAATAAGGGGTCTGGTGGGTAAAAAAAGCCCCTATCTGCTTTAGATAAGGGCTTCTTATTTGTTAAGGCGTGTCCTTATTTTGAAAATGGTGACACGCCCTAATCTATAGGTCTCAACTTGCAGATGCTAATGACTAGATTTTACCATGACACTGCTTGTACTTAAGACCTGACCCACAAGGGCAAGGTGCATTGCGACTGATATTCATACCTGCATATGGGTTTGGCTCATTGGCATTACTGCCGCTACCCGCTATAGCAGCACTGACACCAGCTGCTGCACCGCCACTAAGGCTGCGGTTTTGTGGTTGCGGCTGAGCAGCAGAATTATTCGCATTGCTGTCTAAGTTGTCCACGTCATCATGTTCAAACTGCATTTGCATATGTGCAGCGTTCTCACGTTGCTGAACTTCCAACGCCTCTAGCTCTTCTTTGGTTGGAATATGAACACGTGATAAGTCTTGTACTGTCTCAGACTTGATGG
Source organism: Psychrobacter sp. 5A.1 (assembly GCF_030407455.1). Lineage (GTDB taxonomy): Bacteria > Pseudomonadota > Gammaproteobacteria > Pseudomonadales > Moraxellaceae > Psychrobacter. Next base: position 109,719 of record NZ_JASDDJ010000002.1, read on the forward strand.
CACCAAGCATCATTTGGAACAACTCAAACGACTCGCGTTTGTATTCCTGCTCAGGGTTTTTCTGTGCATAACCACGTAGATGAATGCCTTTACGCAGCTGATCCATCTGCGTTAGGTGTTCTTTCCAGTGCTTGTCCAAACTCTGTAGCATAAAGTGACGCTCAAGCTGAGCTGCGTCTTTTTCACCCATCTGCTCACGACGACCATGATAACGCTCTAACGCGGTTTGGATAATTTTTTCACGCAGCCCTTCTTCATCTAGGCGGCGGTCTGCATCAAGCCAATCATTAATTGGCATTGATATCTTAAACTCATCTTCAAGCTCATCTTCTAGGCCATCGACATTCCATTGGTCATCGATAGATCCTGGTGGAATAAACTGACTGACCATCGCGTTATAGACTTCACGATGCATCACTTCAAGAGCGTCGAGTAAATCCATCTCTGCCAATAAATCATCACGCTGACCATAGATGACTTTACGCTGCTCATTGGCAACATCATCATATTTAAGCAAGTTCTTACGAGCATCAAAATCGCGACTCTCAACTTTACCTTGCGCGTTTTCAATTGATTTGGATACCATTTTATGTTCGATGGCTTCATCTTCTTTGAGACCCATCGCACGCATCATATTGACCACGCGATCGCCTGCGAAGATACGCATGAGATCATCTTCTAATGACAAGAAGAAGCGCGACATACCAGGGTCACCCTGACGACCAGCACGACCACGTAGCTGATTATCGATACGGCGTGATTCATGACGCTCAGAACCAATGATATGTAAACCACCAGCTGCCACAACTTGATCATGCTTGATTTGCCACTGGGCTTTTAGACGTTGCATTTCTTCTGGACTAACCGAATCAATATCTTCAATAAATGACTGCCAGTTACCACCAAGGATAATATCGGTACCACGACCTGCCATATTGGTCGCAATCGTGACCGATTTTGGGCTACCTGCCTGTGCGATAATCTCTGCTTCACGCTCATGCTGTTTGGCGTTTAGGACATTGTGCTTGACGCCTTCTTGATCGAGCAAGTAAGACAATTCTTCACTGGCCTCAATCGTCGCCGTACCAACCAGTACTGGCGCACCTTTGGCTTGAATTTCTTTAATTTCGCGAATAATGCCTTTGTATTTGCCTAACTTGGTTAAGAAAATCTGGTCATCCATATCAATACGAGCAATTGGCTCATGCGTTGGAATGACAATGACATCTAAATCGTAAGTAGATTTGAACTCCGCCGCTTCGGTATCAGCAGTACCCGTCATGCCAGACAGTTTGTCATACAGACGGAAATAGTTCTGGAATGTCGTCGTTGCAAGTGTTTGGTTTTCTGCTTGAATCTCAACGTTTTCTTTGGCTTCTACTGCTTGATGCAAGCCTTCTGACCAGCGGCGACCTGGCATGGTACGACCCGTATTTTCATCAACGATAACCACTTCGCCTTCATCCACGATATAGTGGACGTTTTTGACAAACACATGATGCGCACGAATGGCAGCTTGAACGTGAGCCAATAATGGCAAGCGACTTGGGCTATATAAGCTTTCATTTTCACCAAGTTCACCGACTTCGATTAAGAAGCGCTCGATTTTTTCATAGCCTTTTTCGCTAATCTCAATCTGGCGGTTTTTCTCATCAATCCAGAAATCTTCTTCTTCGTTATTCTTGTTTGCTTCTTCGTCCTTTGAACGGATGAGCACAGGAATAATGGTATTAATCAGCGCGTACATGCGTGATGAATCTTCAGCCTGACCTGAGATAATGAGCGGTGTACGAGCCTCATCAATTAAGATCGAGTCAATTTCATCGATAATACAAAAATTCAGCGAACGCTGTTTTTTCTCTTCCAGCTTAAACACCATGTTATCGCGTAGGTAATCAAAACCGTATTCGTTATTGGTACCATAAGTAATATCGGCTTGGTAAGCGGCGATTTTTTCTTGTGGTGGCTGCTGCGAATAAATAACGCCAACCGTCATGCCCAAAAATCCGAACAACGGACGGTTCAATTCAGCATCACGCGCGGCCAAGTAATCATTGACCGTGACCAGATGCACACCTTTACCACTGATAGCGTTTAGGTACATGGCCAAGGTGCCCATCAGGGTTTTACCTTCACCGGTTTTCATCTCAGCGATTTTGCCTTCGTGCAAGGTGATACCACCTATCAGCTGCACATCGTAGTGACGCATACCATTGACACGTAATGATGCTTCGCGGCAGACGGCAAATGCCTCTGGCAATAACGCATCTAAGCTTTCGCCTTTTTGATGACGTGCTTTAAACTCTTCAGTTTTTTGTTGTAGTTGCTCATCAGACAGGGCTTGTATTTCAGCCTCTCTTGCGTTGATTTTGCTGACCACTTTACGCATTCGCTTTAATTCGCGGTCATTTTTGGTGCCAACGACATTGCCTATAATCTTTGATAACATAATTTTTTGACCTATGGAAATATTCGATAATTAGTGCGCATTAGCCAAGGCTTAGCTCATTGCCTTGTCATCACCCGACTAAGTACTATCTAATGAAGTATCGCCTAATGAAGTATTGCCCAATTAAGTGTGCCGTCATTATATATGGTTATGACGCTGATGGATACAAGGGCAGCTAGTAGATATTTGCCGACGTAAAAGCACCACAGGACGTGTTAAAATGGCACTTATACCCTTATATTTTTTAGATTTGTTATAGTTTGATTCGCTCGTGATGACGCATTATTAGTGAAGGCCTTTTGGTATCATTCAACCAAAACCCTACGACATTATCATCCGATGTTTTGCTCATTTACTTTTTTATCTGATACCTAGGCCGTGTCTTCAATTCACTTAAACCATTCATTTAAGCCCTATTTCATTTAAGCCTATAAGAGACTCTGCATGACCGTAAAGCCGTCCGTTCAAAATCACCCATCGACTCCTACTTCATCAGACACGTCTTTATCAAGACCAGAGACATCTGATTGTTTAAACGTAGGCGAGACTGTCTACCATTTATCAGATCATACGCCAATGATGGTGCAGTATCTAACCATGAAAGCCAACTATCCACAAGCACTGCTACTGTACCGGATGGGTGATTTTTATGAGCTGTTTTTTGATGATGCCAAGCGGGCGGCGCAAATATTGGACATCACGCTCACTCGCCGTGGTACGGATAAAGCGGGCAACACGATTGCCATGGCAGGTGTGCCGTTCCATGCTGCCGATAGCTATATGGCACGATTAATCGCTGCTGGGCAGACAGTCGTGGTCTGTGAGCAAATTGACGAATCAACCTCTGATAGTATAAGTAGCAAACCCAGTACCCCTACAATGGGTGATAAGCAAAAGAAAGACAAAAGTAAATCGGCCGCTGGTAGCATCATGCGCCGCGAAGTGGTCAAAACGCTTACAGCAGGGACGATTACAGATGATGCCTTGATTGCACCAAATCATACGCCGACCGTAGTGGCCATCGATATAGCGGTTTCTACCTTAAAACCTAATAGCAATAACAAACAGCCTCTACAAGCAGCCATTAGCCAAATGGATCTGGCCGCTGGAACGTTGACCACTCAAACACTCAGTGCATATAGTGACGATATTGAAGGTCTACGAACCCAGATGCTCACCGTCTTGGCACGCTTTGCGCCCAGTGAATGTATCGTTAGCGAAGCACTCAGCGATAGTAATGGCGGTACTGATGCAGAATGGCTACTGTGGTTACGACAAAATCTGGACTGTCCTATTATAGAAGTCGCTGCCAATGATTTTCATCCTGAGCATGCCAGCTCGACCTTATGCCAGCAGTTTGGGGTTCAACGTCTCGATGGTCTCGGTATTAACGATGCACCACTGAGCCAATCTAGCTGTGCCGCGCTGATTCACTATGCGCGGCAAACCCAGCAACGCCATGTGCCACAAGTCAATCAACTCATCGTCGAATACAATGATGATTACTTAATTATCGATGCCAATAGCCAGCAGAACCTTGAGCTATTTACCCCTGTGAGTAGCAACGGAACGTCATTAATATCCGTGCTGAACCACTGTCAAACTCCGATGGGCAAGCGACTGCTCGTGCAGCAAATGAAACGTCCACTTCGTCAGCATTCACGTATCAATATGCGTTTGGACGCGATAGCATCTCTATTGAATACAGAGGGTCATTCAACCCAATCTGCTCAAAGCTCAAAAGATAGCTCACTGGTGACAAACTTACGCGAAACGCTGAATACCATTGGCGATATTGAGCGAATCAGTAGCCGTATCGGTCTCATGAGCGCCAAACCTCGTGACTTACGCAAACTGGCCGATGGTATTGCCAGTAGCGCCCAGCTGACTACTCTATTGACAGTATCAGGTATCAGTCATGAAGACGCTGGCCTACTACCGATGCTTATGCAGCAATTGCCAGCTCAACTACCTGCTGTTCAATCCGTCGCCGAGCTGATTGAGCAAGCCATCATCATAGAGCCACCTGCCCATATTCGTGATGGTGGCATGTTGGCAGCAGGCTACGATGAAGAGTTTGATCGCCTCACTCACCTCCATGACAACATCCAAATGACATTGGACGAAATGGTAGAGCGCGCCCGTCAGGACAACCAGCTGCCCAGTCTGAAAGTTGGCTTTAATAAAGTCAGTGGGTTTTATTTTGAGCTGCCCAAAATGCAGGCGAAAAATGCACCCGCACATTTTATCCGTCGGCAGACGCTCAAAAGCAGTGAGCGCTTTATCACTGATGAGCTAAAAGAGGTCGAAACCGAATATCTAAGCGCACAGTCTTTGGCATTAACTCGGGAAAAACAGTTGTATCAAGAGCTATTAACCGTCTTGAGCAGTCATTTAGCCAAACTGCAACAGCTTAGCGCCGCCATCGCGCAGATAGACGTATTGAGTAATTGGGCGCAGCTCGCTTTGGATTATAATTGGCAGCGTCCAGTAATGAATAATGATGCTGAAAATAGTGTGAACGATAACAATCAAACCAGCATCAATATTGAACAAGGTCGCCATGTTGTGGTTGAAGCGGCATTAAATCAAACGAACGCGACTAATCGGAATGGCAATTCATTAAGTACAAACCACTTTGTTGCCAATGACTGTGCGTTAGGTAGCACTGAGAATCCAGAAAGGCTGCTTCTTATTACTGGTCCTAACATGGGTGGAAAATCCACCTATATGCGCCAAACCGCACTGATTGTTCTGCTCGCTCATTGCGGGAGCTTTGTGCCAGCTGAGCATGCTCATATTGGTGATATTGATCGCATTTTTACCCGTATCGGCTCAGCTGATGATTTGGCGGGTGGTAAATCTACCTTTATGGTAGAGATGATTGAGACAGCCAACATCTTAAACCAAGCAACGAATAAATCGCTCGTATTAATGGACGAAGTCGGACGCGGCACAGCCACCACTGACGGTCTGGCCATTGCCCACGCCTGTGTCAATCGCCTAGTCGAGATTGGCTGCCTGACGTTATTTGCCACTCATTATTTTGAACTGACGCAATTGGCAGAAGATTTAGTAGAGAGTAGCGAAACTCATCATGCTAGTATTCGCAACGTCCATGTCGCCGCCAGTGAAATCGATGGCCAGGTACTACTACTCCATCAGATCCGCGACGGTGCAGCAAGCTCTAGCTTTGGGCTACATGTAGCGAAAATGGCTGGTATTCCCACTCAAGTGCTGAATGATGCCAAACGTTATTTAATAGATAATTTAAAGTTAGACAATCTACAAGCAGATAACGTAAAAACCACTGATGATAAAAATGACTTAGCTAAGTCAGTAAAGGATAAACGACAAGTGGCTTATAATGATGCTACTCTAGAGCAACTGGCGACTCATATCACTCAAGCACCAAGCATCATAGATAATCCAAAACAAAATCAGCTATTTAGCTTGCAAGACGAGTTAAGTGCTATCGACCCTGATAGCCTGACACCCAAGCAAGCACATGACTTACTGTATCATCTAAAGAAAATCATTAGTCATTAAAGGGAATTGTCAATTAGTCGTAAAGGCGTTAAAATACGCTTTATTTTAATCTATTCTATTTAGCCCTAAGCCAATAACAGGTAGACATCACTATGACCTTTGTCGTTACAGATAACTGCATCCTTTGCAAATACACCGACTGTGTAGAAGTCTGTCCTGTGGACTGCTTTTATGAAGGCCCAAACTTCCTCGTCATCGATCCTGATGAGTGCATCGACTGCGCGCTATGCGAGCCTGAATGTCCGGCAAATGCCATCTTCTCAGAAGATGAAGTGCCAAAAGGGCAAGAGATGTTCACTCAGCTCAATGAAGAGTTGGCGCAAAAATGGCCAAATATTACAGAAATGAAAGGGCAAATGCCAGAAGCTGAAAAATGGGATGGCGTGGAAGGTAAGATTCAGTATTTAGAGAAGTAGTTGATAATAATACATTTTTAGATACTAAAACCATTTAACGGTACGATAACGTTAAATGGTTTTTTATTACTCATTTTTTGAGATTCATATAGCTTCAAAGGCTATTACTTTTTTATCGGTGTATAAACGATATTCCACAGCTTAAACCATGATTTTTTTAGCTAAAGGGTAGCATAATAACATTAGTACGCCCCAAGCAACCCAACCATATTTCAATATACTTTGAGAAGGTATAACACCAATACCATTTACAAACAAAGCAATAAGAAAAAAAATAAGAGCACTAATCATCATAGCACCGACAACATATTTCATGATTATCCTTACAATTATCTATAAAAAACTTAAATAAGGCGTCCTACTTATCAAGGTCGCAAATCCACAATATCAAGAACTATACCCTTGCTATCTGTTAATACTACCATATCAAGTACCGTTGCTTTTAGTGGTAGCCAGCCATTTGCATCAGGATAATGACGCAATAGGTCTTGTACTTTTTGAGCATTATTATTATTAGTTAATATATTTAACGGTCTAGCTTTGCTCTGGATTACATTAGCTGCCGTTGCAATCTCCTGATAGCTATCGGTTCTATAGATAGTAGGCACTCTCATAAAAAACTCTTTAGGTTTTTCAATTATTTTAGTCTTCTTCTCATCTGAGCCAACAGAATAAACAAATTTGGGTTTCTCAAATAACCCTAAGGACTCTACTGCATTCAGCTCTGTACTGAGGCTCTTTCGAGCCCATTCGTTATCAAAGGAGCTCACTACCTCAAAATCATTCACTGCAAATACTAAATAATTTGGCCGACCAGCCTCGACAATATATAATCCATAGCTCAATGCCGCTATCTGTAGCACCAATACTACTAACAAATCACGAGCAAGCTCTTGTTTATTGTCTTTATAGATGATGAAGGTCAATAGCGGTGCGACGATTAAATTAAGAGCAACCATCATTAACGCTGTAATCAAAACACCAGTCGCTTGATAAAGATGATTAGGATACCAAATGAAATAAATGATAGCAGCGATCATGATGCTAAGGACTACAGAATACAATAAGTGGTAACCGGTCAATGCCAGTCTAGAATGTTGTTTTAAATGTATGATAGACATGTTGTTATTCCAGAACACTTTTATATAGTTTGGCCTTTTTTATTAAGATATCTAAATATAAAATTATGGACAATTTCCAGTACTTGGCTTGAATCCACGGGTAGAGTTACAGACTGTACCCGTATTGGTCCAAACCATACTAGAAGCATTGGCTATAGTAGGTGTATTAATGTAAGTTAAAGCCGTACCTGCAGTATCAGTTGCACCAGTAGTTGCAGTGATAACACCATCTGTCACCGAGGTTAATGCCGTAACATTTAAAGTAGTAGTGAAATCTGTAATAGCTGGAATAGTATTAGTACCAGCGCTACAACCTACAATCGCATTAGTAAGAGCGACACATTCATTGACCGCTAATTTTATCGAAGCAAGCTCTGCAGCGGCAGCGGCAGCGGCAGCTCGAGTACGTGATGTATAGTTACCATACTGTGGAATAGCGATCGCAGCTAAAATACCGATGATAGCAATAACGATCATTAATTCGATTAAGGTAAAACCTTTTTGAGTAGTCGCTTTCATAGTACTTCCTTTATACAAAGTGATGGTATGTTGCTGAGCGAAACTGACGTTTCTGGCTGTAGGCAGATTGGTCTCTTTGGCGACAATGAGGGTTAAAGGGATACCATTCTTTAAGGTCACTCGTCTCACATAAATGGCTTGA